>PMYD01000139.1 GCA_003171335.1 Phycisphaerales bacterium
TTCTGATTCCGCTCCACCGCCAAATCCACGTACTGGCTGTCCACGTCCGCTCCAATATAATGCCGTGCCATAGGGCGTCCTTTTCCTGAGGTGATGGCGTCTTGACCGATACCAATCACCTTCGGATCAAAGGATGCCCTCTCTTCATATCTTCATGCCCTCACGACGAAGGCCGCCTCGGGCGGCCGAGGCGGGTGGGCATGTCTTGGCGTTGCGGCATGTCTCGCCTCAGCAAACGCCCATGCCCACCCATCCGGTGCTTGCGCACCGGCTGTGAGGGCATGCCACCGGGAAAACGATGCCACCGGGAAAAAACCACGCCGGCAGTGACGTCGCGTCAACGCGTCACTGCCGGCGGGCGGAGGTTCCCACATCTAGTCCGGCGTATTACTCACCAAACAGGTCTCTGGCAAAGTCCTGCATGAACCGCATGCGGCCCTGGGCGTCCAGGTGGCCGGTGTGGTTGGGGTCGTAGGATTGGAATCGAGCGACCATTTCCGCGCGGATGCCCGCCTCCATCGCCGCCCGCTCCTGGTCGGTGAGCGTGCCGTCGCCCTTGGTGTCGTACTTCTTGACCCAGTCGGCGATGCGCTTGTCCATCTGCCGGTCGATGCGGGCGGCCAGGGCCTTCTGGTCTTCCTCGTCGAGCTTGCCGGCGCCCTTGGTGTCGCCCAGTTGCATCGTGCGCTCGTGGAGCCAGTTGAAGGACTCGTGCATCTCGGCCAGGCCTTTTTCCCGCGCCTCGGGCGTGATCACGCCGTTGGCGTCGGCCTCAAAAAGGTACTTCTCGATCAAATCGTGCACGGCGCTGGCCTGGACGCCCGCGACGGCGACGGTGGCCTTCTGCTGTTCCGTCATGGGCTGGGCGGGCGCGGCCACCTGCACCTCGGGTCGGGGCTGGGGGCTGGCCTGCTGGGCGCGCTGCTCGAGCTGGGTGCGGCGGTAGTCGCGCCAGGCGGCCTCGCGCTCGGCGGGGCCGAGCTGGCCGGTGTGGTCCTTGTCATATTTCTGGAGGAACTCGGCCTTCTTCTGAGGATCGTTCATCAGATCCTCGGCGGGGACCGCCGGCTTGGGGGCCGCCGCCACCGGCACGGCGGGGCTGACGGCTGCGCCGGTCGGCGGGAGGGCAACGGGCGCCGCGCCGGCGACACCCTCGGCCGGCAGATCGCCGCCGAGCATCACGGGCCGAGTCGCCGACAGCACCATCACCAGCCGCGGGTCGGGGCGCGGACCGCCGGCAAACAACTGGCCGCTGTTCAGGGCCCGGTTGGCGGCGATGCGCTCCGTGCCGGTCAGCTTGCCATCCTTGTTCGTGTCGAAGGATTCCAGCACGAATTTCCGGAAGCTCTGGCGGTAGGCATCCGCTTCGGGCCAGCCGACCTTGCCCGTGCCGCTCTTGTCGAACTGCTTGAGCGCCTCCCAGCGGTCGAACTTGCGGACAAAGGAATTGGGCTTGCCGGCGGCCGCCTTGAACTTGGCCTCATCCAGCATGGAATCGGCGCCGGCCGCGGCGAAGAATCGCCCGCGTTCGGCCATCGGGTTATACACATCGATGGCATCTTTGAGCAGGTCCGGCATGTCCGCCGCCGCCGCCGTAGCCGGCTGACTGGCCGGATGGCTGGCGGCGGGCGCTGCGGCGGGAGCCGAAGCTGCTGCCGCGGGGGCTGCGGCCGGCGGGGCCGCGATCGCCTGAAGGGACCACAACACGGTCATCGCCAGAAAGCAAACGCTTAGCCATCGCGTGGCACTTTTCATACGACCTCTCCATTGAGTGTGTATTGACGCCTCTAAAGTAAGGCTCAGCCGGCTTCTTGCACGTGCTCGCCGGCCGGGGCAGTTGGAACGAAATCCATAGCTCCCGCACATCGGGGCCTCCATCCAATAAACGAAACCCGGCTGCCTCTTATGGGTTTCGGTCATTTCGACAGTCGGATTTGGATTTTCTGGGAATTTCGGAGTTGCAGGTCTGAATCTACTTCGCGAATCGGATGCGCGGCGCAAGAGTCTTCTTTGGTGCCACGGCTGTCCGCAGCCGTGCGCTGTGCGCTGCGAAAAGAACGAAGGACCGGTGGATTCCGCTGTACCTCTTGCACAGGCGCCAGGTCCAGCGCACGGCTGCGGACAGCCGTGGCACCAAGGAGAAAGAAAAAAACTGCCGGAAGCACGGCCAAGATGGCTGCGCGACTGGCGGGCGGCACGCCCGGGCTACGGGTCTTGCCCTTACGCCGGCATCTCGTCCACCGGCCCGGCTGGCGGTTCATCCGCGGGTGGTGCGGCACGTTTGGCGGCGCTGCGCTTGGGGGACTTGCCCGCCCCCCGGGTCGATTTGCCGGCGGCCTTGGGCGCCTTGGCGGCGGCTTTGTCCGTGGCGGCGGATTCTTCCGCCGGGTCCGCTGTCGCCACTGCCGCACGGCGGCTGCCGCGGCCGCCCTTGCCGTCCTCGATCAGGGCCTGGGCATCGCGCTTTTCCTCGATGGCCTTGCGGACCTCATCGAGCAGGTCAACATTGAAGCTGTTCCGGCAGCGGGGGAAGCCCGAGCAGGCGACGAAGGGCCCGCGCTGGCCCTGGCGAATGACCAGCGGTTTCTTGCGGCACTTGGGGCAGGTCAGCCCCGTCTCCTGCGGCGGCTCCTTGGGCGGCCGGGCCAGTTGCACGCCCTCGGGGATGTTGCCGATGCCGTCGCAATCGGGGTACCGCGCGCAGCCCAGGAACGCCCGCCGGCCCTTGCGCTTGACGACCATGGGGCCGCCGCACTTGGGGCACTGGCCGGTCACTTCCTCATCCTTCACCACTTTGAGCGGGTTGCCCTGGCTATCGCACGGCAGCGTGCCCTTGCACTCGGGGTATTTCTGGCAGCCCAGGAACGGCCCGAACCGGCTGCGGCGCAGGAGCATGTCGCCCCCACACACCGGGCAGGCGCCGGCCACGACCTTCTGCTCGAGCTTGCGGCCCTCGCGGTCGATCGGGGCGGTCTTCTTGCACTCGGGGTAGCCCGTGCAGGCCAGGTATCGCCCGCTCTTGCCCCAGCGGTACACCATGGGCTTGCCGCAGGCCTCGCAGATGTACTGGGAAGGCTCCGTCTCGGCCTTGGCGTGCTGCATCTCCTCGCTGGCGCGATCCAGGTTCTGCTTGAAGGGCCCGTAAAACTCGCGCAGCACCGAGATCCAGTCGACCTGGGCCTCTTCCACGCGGTCGAGCTGATCTTCCATGTGGGCCGTGAAACGCAGGTCCATCACGTGCGGGAAATGCTTGACCAGCTTCTCCGTCACCTTTTTGCCGATGTCCGTGGCGTAGAACCGCCGGTCGAGCTGCTCCACGTAGCCGCGGTCCTGGATGGTCGAGATGATGCTGGCGTACGTGCTGGGCCGGCCGATGCCCTCGGCCTCCAGCGCCTTGACCAGCGAGGCCTCGGTGTATCGCGGCGGCGGCTGCGTGAATTTCTGCACCGCATCGAGGGCCACCGGCGAAAGCGGCTGGCGCTCGGAGAGCGCCGGCAGAATCGGCTCCTCGCCGCGGTCGGCGGCGCCGGCGACCTTCAGGAATCCGTCAAAGACAAGCTGGCGGCCCTGGGCCCGGAACTGGGCCTTGCCGGAAGGGGTCTCGGCGGCGATGGTGGCGTCGGTCACGTTCCAGATCGCCGGGGTCATCTGACAGGCGACAAAGCGCGTCCAGATCAGCTCGTACAGGCGGTATTGGTCGTTGTTGAGCGAACTGCGCACATCCTGCGGCCGGCGGCTGACATCCGTCGGTCGAACGGCCTCGTGCGCCTCCTGCGCCCGGCCGCCGGCGGTGTAGCGATTGGGCTTTTCCGGCACGTACCTCTGACCATACTGCTGGCCGATGAAGCCGCGGGCGGCGGTGATGGCCTCGTTGGACAGGTTCAGGCTGTCCGTACGCATGTAGGTGATCAGGCCGACCGAGCCCTCGCCGGGAATGTCCACGCCTTCATACAGGTCCTGGGCGATTCGCATCGTGCGGCTGGCGGCGAAGCGCAGGCGCGTGCTGGCGGCTTGCTGAAGCGAGGCCGTGTTGAACGGCTTGGGGGGCCGCGTGGTCGACTGCCGCGAAGAGAGGCTCTCGACGGCGAATGCGGCCAGATGGGCCGTACCGCCCGCGCCGTACAGCCGCGTGCGAAGAGCCACCTTGTTGCGGGCGGCGCCCTTGGCGCGCTCATCCGTCGCGCGGTCTTCCCGCTCGATGGCCACGCCCAGGGCCTCGACGATCTGGCGGCTCTGCGCCACATCGTGCAGGTCCACGGCGGCCCCGCGCCAGTGCGTCAGCTCGGCCCAGAACGCCTCGCGCTGGGACAGCCACTGCTGCTGCGCATCGCGCGTGGGGGGTGCGCCCTTTTCATCAAGCTGCTTGAGGAAGGCGTGCCAGCTTTCGGCCAGCGCCGGGGCATCGGCCAAACGAGTGCTGAAGACCGTCTCGATCTTCCAATATTCTTCCGGGTTGAATTGCTCGATTTCGAGCTCGCGGTCGACGATCAGCCGCACGGCCACGCTTTGAACGCGGCCGGCGGAAAGGCCCGTGGCCACCTTGCGCCACAGGAGCGGGCTGATCTGATAGCCCACGATCCGGTCGAGGATGCGCCGGGCCTGCTGGGCGTTGACCCGGTTCAGTTCGATGCTGCGCGGGTGGCGGAAGGCCTCCTGGATGGCCGACTTGGTGATCTCGTTAAAGACCACGCGGCGGATCCGGTCGGCGGGCACGCCCAGCGATTCAGCCAAATGCCAGGCGATGGCCTCGCCCTCGCGGTCAAGGTCAGTCGCCAGGTACACGGCCGAAGCGCCGATGGCCTGCTTCTTGAGCATCGCCACGGTCTTGCGGCGGTCGGCAGTGATTTCGTACGTGGGGGCGAAATCGTGTTCGATATCCACGCCCATCGTCTTGGTCGGCAGATCGCGCACGTGCCCCATGCTGGCCGAGACGACGAAGTCATCGCCCAGGTAGCGGTTGATTGTCTTGGCCTTGGCCGGCGACTCCACGATCACCAAATTGCGGCCGCGCGCGCTGGGAGCGTGCGCGGCGCCGCCTTGGCGGCGGCCGCCGGATCGGCCGGCGGATAAGCGACCCTTGGCTCGTCCATGCGTGGCTCTGGCCATACCGTTATATATCACGTATTCGCGTCGACAGGTTAACTGCGGCCGCAAACGATTCGGGTCGACAGGTTAACCGCTGGCCGGACATATTGGGCATTTGCCCTCACCCTTGTCAACCCCGCCGCCGAATTGCCGGCCACAAGAATGATGGCTGCGCGGAGTCCTCCCTCGCCTCCAAAGGCGGGAACTGCCCATTCCTGGCTTGCGAGAAACACCTTAAGCCGCATTCACGTTTTCGCTGGTTCGGTTGCAGTTTACTGGCTGATTTCGAACTCCTGCGTCACCAGCAGCCGGCTCTTGCCCTGGGTGTATAAACTCACCGCGTAGTGCGTGGTGGGGCAGTTTTCCGTCAACTCGACCCGGGGAAAAACGATCCGCCGCTCCACATCCCGCGGGCCCCAGACAAACTCGCGCTCCATCCGCACGCGCCCTTCGCCCCGCGCTGAGATCATCACGCAGAAATCGTTTCGGGCCGCCTCCGGCGGCAGGGCGATGATCACCAGCACTTCGTTGTCGGCTGGCTTGAATTGCCGCGTGAACACCAGCTCGCGGGTCTCTTGCTTCAGGCACGCCGTCCGCAGCACGTGCTCAGGCTCGATCTTCACCTCCACGGGCACTTTGATGAACGCTTTGGACAGCTCCCGGCCGGCCGCATCGCACGACTCGATCAACTTCTTCTCGACCTTTCGCTCCCGGTCGCTCTGGCGGAGTTCTTCTCCACCCAGCCGCGCCGACGTTTTCGCCAGCACGTCGCCATCGGGCACGCTGACCATTTTCGCCGTCACCGCGAGCCGCACCAGCCCGCATCGGTCGGCTACCGGGATGAAGAAGTCCTTCGCCTCGCCGCCGCCGGCGGGGGGGGTGGAAAGCCCTCCCTCCGGGTAGATCATGCGGTCGCGGGGCTCTTCAAGGTGCTTATACACAGGCCGGTCGTAGTCATACGCCTCCACCGTGCCGACAACCAGCGCATCGACCCCCGGCACGAGTTGGCCGATCGCATGCGCGGCCGCCGCCGGATCATCCGTCGGCATCGTGATGTCCACAGCCTTCAGCCGCGCCATCAGTTCCCGCGGCCCGATCACCTTGTCGTACGTGCGGCTGTAAACCAAGGCCGCCGCCAGGCGCTCGGCCACCCAATCGGCCGCCTGCGGCACGGAGGAGCGGTTATTAAACGGCGCCACCGCCACCGTGCGAATCGTCGGCCCGCAGCACGCCGGCACGCGCTGAAGGGTAATCGTTTTGGTACAGCCGGCCGCCGCCGCCAGGAGCAGCAGTCCCGCCCACAATTGTGGCCTGATCCCCATGGCCATGTCCTTTCGAGAAGGAGGTTCACTCTCGCAGGAATCATAGCGCCACAGGAACGAGTACCCTCAATGCGGCGCCGCTCTTACTTCCGGGGAGCATGGCCACAGACCATGCTCAATCCAGCCGAATGCCTCTCTGCACCAGCCACGTCTTCAAATCGCCCATCTGCGTGTCGAAGACCTCGTTGTCGTAGTCCTCTTCCAGCTTGGTGATCAGCTCCGACAGCTCGGTTCGCTTCCGCAGCGCCTCGTTGAGCTTTCGCTCGAACGTGTCGGAAAGCTGCCGCAGGTGCTCCATCGCCACCGGCAGGCCCAGCAGGGCCGCCATCGTCCGCACCATCGACTCGATGCAGCGCGGGTTGGGGCCCTGGATATACGCCGGAATCTCCGCCACCAGCGAGGCCAGCACCCGCTTGCGGCGGGCCGCCTCCACCGTCAAATATGTCACCACGCTGCCGGGGCCCTCGTAGTTGCTCCAGCGAACGCCCAGCCGCTCCATCATCGGCTTGAGCGAATCATCAGAGAACGAGCAATACAGTCGCGGCTCGCGGGTGTGCGGCACCAGGCCGGCGACGCTACCCACGAAGTAGATCGTCTGCACCTCGAACCGCTCGGCCACCGCGAAGAGGCACTCGGCGAAATCCTCCCAGCGGAGATTGGGCTCGCGGCCGTTGAAGAGGATCAGCTCGTTCTCCAGCGAGTAATGAAACACATTGCTGGGCGGATCGTACTCCAGCACCCGCCCCTCCTCGATCTTCACGTGCGGGCGGAACATGGCCGCCACTTCCATCGAGCCAGGGAAACTGTACAGGTAGAAGTCCCGCGGGTCGATCTTCGCCAGCTCGTGCGCCCCCAGGGCGTGCGCCAGCCGATCGACTGTCGCGGTGGAAACATCGCCGCCGTCCATCCACCCCGACAGCCCCATCACCAGCCGCGCTCGTTTCAGCGGCGGGGAGGCCAGCAGGCTTAATTGGCTAGGCAGCATTCGGGTCGTTCCTTACTCAATGCGCGGCTGCCCCGGACACGGCGGCTCTGTGAGAATCATTGCAGCCGGCGAGGCCTCCTGCCTTCTTCTGCCTACAGCCTTCTTCTCCTTCGCGGCGGAAACTTGCTGGCCAGCGTGCGCGCCACCGGAACGGCCTCCGCGCCCTCGGCGACATCGTGCAGCGGGCGCTGCGCCCGCGTCAACGGGGCCGGCCGCGCCGGACCCGCGGCGGCTCGCTCACGCTCCGGCGGCTCGGAGGGCACAAAGCCCTCCAGCGTCATGGGCACGATTTCCTTGTCGATCAGCTTCTCGATCTGCGTGAGCAGCCTGCCCTCTTCCGGCGTGATCAGCGTGATGGCCCTGCCGCTCTCGCCCGCGCGGGCCGTGCGGCCGACGCGGTGCACGAAGGACTCGGGGTCTTCCGGCACATCGTAGTTGATGATGTGCGTGATATCGTCGATATCCAGGCCGCGACTGGCCAGGTCCGTGGCCACCAGCACGTTGAAGCTGCCCTCGCGGAACTGCTTCATGATCTTCTCGCGCTTCACCTGCATCAGGTCGCCGTGGATTTCCTTGGCGTCCAGGCCCTTGTCCTTGAGGTACTTGGCCACGCGAATGGCCTCGCGGCGTGTGGCGGTAAAGACGATGGAAAGCTGCGCCTTCTCCTGCGCCAGCAGGTGCACCAGCGCCCGCCGCTTGTCCCAGCGCGGCACGTTGACGTAGCTCAGCTCCAGCTTCTCGACCATGGGCTTATCCGGCGCCAGGAAAATCTCCACCGGGTTGTGCATGTACTGGCGGGCGAGCCGGTTGATCTCCGCCTCGATGGTGGCCGAGACGAACAACGTCTGGTGCGGGCTCTTGATGCGGCCGAGGATCTTGCGGATATCATCGCGAAAGCCGATATCCAGCATCCTGTCTACTTCATCCAGCACGGCAACGATGATGTGGTCCAGCTTGAGGATGTGCCTGTCGAGCAGGTCGATCACCCGCCCGGGCGTACCCACCACGACGGCGGGGTTGTGCTTCAGATGCTGGGCCTGCCCGCGCAGCCGCTTGCCGCCGTAGGCTACGGCCACATCGTGCTCGGTGAATTGCGCCAGCGCGCGAAAATCATCCGCCACCTGCGCGGCCAGCTCGCGTGTGGGCGTCAGCACCAGGCAGCGCACACCCTCGGGCGCGTGGTTTGGCCCCAGCCGGTGCAGGATGGGCAGCGCGAAGGCCCCCGTCTTGCCCGTTCCCGTCCGCGCCTGGCCCAGCACATCATGCCCGGCCAGCGCCTCGGGGATGAGGCAACCCTGCACCTCCGTCGGCTTTTCCCACCCCAGCTTCGCCACTGCCTTGAGCAGCGGCTCGGATAAACCCAACTCGTCAAAACTCTGCGCGATCTCACTCAATTGCAGCATCGTGTTCTCTTGCGGTCCTTTCAGCGTATTTAGAAGAAATAGCATTCTATACGCAAACCTCTACGGCGACAAAGGGTCTTGGGAAACCTTTTCCGGGGGCGGCCCAAGCGGATGCGAGAATTTGGCTTCTGCCGGATTCCTCTCCACCGCTATTTCACCCTGGTCTTCGTATTCCCAGTCGAAGAAATGCAACTGTAGCTCACCGTCTTCCAGAATCGCCCGAATCGGTCCACCCGCCAAGTCCATCGGGTCGCTAGGCACCGCCGGCAGATAATCCGGGACGAGATCCTCAAGGGAATGAGCCGGCCGCCCCTGCTCGTGCTCAAACAGGGCCAACGCCAAGCGCGCGGCGGCCAGATGCCGATGCGCTAGGAAATAGGAAATCACCCTTGGAAACATCGTAAACCTCCACGGCCCCAGCGGCTCCCGCGCGAGCTCCCGCAGATTAAGGGGAAGGCCCAAGCCTGAGGACTCGTAAAGCGCTCTGTCCTCCGCCGCCCGCGGGCTTTTAAGCGCCTGGATCACTCGGCCATAGCACGCAATCAGCCTAGCGTGATGAATGGTGCAGGTCGGCTGGCAGAGCCAGTCGGATACCGTCCACAAACAGTTTTCGGGTGGAGGCCAATGAAAAACGATTCTCTCCACAGGTTCCGGCGGAGCATATAGCCATATCTGGGCCTCAGCCCGCAGAGCATCCGCTAGGGCTAACCGTACTTTGTCATCCAGTAGCTCCCGAACCAGCGCTCGCGCTTCTTGTTTGCTCGGGGCATCGCTTGCCTCGGATGCAAGTCGGGTCGCATCGTTAGCTATGGTCCTGGTAACATCGTCCAGGCGACTCAGCAGAGGTCCCCATATCCAGTCTTCTAATGCACTAAATGCCCCTCTTGGCGCTGGCATAGCCGCCAGCGACCGCCGAAAGCCCGGAATGTCCGATGGCATGATGTTCGGATCATCTGCCTTATCTCTTGAAGCGTAAGCATGCTGATCACTTAGGGGCCCGGGCCGCGCCTCCAACCAACCCTCCGCTTTCGCCCGGCGGACCTCGCAAGCAAGCCGCCAATCGGCATAAGCGCGCCAGCCCAGGCCGCTGGCCGCCAAGGCCAGGAGCAACAGCGCGTAGCCGGCGAGCAGCCGCTTCGTCCACCACAGCCGCCGGGGCGGCGGGGGCGCTTCGCGTTCGCTCAAGACCGTCTTGTCAGGATCAGGCCCCATTTGTTCCCATTATGCGCCTTGGTCGCCTGTTCTCAGTCGGTATTCTCTCAGAACTTGTATCCAGACTTTCAGGACCGCCTCCGATCGTGGCACGGGCGTCTCGCCCGTGAGTCGCACGGCCATCTTGGCCGTGCTCCGGCCGTTTCTTGGTCCACGCCACGGGCGAGACGCCCGTGGGACTCATGGGCGAGACGCCCATGCCACGTTGTCCTACACTTTGGCACGCGTTCTGTCGGGCCGTTCAATCGCAAATCGCAAATCAAAAATCGCAAATTCCCTTTTGGGCTGCTACCATATTGCCCATGACCGTCGACCCCAGGCCAAGTGCGGCCGTGCCCGCCGACCAGGATGCCTTCTGCATCCACTGCCAGTACAACCTGCGCGGCGTGGCCGAGCCGCGCTGCCCCGAGTGCGGCAAGCCCTTCGACCCGGCCGCCCTGGCCACCAGCCTGATTCCCTGGGTGCACCGCAAGGGCATCGGCCGGCTGCGGGCGTTCTGGCGAACGGTCTGGCAGGTGACCGTGGCCCCGCGCCGGCTGCTGCTGCCGGAAGTGGCGCGCCAAATCAGTTTCCGCGATGGGCGAAACTTCCGCTGGTTTACGCTGGGCTTCCTGCTGGTTTGTCTTTACCTCATCGCCGGTGCGGCGGCCCTGTTTCTCCTCCACGAGAAGGCGTTGACCGACTGGACGCCGTACCTGCTGGGTTTTGGCCCGCTGGTGCTCACCGCCGCCGCGGCCATCTGGACCGGGACGGCCTGCTGGTTCGCCATGCCCAAGCGGCTGGATTCCACCCGCCGCCAGCGCTGTGCGGCCCTGCTGGAATACACCATCGCCCCGGCGGCGTTTTTGCCGCTGCCGGCCCTTCTGGTGGCAGCAGGACAGGTCATCGAGGTATCCCCGTACGCCATTTCAACACCTTTGTTTTTTGCCGTTGCGGGTTTGCTGACGGGTCTCCTTCTGCTGCTCTGGTATATCAACACGCTGTCCATCATCTCGCACCTGACCGAGTGGACGGCCGGCGGCAAGTTCGGCATCGGCCTTACGCTGGCCATCCTCAGCCCGCTGGTGGCCATCCTCGCCGTGGGCCTGCCCACGCTGGCGGTTTTCTACTGGCTGATTATGTATTACAGTCTCAGCGTGTGAATCCAAACGCCAACGGTGCCACGGCTGTCCGCAGCCGTGCGCTGGAGCGGCTAAGGTGGAGGGAAGGTTGATTGGTTTCCTGCCAGACTCCCGTTTTGCCGCTGCCACAGCGCACGGGTGCGGACACCCGTGGCACCACCGTGGGCAGGTCCACCCTTTCGGTTCGACGTTCGACATTCCTTGTTCGATATTCGACATTCGCCTTTTCCCCGCCCGCGATTTCACACCACCGCCGCTGGCTCGGGCAGGCCGCGGGGCGTGTCGGTGGCCTGGTCGTAGAGCTCCCGGTTCACCCAGCCGCGGTCGCCGCAGGTGGGGCAGCCGGCCCCTTTACAGAGCGGGCAGACGGCGTGCGGGCAGATGCCTTCCAGGTGCCGCAGGGCCTCGGCCATCGCCGCGTCAAAGCGGGTCCAGTCGAAGCCCGATAGCAGCGGATCGCGGTGGTCGAACATCATCATGGCATCTTCCTGCACGCGCGTGACCATCTTGATCATCCGCGCCACATCCTCGCGCCGGTCGAAGACCTCGCACAGGAGACGGGGCCGCGGTGTTTCGTTCAGCCGGTGGCCCATCATGTCCAAGCCGTAGCGAGGGGACTTGTAGCTGCGGACGAACCGGCCGTGCCGGCCGCGCCGCGGCCGCGCGGGCCCGAACTGGAGAATTTCTCCACTTGACAGCCAGGTTTCGCGGGGTGACCGCGTGGTCGGGTGCCAGCGGCCATCGATGCCCCGCCGGCGGTGCAGGTGGATAACTTCTCCAGTTGACTCCAGCGCGACCCGCTGGCGGCCCACGGTGCGATGGTTTACCCCCACGTGGCGGCTGATGAAGCGGTTACTCCAGTCCGGCCGCATCTTTATGGCGCGGCAGATGGCCCACTGCTTGTCCTGGTTGCTGCGCCGAAGGCCGTGGGCGGCATTGGCCGCCAGCGACCGCCAGATGGCCTCTTCCTTCGTGCCTTCGTGCACGATGGCCGCCAAAGTCTCCAGTCGGGCCAGGCGGGCGGCTTTGAAACGGTGAAAACCGTCAAAGAGCCAATAACACGTGCCGTCAAACACCACCTCGACCGGCGGAAACTCATCACCGCGAAGCATATCGTCGCGGTAATCCTCCACGATATCGGGCAAAACCTCCAGGCGGGGCTGCGTGTCGCCATCGATTCGGATTCGGTCAATCGCCAGTTTCTCTACCTTACCATTCGACATAAGTGCCCTCACTTTCAATAGATGCCTTAGTTTCTCCAGCCGCCGGCGCGGGTCCATACCCGCGGCGCGTGCTCAAGTAGGACGTGATCCATCTCGTAGCCGAAGACGTTAGATGTGCCGCACAGTGCCATATAGAATCATCCTTCACAAGACTAGCCAGTATAATACCATGTGTTGTTAGCCGCGCCAAGGGTGATTCCGCAGAAAATTTTCCAGAAGTAAATTCGTGGGGTGGTGCCACGGCTGTCCGCAGCCGTGCGCTGTGCCCCCAAAGGCCGGCGAAGTTCCGCAGGTTCCCACAGGACCTCCCGCATGCCCGGCGCAGCGAGCGCACGGCTGCGGACAGCCGTGGCACCTTCGGAACACGATCATTGACTTGCGTAATTCTTGGCGGTCAGGGCGACTGAGCGGGTGCAACAGGATCGCTCGCCGACGCTGGGGTCTCTTCGCCGGCCGCGGGCGATGTGGCGGGGTCGGTGGCGGGAGGTGGCGGCGTGCCTTCGATATCGCTTATCGCCCATACGGCGGGCTGGGGACCCGGCTTGGGCTTCAGGTACATGACGATATCGGGGTCGTGCCAGAAGCCCGGCGTGCCGGTGCCCCCATCATCAAGCCCGTTGTCGCCCAGGGAGTAGATTCGCGGATCCGGGTCATTCAGCTTCGCCCGGATCGGCCCGCCGTTGGGGTCCATCGGGTCGGCCGGCACGGCCGGCAGGTAGTCGGGCACGAGTTCATCCAGGGAGGCGGCGGTGCGGCCGCGCTCCAGTTCAAACAGTCGCATGGCCAGCCGGATGGCCGCCAGGCGGCACAAGGCCATGTTCTCGGCGGTGATCTGGACCGCACGGCCCAACGGATTTCGCAGTACGCCAACGAGATGGGCGAACAGCCTCAACGATACCCCAGGGTGATCGAGAATCGAAGGAGGCAGTTGCCCGGCCATTTGTTCTTTCTCCGCCAGCTCAATCAACTTATGCAGCTGACTGACTATCAGGGCCTCATCGACGGTAGTGGCGGGCTTGAGATACGCAACCGGCTCCAGCCCACCAGGCGTTCCGGCATACAATTTCCAGAATTCTGAAGGGTGGTTTGAACAATACTCGACGGAATCAATTGCTATTGCCGCTTCATGAACAAATCCCTCCTGAAGGGGCCGGCTTGAACTATCCTGAAGAAAGCGCCCGATCAACATCCTTAAGACCTCTCGCGCCGCCGAGGGGCCTGGTCCTGCCAGCTCAACCTGCGGGGCAATCTCGCCCGCGGTAGTGACTACTCTGTCCAGACAGGACATTCGGAATAAATGCATCAGGAGCGCGTTTTCGCCATCGTATGCTCGGGCCGCCGCCTCAGCGAGAATCAGCGACTGCAGGGCCTCGTCGCTCTGTCCCTTATCGGCCTGCCGCTCAGCCAGCAGGCAAAGCAGCCTGACGAGCCGGCGCTGAGGCAGCAGCGACGGTATACGCGATGAGAAACCAGGAGTGGTATGTTTGATGGCCCAATAGGCCTTCTTCCTGGCGGCGGCCTGCCGGCAGAGGTCCACGGCCCCCTGGCAGGAGGAAAGGAGTTCATCCACTTTGTCCACATAGCGGGCACGAAGCGTGCTGTTGCCGGGAACTTCGTCCAGCAGGGCCACCTGGCGTCTGTTGAGCAGGGCGATCTGGGCGTGGGCCTGCAAATAAGGCACGACGGCGTTTTCCGCATCGGGAATCTCAGGGGTCTCCATGGCCTGCCAGTTGAGGGAGATGCCCTGCTTCTCGAACAGCGCCTTGGCCGCGGCCAGCCGGCGGTCGGCAGCGCGCTGCCAGGCGAGATGGCTGATGACCAGTGCGGCCGCCAGCACAAGCTGTGCCAGCAGCAGGCGGTGCGTCCAGAACAGCCGCCGCGGGGGCGCAGGATCAGATGGATGATTTGCCCCTGGCGTTTTTGCCATGGCCGCAGTATCGCAAAACGACAGGTTAGGAGCTAGGAGATATAGGATGGAACTCCAAGGCCGGCTTCGATCGTGGCACGGGCGTCTCGCCCGTGAGTCTCACGGCCATCTTGGCCGTGAATCCGGCCGTTTCTGCGCCGCCACGGGCGAGACGCCCGTGGTACTCATGGGCGAGACGCCCATGCCACGTTTCCATACACATGCCCCGCGCAGCAAAGCGGCAGGCCCGGTTGGACCTGCCGCTTTGGATTGGTTTGAACGGAAAAACTAGTCCCTGGCCGCGGTCGCATCCGCCGCGGGTGCGGCGATGGCGGCGGCCGGGGCGGCCGTGGGTGCGCCGGTCATGAAGCGATCGGGCGGCACGATCCAGATTTCCACGCGCCGGTTGGCGGGGTTGCCCTTGTGGCCGGCGGCGTTGGGGGCGATCGGATGCCACTCGCCAAAGCCCATCACGCCCATCCGCGGCTCGCTGACGCCGGCGTGGGCCAGTTCCTGCATGACGCTGACGGCGCGGTGCACCGAGAGATACCAGTTGGTCGGGTGCATGCGCTTGGTCTGCTCGCTGCGGATCGGCAGGTCGTCGGTGTGGCCGATCACGTAAATGTGGAACTGAACGGCCTCAGCGCTGCGGATGATGTCGGCAAAGCTCTTCAGCGCCTGCTTGGCCGCGGGGGCCACATCGTCGCCGCCGGGCGGGAAGAGCAGATCCGTCTTGAACTTCACCATGCCGCGGGCGCGATCGTATTCTACCAGGTCCGGATGGGCCCTGGCCCACTCCATCAGCAGCTTATCCAGCGGCTCGGGCAGGGCAATCGTTTCGAAAGCCGGCGGCGTGGGCGCATTGTTGTTGGCGTTGAAGCGGCCCATCAGCTCGTTGAAGCGCTTCTGCCACAGGTCGCGGGCCTGGACGAGGTTGGCGATTTCCTGGTCCTTGGCCGCCAGGCGCTCGTTCATTTCCTTCAGGTTGGCCAGGAGCTGGTTTCGCTCCTCCTCGGCCGCCTGGAGCTTTTTGTGCACGTTCTTCAGCTCATCCTGCGCCCTGGCATTGGCCGCAGTCACCTCAAGGTAGTCCTGCCGAGACACGCAGCCCGTCAGCGACAGCCCGCAGAATCCCAGCCCCAGTAGCCCCATGAAGAGTGTTCGCAAAGTCATGGTCCGCAGTCCTTTCAGCTATGGGAACGCGCGATGCTCGTGCATCCCCGAAAACCGGTTCCTGCCATCCTGGCCGGCCGGCTACTATCTCCAGTGCTCACCTTTTCGACAGGGTCACGACAGACAGGTTCGGATCGCCTGGCGCCTCATCCGCCGGATGCCTTCGGCGGGCGCGCGGGCTTTTTGCCCATGAGGGCTCCGACGGCCAGGCCGGCTCCCACCAGCACCACGGCCGCGGCGAGGACATACATCACCTTGAGGCCCAGCATCTGCACGAACGCCGGGCGGATGCCGGAGATCAGCGCTGTCGCCAGGGCGCCCAGGAGCAGCAGCACCACGGCAGCGCCGACGGCCATGCCGGTAAACGGGCCGGCCGATGGATCGGGCCGATCGATCACCATGACGGTTTCGATGGCGGGGGCGGCGGCCTCCGGCTCGCCGGGAATCGAGTCGGCGACGCTATCGACGGAGGGCGCGGCGGCCTCGCCCGACTCCATGTCGATATGGCCGAGCACCTCGGCCCCGAGGCTGGTGTCGTCGCTTTCGCGGGTCAGGTCCAGCAGGCCCGAGCCGGCGCTGGCGCCCTCGCCGCCGATCTGCTCATCCAGGCTGGGGGCGATCTGCGTCTTGGCCATCGGGTCGGCGGTCTCGATCTCCAGGTCCTCATCATCAAAGATGCTGATGCCTTCGGAGGTGATGACCGTGTCGTGCTTCGTGGGCGGCGTGCTGCTGTCGGACAGGGTGTGCGCGCCGCTGTCGGACAGCTTTAAGTCCGTGCCGGAAAGGCCCGTGGTGCCCGTGCCGGTGTCTAATTTCGGGACCGGGCCCGTGTCGGAAAGCTTGATGCCCGTGTCGGCCAGTCCGCGGGTGCCGCTCTTGGTACCGCTCTTGGTCCCGCCAGAGGTCCCGCTCTTGGTCCCGCTCTTGGGGGTGTCCTGAGGACTCAGGAGGCCGCTGGTGGAGTCAGTCAGGCTGACCGTGTCGTGCGTGCCGGAGGAGTCGACCGGGGCCAGTTGGATGTCGCTGTCGCCGCTGGTGGGGGCGCCAACCGCCGGGGCGGCCGAGCCGGCCAGCGTATCCACTTCGGCCACCTTGAACATCTTGTTGGGGCCGTCGGCGTACGCATGCAACTGGCCGCGACGGACCATGTCCATCAGCCGCGCCGAGTCGACTTTGAGCCGCTCGCACGCCTGGGCCTCCGTGTAGTACATCTTGGCCATGTCCGTCTCACTCCTTCCGATGCGTAATGCCAGAATCTAGCGCGGCGCCGCCGGCAACGTCTCGGGAATCCGCCGCGCCTGTCCTACCATTTTTGCCACCTCGGCCGGTGCAGGCTCGGTGTTGTACGACTCGAGAGCCAAGTCGTAGCTGTACTGGCGGGCGGCCCGCAGGTGCAGCTTGTGCTCGTTGGGCACATACTCGTACACGGCCATGGTGCCGTGCTGCTCATCGACCAGCCAGATGCCGTACGTGCCGGGGGAAATCTGCCCCGCCACGGCGAACACGCCCGTCGAGGGCTCTTCGGCGGAGGTAGTCTGGGCCGTGGCCGGCGTGGAGCGCCACAGCGCCAACGTCAGCGCCGTTGCCGCGCCCAAAACCAGGGCGACGATAATGCACGCCCGCGCGGTTAGAGCGGCAGGCCAGCGAGGGGCGGCCGGTTTTTCCATCGTGTCGTGCGACATACGGAATGCTCAAAAACGACGCCCGCAGCCAGAAGGGCGGGCTCCCTGGCATCGACGGTGATTATAGGCCGCCGGCGGAGGGGTTCAAGCTTTTTTCAGATTGGAGGCTGAGAGAAGAATTGCTCCGGCGGGCAATCGCGCCGCCGGATGCAGATTGACGAATTTGGCATTCCGCCTTATACTGATGATTGTGGTTCGCAGAACCCACCCCACGAGTGAGTGACACCCGAGGCATCCCCACCCTGGTCCGGCGGCGATACCCTGGACGTGCTGGATGTCAACCACCTCACCGGCGCCGCCACGTATCACTGGAACGACGGCAACTGGCACCATTACTGCCTGACCTTCTCAGCCGCGACCGGCCGCAAGGTGTATATCGACGGCAATGCACTGGTCAGCGACACGAAGGATGTCGGGCATCCCATCACTCCCACGGGCAACCTTTTCATCGGCTGCCGGCAGGATACCGACTCGGCCCGCCTCTACGGCGGCGGCGTGGATGAGGTGATCATGATGAACCAGGTGCTGGATGCCAACGCCGTCAAGGCCCTCATGGTGCCGGTCAACAACCTGGCTCCCTCGGCCAATGCCGGGCCCAGCGCCAAGGTGATGATTCCCAATGCCCTGAGGCTGGCGGGCTCAATCAGTGATGATGGCCAGCCCAACCCGCCGGGGGCCTGTTCGGCCGCCTGGAGCAAGATCTCCGGCCCCGGCACGGTCACATTCGCCAATGCGGCGGCCCTCAGCACCACGGCCACCTTCTCCACGGCCGGCACGTACGTGCTGCAGTTGACGGCCAGCGATTCGGTCCTGACCGGCACGAGCAACATTACGGTGACCGCTTTAGCCACGGGCGACTTCAACGGCGACGGCAAGGTGGATGGTGTGGACTTCCTGATCTGGCAGAGCCATTACCCCAACAATGTCGGGGGCGCTACGCCGGACGGCGGCGACGCGAATGCCGACGGCAGGGTCGATGGTGTGGACTTCCTGATCTGGCAATCCCATTACCACGGGTAGCACCTGGAGCGATACAGACGAAAGCGGCGGTCCAACAGGGCCGCCGCTCCATTTCTGGGAGCGACATTCCGTCCCACGGGCAGACTCTCCATGTCGTTTTCCGGTGATGGTTGAATTTGCCGGGCAGGAATGGAAGCTGCCGGGGAACGCATCAAACCTCTGGCGCCGCTCGGGCCGCCGCCTTGGCAGGGGCAGGAGCCAAAAAACCGGGGCGGCGGATCCCGGCGGATCCGTCGCCCCGGCGAACTCACATCGGGGGTGCAGACAAGCTGCACATCCCACGCTCTTACCCGTGGTAATGCGACTGCCAGATCAGGAAGTCCACGCCATCGACCTTGCCGTCGCCGTTGGCGTCGCCGCCATCCGGGGTGCCGCCGCTGGCAGTGGGGTAATGGCTCTGCCAGATCAGGAAGTCCACGCCGTCCACTTTGCCATCACCGTTGAAGTCGGCCGGGGCCAGGGCGATGACCGTCACATTATCTGTGCCCGTCAGAAACGAATCGTTGGCCGTCAGCATCAGCACGTAGGTGCCGGCCGTGGAGAAGGTGGCCGTCGTGCTGGCCGCCGCCGGATTGGCAAAGGTCACTGTGCCAGGGCCGGAGATCTGACTCCAGGCGGCCGTGCAGACACCCGGCGGGTAGGGCGGGTTGTCATCGCTGACCGAACCCGCCAGTGTCAGGGCGTTGGGGATCATCACCTTGGTGTTGGGCCCGGCGTTGGCCGTGGGCAACTGGCGACTCGGGGCAGGGTTGTAGAGATTCAGCACGTCAGAGGCCGACAGGGCCGACGTGTAGATTCTCAGGTCATCGATGGCCCCGCCATCGAAGCGGTTAGACGCCAGGTTGTAGCGGGCGCCGATGTAGATATCTGTGCTCGGGGTGATGGCCGCACCCCCGAGAGCGGCCGAGCCGCCCTGTTTCACGCCGTCGACGTACACCGTGGTGCCCACGCCAACGGCTCCAACCGTCATGCAGTAGAAGTGCCACTGGCCGTTGGTCAGGTTGGGATCGCCGCCGGCTATGGGATTGCCGTTGGCATCCACCGGGTAGCACAGCATGTTTTCGGCGCCCCAGTTGGCCGCGAAGTTGCTGTCCTCCAGGTCGCTGAAGAGACAATTGGTTGGATTGGGGGAGGCGGCCCCCGCATCCCACAGCCAGATGTTGACGTCATTCTTGCCGCCGTAGGGCTGGCCCCAACTGAACAGGGCCTCCGCCTGCGTGCCGGTGTGGTTGTTCTGCTGGAACCAGAAGGCCAGGGTGAACTGGCTGGTCGGGGCGAAGTTGGGGATGGTCACATAGGCGCTGCTCAGGTTGAACTGGACGGCATAATTGCCGATCTTGCCCGGCACCCAGGTGGCCCCGCCATGCAGGGTGGCCGTATGGCCGTTGCCCGTGGTGTCGGCGGCTGTGGCGCCCGACCCCTCATCAAACGGCACGTGCAGCGCCATGACCAGCGAGCCCTGCTGCTGCACGACCACCTGCGTCGTGGCCGAGCTACTCAGGGCCGTGTCGCTGGCCATCAACTGAAGTTGGTACGTGCCGGTGGTCGAGAAGGTGGCGGTGGTGCTGGCGGCGTTGGCATTGGCAAATGTGACGCTGCCCGGGCCGGAAAGCACGCTCCACGTGGCCGTCACCGCGGCCCCGGTGGGCAGGCCGTCATCACTGACCGTGCCGGCCAGAGAAGCCGTCGTGGCGGGAAGCGTAACGGTCAAGTTCGGCCCCGCGCTGACCACCGGGGCATGGTTGACCGGCTGCGGGTTCACCACAACCTGGACCGTGCTGGAGGTCAGTTGCGCCGAGTCGTTGCCCGACAATTGCAGCACGTACGTGCCGGCCAGGGAGAAGGTGGCCGTCGTGCTCTGTAAACTGGCATTGGCGAACGTGACGCTGCCGGGTCCGGAAACCTGGCTCCAGGTGATGGTGCACACGCCGGGCGGGTTGGGCTGGCCATCATCGCTCACCGTGCCGGCCAGCATCACCGTGTTGGCGGGCAGCGTGATGGACTGGTTCGAACCGGCGTTAACAATGGGGGCCAGGTTCGAGGAGACCGGGATCACCGCGAAGAACTGCCCGCGCCAGAGCTGCGTGTAGCCCTGATCCACATTGAGGTAGTTCGCCTTGAGCGTGTGCCAGTTATTCGGGTCGGTGGCCAGGGTGCGCCAATCGCCCGTCAGGTACACGCGCTGGCCATCGCTGGACATGCCCTCGCACCGATACGGCGTGCGGCCGTTCTGGTCCACCACGCGGCCCCAGTCGGTCACCAGGTTGGGGTCCACGACGTTGGGGTCGTAGCCGGGGGCCGCCAGCCGCGGGTCGTTCAGATTCAGGCTCATCAGGTGCAGGTCTTTGGCCTTGCAGTCGCTGTTGTAAGAGTGGTAGTTGGTGTCGCTTTGGCCGGCGTACGGGTTGTTCGTCGGGCCCCACTGGCACCAGGAATCGTACTTCCGGGCGGAGGCCAGCCAGTACACGGTATTGCCGGTCAGGCAGGTGTCCAGGCCGCCCACGCCGATGTTGGCGACCTTCTTGAAAGCCTGGCCCACGGCCAGGTGGCCCTGGCGCGCCTGGTTGGCATCGAAGATCCAGAGGAAAGTGTCGTATTCCATGTTGAAGACGAAGTGGTCGGCATCGAGCTTGTCCCCCCACTCAAAATAGCTCATAGTGTAGCTCGTGGCCATTGTGTCGGGCGCGGTGCAGGCGGGCACGCCGTTGGGATACGTGGTTGAGGAGCCGCTTAGGGGGAACATGATGAGGTTCCCGTTGGTGTATTGCGCACTGGTCCACAGGTTGCCCAGCGAATCGGCGTAATGATGGAAGCAAGAGCCGTAGGTGGGCGACGCGTTGCCGCGCGAGACCGGAGTGAACGTGGCCGAGTCTGGTAGCGTGGTGGTGTAGTTGTAGATGTTGCCATTGGAGTTGACCCAAACGAGGTTGTGGTTTGGGTCCACCGTGGTGGCCGTGTAGATGATGCCCTGGTAGACGGGCGTGCCCATGTCCTTGAAGACCGGTGCGGCCGGATTGGCTTCGTAGCTGCCCAGCTTATAGCGGATCATGTGGCCGCCGGGATAGCCGCCGGTATTGTTCCCCTCGTAGCCGTAGTACGTCGAGAAATACAGGTATCCGCTGCACTCGGTGATGGCGCTGTGCAGCTTGCCCTGCGGCCGGTAATAATTCGGGTCTTCGCCCACAATGGCGTTGAGCGAGTTGAGCTTGTGCACCTGGCCCGTCGCCGGGTCGTACTGCATGAACAGGGCGCTGGTATGCGGGGCATGGCTGGAGGTGCCGAAATACACCTTGCCGTCGGAGGCGGCGATGCTGCCTTCCCATTGGCCATCAAGGTGCACGTCGTACGGGCACAATGGAGTGGTCGTGGCGGTGATCGTGCGGTCGACCGCGCCGAGGCGCATCAACGGGTTCTGTTCCGAGTTGCCGCTGGTCAGGATGGCCGCCGGGGTGTCGTCGTAGAGTGTGTTGGGGTTGGGCGTTTGCGCCGCGGCTGTACCGGCCAGACACGAGAGAAGCAACCCGATAGATAAAGCAAGATTCTTGCGGGACAGGAACATGGGCGGGGCCTCCTCCAAGGCACTTCTTACATGCGCCTGCTGGCGCACAACTCCGATGGTTTGCCTACGCGCGAGACTGAACCTCGATAACTAAAAGAGTCACTCGCAATAGCGCGAGCTATATGGTCAAATGTAGTCTGAAATAAACGATTTGTCAAGATACATTTCGCCCGGAGCTTCAAAAAGTGCACGTTCCGGTAGTCTGACTCATAAAGGTATGGCATATCCCATACACTTATTATGAAATCTTCGCTCCCGAGGGCACCTTGCCCATCAACGTCAGCGGCACGACGTACATTTTGCCCTCGGCATCGGTGTGGCTGGCGGCCAGGAGCATGCCCTGGCTTTCCAGGCCGCGCATCTTGCGCGGGGCCAGGTTGGCCACGACGGCAATCTGGTTGCCCAGCAGTTGCTCGTGGGAAACGTAGCCGCGCAGGCCGGCGATGATCTGCCGCTGCTGGTCGCCCAGGTCCACCTTCAGCACCAGCAGCTTGTCGGCGTTGGGATGGTCGCTCACCTCCAGCACCGTGCCCACGCGCAGCTCGAGCTTGGCGAAGTCGTCGTACTGGACAACGGGGGGTTGTGGGGGCACCTGCGGGGCGGTCGGTTCGTTGGTCATGGCTCTTTTCTTTCCAGGTTAATCGGTTAATTGGTTAACTGGTTAATCGGTCAGAAGAGAAAGGAGGCCGCTCTTTGCCTCTTCCAATTAACCGATTAACCAATTAACCAGTTAACCAGAGTAAGACTAAACCTTCGGCATGGCAACAGGTCGCCCCCTGGGCTTTCCCGCCGGGTATAATCTTCCAGATGATCGGGTATCCACTAAAGCTGATCCCCCTCTTCAAGGAGCGGATCTGGGGCGGGCGGAATCTCGCGCGGCTGTTCGATAAACCGCTGGGCGAGCCGGCCAGGATCGGCGAATCGTGGGAGCTGGCCGATCTGGCCGAGGGGGAATCGACGGTGGCCAACGGCCCCTTTGCCCGATGTGAAATCGGCCAGGTCCGCCAGCAGGAGAAGGCGGCGCTGCTGAATCATGCCCCGCTGTCGCCGACGGGGCGATTTCCCCTGCTGCTGAAGTACCTCGATGCGCAGGAGACGTTGAGCATCCAGGTTCACCCCGATGTTGAAGCAGCTAAAAAACTCCCCGGCGCCCAGCCCAAGACCGAGTGCTGGTACGTCCTGGACAGTCGCGGCGGCTTCATCTACAAGGGCCTCAAGGCCGGCGTGACGCCGGCGCAGTTCCGCCGGGCGTTGGAGCGGGACGATGTGGCGGACCTGCTGGAGCGGATCGACGTCCAGCCGGGCGATTTTCACTTCGTGCCCGCCGGCACGGTTCACGCCCTGGGGGCCGGCGTGGTCGTGGCGGAGATTCAGACGCCCTCCGACACCACGTATCGCGTCAGCGACTGGGGCCGCGGCCGCGAGGTGCACGTGGAGCAGGCGATGCAGTGCATCCACTTCGAGGTCTCGCCCAAGGAGCCGCCCGGCCGCGGCGGCGACTGCCTGCTTGGGACCGCCGACTTCCACGTCTACCTGCGGCCGGCGGCGGCGGGCCTGGCGGCGCTGCCCCAGGGGCGATGCAGCGCCTGGATGATCCTGGCCGGTTCGGGCCAGATCCGCAGCGACCACGCCGCCGGCGTCGTCGATTTTCGACCCGGCGACACGCTGCTCCTGCCGGCCGACATGACGGTCGGGACGGCGACTTTCTTCGAGCCCGCCAGCCGCCTGGAGATTCACCTGCCGCCGTTTTAGGCTATAGGCTTCAGGCTATAGGCTGTAGGCTATAGGCTATAGGCTAAAGAATGCCGGAGAATGGGCTTCATGCTGTAGGCTATCCGGCGGTTTGTTCCCGGCTGTTCCTACAGCCTACAGTCTATAGCCTACAGTCTTCTTTAAGGCACAGCATGACTCGCGAACCATTGCATCCATTGGATCCTCGTCGCCGCGGCCAGGCCGAACATCAGCCGTCGCCGGCAAAAAAAGATCGCGCTGCCGAGCGCAAGCGCGCCGGCGCCAAGCCTTCCGGCCCGCGGCGGCAAAAGCGGCGCAAGAGAGCTCCCGCGATTGCCGGCGGGCCGCCGGCCGGAACGGTGCGCATCCAGAAAGTGCTGGCCCAGGCGGGCATCGCCAGCCGGCGGGCGTGCGAGCAACTGGTGCTGGAGGGGCGCGTGATGGTCAACGACCAGGTGGTCGCGGCGCTGCCGGTTTTTGTCCGCCCCGGCGTCGATCGCGTGGCCATCGACGGCCGGCCCATCCGCATTCGGGCCGAGCGGCCGATCTACCTGCTGCTGAATAAGCCGCGCGGCGTGGTGTGCACCAACTCCGACCCGGCCGGCCGGCCGCTGGCGGTCGACCTGGTGGCCGATGTGGGCCAGCGGGTCTTTCCCGTCGGCCGCCTGGAGACCGAGAGCACCGGCATCATCCTGATGACCAACGATGGCGAGTTGGCCAACCGCATCACGCATCCGCGCTATGGCGTGGAGAAGGCCTACGTGGTGGAGGTGATCGGTCCCGTCCAGGCTGATGCGCTCGAGCAGCTCAAGCGCGGCGGCTATATGGACGGCCGGCGGATTGGCGGGGCGGCGGTGAAGGTGATACGCCGCAGCCGGGAGAGCACGCTCATCGAGGTCCGCCTGCGCGAAGGTCCCAACCGCGAGGTCCGCCGGCTGCTGGCCCGCCTGGGGTATAAGGTTCGCTCCCTGCGCCGCGTGGCCATCGGGCCCATCACCGACCGGGGCGTCAAGACCGGCCGCTACCGCGTACTCGATGAGGCCGAGGTTGAAGCGCTGAGGAAGGCAGCCTCGCCGGGGTCGGTCAAGAAGGAGGATCTGGAACCTTAAACCTCAAAGTGGCTGTTTTGTCTTAGAACGTGTATGAAAACCGCCTCCGATCGTAGCACGGGCGTCTCGCCCGTGAGTAGCACGGCCATCTTGGCCGTGATCCGGCAGTTTTTCCCCATGTCGCCACGGGCGAGACGCCCGTGGGACTCATGGGCGAGACGCCCATGCTACGTTTTCATACACGTTCTTAGGCCCGCAGGGCCGGAAGGTCTTCGTAGCCGGGGGCGTAAGCCCCCGGAAACCTGGCAAGAACGAACCAAGCCCTGAAAGGGCGAAAGAGGTTTCTCATTGGAGGAGGCGATGCGATCTTTCGCCCCTCCGGGGCTCTTGCAGATGAAAGCCCCTTTTCCGGGGGCTTACGCCCCCGGCTAGAGATACGTATCGACCCTTCGGGTCTAAGAAAGCGGTCAGTTTGAGTTAATCAAGAGGGCACGTGGTCGAATAGACCACGTGCGCGCCAAAGACCACCTTTAAACCGTTTAAAGGTGGCTCAAACCAGTTGGAAACCTCTTTACCCCCAAGGTGGCCGACTTCAGGTGTCCGTAACGGACACCTGCCTTGCTCGTGGCCGCCGGGGACCACAATATGTAGTGGTATCGGGCAGGCGCATGCACAATGACTTCCAACTCAGTTGGAAGTGGTAATTTGGGCAATCTTGGGCCGGAGAACTTCCCGGATGGTGTCATCACTTCATGACGGTCATGAACTGAAGACTGTCAACCGCTGTCACGTGGTCGATTCGACCAGGTAATGGACATGTCGGCAACTGTGCGTAACGCACAGTGGATGTCCCCGCCGTTTCCTGCCCGTGTTGCCAGAACAAGGCGGTTTGCCCCGTCTAGAATTTCAAGAGACTTTGTATGCGCCTGAGTTTTTTGGAGTTGGGACAATGGCTGCATTATCCTTATCAAAACATTTCCGCTGGACGCTGACGGTCCGCGGCCTGGCGGCGATCGCCTTTGGCGTGCTGGCCTTGGCCTGGCCGGGCATAACGTTGCTGGCGCTGCTGATCATCTTCGGCGCGTACGCCCTGGTGGACGGCATTTTCGCCGTGATCGGCTCGCTGGTGCATCGCCGCGTGTTGACGGACTGGTGGCTGATCCTGCTGGTGGGCATCGCCAGCGTGCTGCTGGGAATTTTGACCTTCGCGAGGCCCGGCATCACCGCCTTGGTGCTGCTGTTCATTATCGCCGCCCGCGCACTGGTCGTGGGCGGGCTGGAGATCGCCGCGGCGATTCATTACCGCCGGCTTATCCAGCATGAATGGCTGCTGATCCTGGGCGGGGTCATTTCGGTGGCCTTCGGCCTGGCGGTGCTGGTGTATCCCATTTCGGGCGTACTGGCGGTGGTCTGGTTGATCGGCATCTATGCCATCCTGCAGGGCCTGGCGCAGGTGGTCTTCGCCTTCAGTGCCCGCCCGGCCGTGCTGCCGGTAGGGCCGGAGGTGGGGCTGGCTTAATTCAGGCGGCTTTGATGGCAATCGCCGCGCGGCCGCGGTAAGCTCGACGCCCGTGCTGATGGCAGGGGCCACTTTGACGTTTTCGTCGATGCCGGCCGCATGGCTGGTAATCGCGGCGGCATGCGCGGCTCTCACGTGGGAATGGGTGCGCGCGAGCTTCCTGGTGAAGCGAGAGCGGCTGACGACGCGCCGAATCGCGGTTGCCCTGGCTGTCGGCGCGGTGGGCAGTCTGGTGCTGCGTTTTCTTCTGATCCTCTCGCCGCTGGTTTGGGGGCTGGTCATCCTGGGGGGGGCGGCCATCGCCTGGGCCGCGCGAAGCTACCGGCGGACGACCTCGCCCATTTCCGGCCGCGCCAAGCTGCTGCTGCGGATTTTGCGCGGGGCGGTGCTGCTGCTGATCCTGCTGGTGGCGATGGGGCCGGTGTGGAATGATCAGTTTGACGAGCCCGTCCGCGAGGGGCTGGCCGTGCTGGTCGATACCTCTTCCTCGATGAGCAACGAAGATGTCTCGCTGCCTCCGCGTGCCCAGTCCGCCGCCGCCACGGGCGCGGCCGAGCCGGCCGGTGGCGCAATGTCGCGCATCGAGGCGGCCGAAAGCGCCTTGGCCGGCCAGCGCGGCACGTGCCTGCGGCTGGCCGATCGCTACGTTTTTCACACCGCCGGCTTTGATTCCCACCTGCGTTACCAGGCCGTGGAGGACATGGCCGCCAAGGGCGATCGCACGGCCATTGGCGACGCCATCCAGCGGGCGCGCGATGACTTCCTGGCCGCCGGCGTGCCGGTGGCCGGCATCTGCGTGATCACCGATGGCTGCAACAACACGGCCGATGTCGTCTCGCCCATGCCGGAGGCGGAGGCGATGGCCTCGCGCGGCTGCGCGCTGTGGCTGGTCGGCGTGGGTTCCGACACGTCGGCGCAGCGGGCCTCGCTGAATATCCGCAACCTGACCGCGCCGGACAAGGTGGACGTGATGCAGGAGATGGCGATCGCCGCGGATATCGAAGGCGTCGGCCTGGAGGGGCATACCGTGACCGTCCAGTGCCGCCTCGGCGAGCAGTTCATCGGCGCTAAAGAGGTGACGTTCGACCAGCCCGTGCAGACCCGGCGGCTGATGTTCACGGCGGCGGCGACGGCGGCGGGTTTTCACCGGCTGACCGTGCAGGCCCAGCGGCCGGCCATCGGCGATCGCCCGCTGGTGGGGGAGATGGAATTCAGCCGCATGGTTCATGTCACCAGCCGCACGTTGCGCGTGCTGTATATCGAGGGCCGCCGGCGGTACGAGGGCAAGTTTGTGGCCGCGGCGCTGGCCGGGCAGGAGCGCTTCAGCGTGACGCGCATGATTCTCGGCCAGCCGCTGCCGGGTGAGCCCGACGAGCAGGCGGCGCGGGATTTCTGGCAGGGCTACCACGTGATCATCCTGGGCGATTGCCCGGCGGCGTCGCTGGGCTGGGGCCGCCTGGAGCAGCTTAGCCGGCTGATTTCCGAAGAGGGCCGCGGCCTGGTGATGATCGCCGGCCGCAGCGGCTTTGCCGCCGGCGGCTGGGCCGACAGCCAACTGGCGGCGGCGCTGCCGGTGGTAGTGCCGCGCCAGGCCCCGCCGCTGACGGGACCAATACATATTCTGCCCACGCCCGAGGGCCTGGCCGAAGGCGTGATGCGCATCGGCCGCGATGCCAACGACAGCAATACCTGGCAGCGGCTGCGCCCGCTGTACGAAGTGGACGACCTGGGCGATCCCAAACCCGCGGCCACGGTTTTCGCCCGCAGCGCCGAGGGAGCGGCTGCTAAACCGCTCATCGTGGGCCAGCAGTACGGAGCCGGCCGCACTATCGCCATCGCCTTCGACACCACTTGGCAGTGGGCCCTGTCGCCCCAGGACACGGCCGACCTGCAGAAGCGGTTCTGGCGGCAGGTGCTGCTGTGGGCGGGTAACCCGTCCACCGATGCCTGGGTCACCACCGACAGCCCGCGCTACGATGCCACGCGGCTCGCCGGCGGGCAGGAGCGAATCACCGTGCTGGCGGGTGCGGAAGATGCCGACGGCACGCCGCGAATGGATCTGCCGGTCACCATCACGCTGACAGACCCCGAGGGCAAACCCGTGGTCGTGGCGCTCGAGCCGGCGGGCGATGTTCGCAAGGCCGTGCTGGGGGCGCTGCCGGCGGGGCAATACACATTGGAGCTATCCGGCCAGGCCGGCGGCCGCAAGCTGGCGGCCAAGCACGTTTTTGAGGTGATCCAGCGCGACCTGGAGACGACCGAGGTGGTGGCCAATCTGCCGCTCCTGCGGCAAATGGGCGAGCTGGCCTTGGCCGGCGGCGGCGGCTATCGGCCGCTGGCCGAACTGCCGCAGGTGCTGGAGCAATTCGCCAATCGGCCCGCGGCGGTGCGCCAGCGAACGATCAGCGATGATCTGGTGGATCACAGCCGCCGGTGGCTGCTGGCGGCGCTGATTGGAATGCTGGTGGTTGAATGGACCGTGCGCAAGGCGCTGGGGCTGGTGTAGCGAGTGGATTACGTGGCATGGGCGAGACGCCCGTGCCACGAGCGATTCAGGTCGATTTGAGGCGTTGAACGTGCAGCCTCACTTCCGATAGGCATGCGTCTTGGCGCTATCCCCGAAGTCCGGCCCGACGCGCAGCCCGCGTGCGCGAAAACCCTCGCCGATGAGCCAAACCAGCGTGCTCACCCAAATCACGACAGCCACGCCCACGATGATCCCAAAGGGGTCTCGCCCGGCCGGCCGCACGAGCGTCAGCGGACCGCCGACCAGCCGCTGGGCGGACTGGGCCCAGACGCCGATCAACAGGCCGCCGATCGCCTGCGTCGAGGCCAGAAGCCAGCTCCAGGAGATGACGCGATGCTGCCGGCTGGCGCGAATGACCATGTACAGACCCGCCAGCATCCACACCGGGCCTAAGAGGTCGAAGATCAGCCGCGGCCAGGCGGCAAAAGTGCCAATGAATGTTGCCACCAGCGTGGGCAGGCCGCGGTCGTCAACGTGCTCGCGCAGCGCCAGGGCGGTGTGGTGAGCCGTCCAGCACGACAGCGCCCAGGCGAGGTAGGAGATGCCCGCCATCAGCAGCGCCAGCGATACATCCGTCCGCGTTGTCCGCCGCACATGTCCCAGCATGGGCGTATTAGAGCCGTGCGCGGCCGGGAGTGTCAATCGGGAGATGCCTGGGTGGCATGCCCTCACGGAAGGTGCGAAGCACCGGACGGGTGGGCATGTCCTGGCGCCAGAAGACATGCCCACTCGCCTTGGCCGCCGGGGCGGCCTTCGGCGCGAGGGCATGCCACCCCACACAAACCTGCCGCCTACACCTTCGGCCGCGCCGACACGCCCAGGGCCGCCATGGCATCGCGCTCGATGATGCCGCGGATCTGCTCGCGCGGCACGTGCGGCAGGTGCGTGCCGTGGGCCAACTCGTTGAGCCGGTATAAGGACTCGATGGCCTCGCCGGCGGTGAAGAAGGGAAAGTCGCTGCCGAAGAGCAGCTTGTCCATGACGCCAAAATCGTACGCCTGGCACAGGGCGTTGTACGCCTGCCACGGCCGGCGGGTCAGGCCGCCCAGCTCGGCGTACACGTTGGCGTGCTTGGCCAGCAGGGCGATGGTCTCCAGCGGCCAGGGATGCCCCAGATCGCACAAGACGACCCGCAGCGTGACATGATCGCGGAGCACCTCATCCCACAGGTACGGGCGGGCGTACTCCAGCTTGGCCCCGGCGGGCAGGTGCGTGCCGCCGTGGACGAAAACCACCAGCCCGTGCTGGGCGCAGAACTCGTACATCCGCCCCGCGCGGCTGTCGGCGGGGTGGAAATCCTGCGCTGCCGGATTGATGGCCACGCCGGAAAAGGCCGGCTCGTAAGCCACCTGGGCGAGCTGGTCGTAGGCATCGTCGGCGCAGGGATCAACGCCGGCAGCGCCCAGCAGCTTGTCCGGGTAGGAACGGACGAATCGCGCCAGCAGGCTGTTGGGCACCTCGCCATCCAGGTGGCGGCTGCGGAACCCCAGCACCCACGAACGGTCGACACATTGCGCCGCGGCCAGGTGGCTGCCGGGATCAGCGCTGAACACCGCGCCATCGCCCATGCGCCGCAGGCATTCCGCGCCGCCCCGGCCCAGTTGGCGGGAGTTTTCCCATAAGTGTGTGTGACAATCGATGATCATGACTTCGTTATTCCGGCCGTATTAGCGCAAAACCTTCGGCGGATTACAAGGCATGTTTGATGGCTTTATGCCGCCGGCAGGGGCAGGCGCGACTCCGACTTTGTCGGAGTCAACTGAGGAAATTCCTCAGTTGCTCCCGGCGCGACTCCATAATTTATGGAGTCACGTCCGGAAATTCCGGAGGTCTAGTAGCTGATGGTCGGCGAACCTACTACATATTGTGGGTATAAGCTGTTTTCGCCGGCGCGACTCCGACTTTGTCGGAGTCGACTGCTCAAAATCAGTTCGTTCCCGTGATGAACTGAATGCCTTCAGGAGAAGCCGACTGCGGAAATTCCGCAGTTGGGGTTACCTCCGGCGTGAGGGGGGCTCCACTCCGACATTGTCGGAGTCGCGCCCCCCTCGGGATGGCTCAAGTGGAGAAATTCTCCAGTCGACTCCGACCATTGTCGGAGGTCGAACATTTGATTCTTAAGCCCTGAAAGGGCGCTGTATTAAAGCCCAGGGCAGAGCGAAGCGCCGCCCTGGGTGAAGGATGTCCCGTGTGCTGCAGCCCTGAAGGGGCGTTATACGTTGCGGCACCACGCGGAATGCACAGGAAGCGGCCTTCCTGCTCGCGGATTTCGCCCTTTCAGGGCTTACCTTCGAGCCGGGTGCCTCCCACCCAGGGCGTTGCCCTGGGCTTTATAATCTCGCCCCTTCAGGGCTAAAGATCTACCGTGAGGGGGGCTCCACTCCGACATTGTCGGAGTCGACTGCTCAAATCAGTTCGTTCCCGTGATGAACTGAATGCCTTCAGTTTGGGATTTGTTTAGGATTTGTGCGCCTGGTGCAGCGGATTTCAGATTTCCCGCTTTACGTTCAGGGATATAATGCCTTCATGCCAACGCCGATCTTCAACTTGTTGGGCCATGAAGGCTACTTTATCTTTCCGGCCTTCTGGGTTCGTTTCGAGCCCGACCCATCGACGGGTTGCCTGCCGTCGGAGATGCGCTATGCCCGCTGGCATATCCAGCCGCCGCCGTCGGCTGGCTGGGAGGGCCAGGCCGAAAGGCTGATCGCCGAGATGGAGTCCAGCCAGCAGCGGGGGGATCTTGATAGCGTATCGGAGAATCTGATCACGCTGACCGAGCTATCAAGCCGGCTGGAGAACCATGCCGAGCGGTGCCGGCAATTGGCCCAGCGCGCCAAGTCCATCGCTGCCAGGCATGAGCCGGCAGCCGGCCGGCGGGCATCAGAGTAGCGGAGGGGTGGGCGGCGGGTGGCCAGCATGTAATTATTTTTTTCTTCGGTGCTTAAGGCAGCCCCGGGGCCCATGTTTTCAGGGAACGGCAGGGCTTTTTTCTGTTTGACAGAGGCCCCGTGTTTTCTATAATCACCGTTTTGTCGCCGCCTGTAGAGGCGGGGGCGCGGCATGGATGCGTGGACGCAACCGGCGGGCCCAGGTGGGCCTCGTGGTGTGATCAGTCCATTTTTTAGACCAGGAGAGACGGGTGTGAGCCTCAGTCTCCAGCGAGCCAAGACCCGTGCGCAGGCTTAAAGCCAGTGCGTTGGGCATGGGTTTCCTCGGGGTGGATCGAGCCGGTCCACCAGGGGACTGCAGCGGGCGGCCGGGCCGCGTAAGGGCCTCGCCGTAGCCGCTGTACTCGTAGCTCGTGGTCGACTTGAAAGTGGGCGCCGGCGACCCGCTTTTTTTGTTGCCCTAATTTGGCTCACGACAATCTGGGAACCAGGCATGAATCCAGAACTGCTACGCCAGATCGACAACATCGCCCGCGAGCGGAACATTGATCGCGAGGTGGTCTTCCAGGACCTGGAAGCGGCGATGATCTCGGCCATCCGCAAGGCGTACGGCCAGTCGGAAGACACGGTGGTGACGATCAATCGTCAATCCTGTGTCATCTCCGCCACCGTCAACGGCAAGCCCATGTCCATGACGGACTTGACGCGCATTGCCGCACAGACGGCCAAGCAGGTGATCATCCAGAAGTTGCGCGAGGCGGAGCGGGGCAGCATTTACGATGAGTATTCCGACCGGCGGGGCCAGATTGTCACCGGCCGGACCGTCCGCTGGGAAGGCGGCTCGATCGTTGTGGACCTGGGCCGCACGGAAGCATACCTGCCCAAGAGCGAGCAGATTCCCGGCGAGACCCACATGCCGGATGAGCGGGTAAGGGCCATGGTGCTGGATGTGCGCGAACAGAATAACCAGGTGCGGATTATCCTGTCGCGGACGCACCCGGACTTCATCCGCCGGCTGTTTGACCTGGAAGTGCCCGAGGTGGCCGAAGGCATTATTGAGATCAAGGTGCTGGCCCGCGAGGCGGGCTACCGCACCAAGGTGGCGGTCAACAGCATTGACGCCAAGGTGGACCCGGTGGGCGCGTGCGTGGGCGTGCGCGGCAGCCGCATCAAGAATATCGTGGATGAAGTGGCTGGCGAAAAGATCGATATCGTCCGCTGGCACGAGTCGTCCAAGGTGCTGATCGCCTACGCTTTGAAGCCCGCCGAGGTGGCGGATATCGCCCTGTGTTTCGAGCTGGGCAGGGCCATCGTGGTGGTCAACGATGACCAGCTCTCGCTGGCCATCGGCAAGCGCGGGCAGAATGTGCGCCTGGCGGCCCGGCTGACGGGGTGGGATATCGACATCCTGACTCCCAATGAGTTCAACGCCAGCCTCGACACGCTGGAAAAGACGTTGCGCGATGTCGAAGGCGTCGATAGCCAGATGATCGACAAGATCGTGGCCATGGGCATGGTCAGCGTGATGGACGTGGAAGAGGTCGGCGCCGATCCGTTAGTGGAAGAGCTGGGCGTGGAGCGGCTGCTGGGGCAGCGGATCGCCTCGCGCTGCGCCCAGGAGGCCCGCAAAGTGGCCGAGACTCAGGGTTCCGGCCGGGGCGAACGATCGACCCAGGCCGCGGCCGCTTCGAGCCAGGCCGCGGCCGCTTCGAGCCAGGCGGCGGGCCAGGCCGCGCCGGCCAGCGAGGGCGAAACGCCGGCTGCGCAGGCGGCAAGCGATGAGCCCGCCGGAGGGCCGGCGGCTCCAGAATAATTGGAATGAGCGTTATGCGTCGTATCAAGAATCCTCGGGCGGCAGGGCCACGGGCCTTGGCGCCCGCACGAGTGGAATAATAGCGGGAGTCCGTTTTTGGCCACGCGCGTTTTCGAATTGGCGAAAGCACTCGGCGTCCGAAGCAAGGACATTCTGGACAAGTGTCACGCCGAGGGTCTTGACCTCAAGAACCACATGGCCGCGCTGTCGGCCGGGTTGGAGGCGACCATCCGGGAGTGGTTCAGCGACTCCGCGGCGGCGCACTCCGCGGTTGAGACCGCGCAGTCGGTGGACCTGGAGACTGCGCGCCAAGCCGCCGCCGTGGAACGCAAGCGCCGTCGACACCGAGGCGCCGACGGCGTCGCCGTTGAAGAAGGCGAAGAGCCGCCCACGGCCGCCGAAGTGGCGGCCGAAGGCGCCGAGGTCGCCGCGGAGGAACTCCCCGCAACCGACCTTACCGCCGAAGCGCCGCCCCAGGCCGTGGAGGTGGAGGCCGAGGCTGTCGTGACTGAAGCGGCGCCGGTTGAGGTCGCGCCGTCCGCGTTGCCCGTCGAGGCCGCGCCCCCGGCGCCTCCAGCCGAGGCGCCCGCGCAGGTGGAGGCAGTCGTCGAGCCGGCCAAGCCGAAGGAGCCGGAGATGCGCGCCGTGCCCAACAAGCCCGCGATGCCCCCGATTATCAAGCCGGCCGGACCGCAGGTGGTGCCACGGCCGGCCAAGCTTCAGGGCCCGCGGGTGGTGCGCGTGGAAACGCCGGATCGGCTGCCCACGCCGCAGCGCCGGCCCCGGCCGACAGCCGAACCGACGACCCCGGCCACGGCTGGCGCAGCCGCCGCAACAACCCTGCCCCGTCGTGGGCGCGCCGGCCCGGCCGTTGGCGAAGAGGGCGAAGAGGGCAAAGGCGGTCCCAAGAGCAAAAAGCGCAGCCCGCGCCGTCGCGGCGGCGGGCGCAGTGCCGCCGCCACCACGACCGACGTCATTCGGGAGTGGCGCGAGCAGGATCTCACCGAGCGTGCCGAGCGGCTTGCCGCCGCCACCGGCGGCGGCTTGCGCCGCCACCGCGCCAACGTGCATCGCACGGGCGAAGGCAAAAGCATTCGCGGCGGCGCCTGCGAAATCGAGGCGCCCATCACCGTCAAGAGCCTCTCGGCGGCCACCGGTCTCAAGGCCGCCGACCTGATCAAGAAACTCATGGCTCAGGGCGTCATGGCCGGGACCAATCAGAGCATCACCGCCGAGACGGCGGCAGCGCTGGCCCTGGAGTACGGCATCGAGTTGAAGGTCAAGCAGCAAAAGTCGCTGCGCGAGCAGTTGGATGAGCGCATGTCCAAGGCGCAGCCGCAGCGGCTGGAAACGCGCCCGCCGGTAGTGACCTTCCTGGGGCACGTTGACCACGGCAAGACCAGCCTGCTGGACCGCATCCGCAAGACCCGCGTCGTCGACGGCGAGAGCGGCGGCATTACCCAGCACGTGGGTTCCTACCGCTACGAGAAGGACGGCGTGGCCGTCACGTTCCTGGATACGCCCGGCCACGAGGCCTTCACCGCCATGCGCGCCCGCGGGGCCAACATGACCGATGTGGTCGTGCTCGTGGTAGCCGCCGATGACGGCATCATGCCCCAGACGGTGGAAGCCATTAACCACGCCCGTGCCGCCGAAGTGCCTATCGTAGTGGCGCTGAACAAGATCGACGTGCCCAATGCGAACGTGCAACGCGTGCTGGGGCAACTGGCCGAGTACAACCTGCAGCCGCGCGAGTGGGGCGGGCAGACGGAAGTCATCCAGACCAGCGCCATCACCGGGGCGGGCATTGACACGCTGCTGGAAACGCTGAGCCTGGAGGCCGAGCTGCTGGAGCTGCGGGCCGACCCGACGGCGCCAGCGCGCGGCGTCGTGATTGAATCGGAAATGGCGCCAGGCCGCGGCGTGGCGGCCCGGGTGCTGGTGCAGGATGGCACGTTGAGGGCCGGCGATGTGATGATCGCCGGCGCCGCCAGCGGCCGTGTGCGGCAGATCAACGATGATCTGGGCGAAAGCGTCGATGCGGCCAAGCCCGGCACGCCGGTGGAGGTCTCGGGCCTGGACGTGTTGCCCAGCGCGGGCGACAAGTTCTATGTGGTTGAAGACATTACCGAGGCCAAGCACATCGCCGAGGAAATCCGCGCGGAGCAGCGCCTGGGCCTGCTGGCGGCCAAGCAGCAACTCACGCTGGACACGTTCTTCCAGCGCATCGCCGCCGGCGAGGCCTCCGAGCTGCCGCTGATCGTGAAGGCGGATGTGCAGGGCTCGCTGGAAGTGCTGACCGACAGCCTCAACAAGCTCTCCACCGACGAAGTGCATCTGAAGATCATCCATGCCGCGGTCGGCGGGGTTTCCACCAGCGACGTGCTGCTGGCCGAGGCCACCGGCGCGGTGATCGTGGGCTTCCACGTGGTACCCGATGCGGCGGCCCGCGAGCAGTCCGAGAAGCTGGGCGTCGAGATGCGGATGTACCAGATCATCTACGAGATGATCGACTCCGTCCGCCTGGCCATGCAGGGCCTGCTCGAGCCGGAGCGCAAGGAAGAGGTGCTCGGCCACGCCGAGGTCCGCAACGTGTTCAAGGTCAGCCGCGTGGGCACGATTGCCGGCTGCTACATCACCGACGGCGTCGTGCAGCGCAATAACCGCGTTCGCATCACGCGCGGCGGCGTGGTCATCGAGAACGACCGGCTGCTGGAGAGCCTCAAGCGCTTCAAGGACGACGTCCGCGACGTCCGTGCCGGCATGGAGTGCGGCATGAAGATCGCCGGCTACGACGATGTGAAGCTGGGCGACGTGCTGGAGGCGTATGCGGTGAAGGAAGTGGCCAGGAAGCTGTAAAGAAGGCTATAGGCTGTAGGCTTTAGGCTGTAGGTAAAGGCAAGACCGGACCTGGGCTTGGAAGATCTTCCGCCGCCCAGCGGCCGGGACTTTGATGAATATGGTAAGAAGCCGGCAACGGATATCCCTACAGCCTATAGTCTAAAGCCTACAGCCTATGGCAACCCGAATTGGCGTACTGCATCTGGACTTGATGATCGGCGATGCGATGAACCTGAAGGACAAGCGCCGCATCCTCAAGAGTTTTATTGATCGCCTGCGGTCGCGGCACAACGTGTCGGTGGCCGAGGTGGAACACCAGGACAGCCACCGCCGCGCCGTCCTGGCCGTGGCGATGGTCAGCAACGATGGGCGCTACGTCGAGGGCGCCTTGCAGCACGTGGCCAATGCGGCCGCCGTGCACCGCGGCATGGTGGTCGTCTCAAGTGATATCGAGCTGTGGTAATCAAATGAGCCGCCGGACCGAGCGCGTCGCCCGACTGATCCAGCAGGTGGTCGGGCAGATTATTCTGGAGCGGATTAACGACCCGCGCGTCGATCCGGCGCGCGTGTCGGTGACGCGCGTGGAAGTGGCGCCGGACCTGACCAGCGCCAAGGTGTTCTGCTCCGTGCTGGGCAGCGACGCTGAGCAGCGCACGGCCCTGCGGGCTCTTCAGCATGCGGCCGGGCGCATCCAGGCCCTGCTGCACGAGCGCGTGCAACTGCGTTTCACGCCGGTGCTGCGGTTCGTGGAGGATCGGCAGTTCAAGCAGTCGCTGACGACGCTGACGCTGATTCAGCAAGCCATGGACGAGATTCGCCAGCAGGATGAGATTCGCCAGCAGGAACAGACCCCCGCCGGGCCTCAGCCGCCGGCCCGCGAGGCGGGCGAAGAACCCGAGGACCCAGAGGCGGTGGATGAGGATTCGCCAGAGGACCAGGCCTGAGGCGGCCGTCGGCCGTCGCCAGGCGTGCGGGGATGCCGCCATGAAGGAATCCGTTGGGAGTGCGAACAAGTTGAAGTCGCTGCTGACCGCGCTGCGCAAGAAGTACAAGGCCGCCGAACCGCCGGCGGGGCTGGACCCGCTGGAGGTGCTCACCCTGGGCATCCTGAGGCGGAACGCCACGCTGGCCGAGGGCCTGGAGGGCCTGCGCCGGCTGCACGAAGAATTTGTCGACTTCAACGAGATGCGCGTGGCCCCGCCCAAGGATATCGTCGACGTTCTCCAGAAGAGCATGCCCGACTCGCGCCTCAAGGCCGAGCAGCTCACCACCACGCTCAATCGCATGTTCGATCACGGCATCGCCCTGGACTTAAAGAGCCTGGCCGGCTTGGGCAAGCGCGAGCTCAAGGAACAGCTTCGCAGCAACCTGCAGCTGGATGAGTACGGCGAGGCCTACCTGATGAACTACGTGTTCGAATCGCCCGTCCTGCCCGTGGATGACCGCCTGGCGACCAAGCTGAAGGAAGAGGGCTACATCGCCGCCGACGCCACCAGCGCGCGGATCCGCGAAGTGCTCGAGCAGGCCGTGCCCGTGCGTTCGCGCCACGAGGCGTTCGAGCTGCTGTCTCAGTTTGCCGCCGAGCCCATCTCGGCCAAGCGCAAGAAGGCGGATGCAGAGGAAGCGGCCCGTGCGCGCAAGGCGGCCAAGCCTCCAAAGGCCGCGGGAGCGCCCCGGAAGCGCCCGGCGGCCCAGAAGAAGAAACCGTGAGTGAACGATGATCAAGCAATTGGCTCCTGACAAACTTCGCCTGGGCGTGCCCAAGGGCTCCCTGCAGGACAGTTCCCTGGACCTGTTCAGCCGGGCCGGCTACGCCATCGCCGTATCCTCGCGCAGCTACTTCCCCTCCGTGGATGACCCGGACATCGTGGCCGTCATGTTCCGCGCCCAGGAAATGAGCCGCTACATTGTCGAGGGCGTCATCGACTGCGGGCTGACCGGGCAGGACTGGATCATTGAGAACGAGTCGGATGTGGTTGAGCTGGCCGAGTTGATCTACTCCAAGCAGCAGCTCGTGCCCGTGCGCTGGGTTCTGGCGGTGCCGAACGAGTCGCCGGTGCAGACGATCCAGGACCTTGCCGGCGGCATCATCGCCACCGAGCTGGTGCGTACGACTCGGCGCTACTTCGAGCAGCGCGGCGTGAACGTGACCGTGGAGTTCAGTTGGGGCGCCACGGAAGTGAAGGCCCGGCTGGTCGACGCCATCGTGGATGTGACGGAGACCGGCTCAAGCCTGCGGGCCAACGAGCTGCGCGTGCTGGACACGATCATGACCAGCACCACGCGTTTCATCGCCTCCAAGCAGGCCTACGCCAACCCGGCCAAGCGCCGGAAGATGGAGAACATGGCCCTGATGCTCAAGGGGGCCATCATGGCGCGCGAGAAAGTCGGGCTGAAAATGAACATCCCGCGCCAGAATCTGCAGCAGGTGCTCTCGCTGTTGCCGGCGGAGAAGAGCCCGACCATCTCCGACTTGGCGGATCGGGAGTGGGTGGCCGCCGAAGTGATCCTCGAAGAGAAGATCGAGCGCGACCTGGTGCCCCTGCTCAAGGCCGCCGGCGCCTCGGGCATCATTACGTACCCGCTGAACAAGGTAATCCCGTGAAAATAGATCGGCACGCAGGCCTGGCGTTGTTGTTGGCGGTGGCGATGTGCGGCTGTGCCTCCCAGGTCGGTTTGCCGGCTGGGGGGCCGACCCTGGGGGCGGCCTCGTCCAAGGCGGCCTCGCCGACAGCGCTGTCACCCCAGGCCGCCGTTCACCTGGCCGACCTGTCGCCGGCCGTCGGGCGCCCGGCGGGCAAAGCCATCGAAGGGCCCTCCAACGAACAGGCCGCCGCGCTGCTGACCGAGGCCCGCGCGCTCCAGGAAAAAGGCGATTTCACCGGGGCGTTGTCGGCCCTGGAAAAAGCGCAGGGGCAGGAAGGCCAGTCCTTGGCCGTACAGCGGCAACTGGCCGTTTCTTACGCGGCCATGGGCAACTGGGCCAAGGCCCGCGTTCCGCTGGAGAAAGTGGCCGCCCAGGCCGGCGACGACGTTGAGATCCAATGCCTGCTGGGTCGCATGGCCGTCGCCGACGGCCGCCTGGAGGCGGCCACCACGTCCTTTCGCACCGCGTTGGTGTGCAGCGATGCCAGCGATGGCTCCGTCTCCACCAATCAATGCCTGGTCCGCCTGGGCTCGTTGCTGGCGCGGCGTGGATTTCTGACCGCCTCGCTCGACTGTTACAAGCGCCTGGCCGCCAACCTGGAAGCGCACGGGCGTGAGCTGTCGCATTCCAGCGACCTGGGCGTCGTGATTCGCCAGCCGGAGATGCTGCTGTGCCGCCAGGGCCGGCTGCTGATGCGCCTGGGCCGCTGCCAGGAGGCCGCCGAACTGGGCGATATGGCGTATCGGCTCAACAAGACGTACGCGCCGGCTATGTCGCTGATGGTCGAATCGCTCGTGGCGGGCCGGGCGTACGACAAGGCCGAATCGGCCCTGCTGGAGCTGATGTACGGCCCAGCGCCCGCCGGGCAGATCCGCCAGTTGATCGAAACGGTGTACCGCGCCAAGAACGACCCGGCCGGCCTGGAACGTCTCTGGCTGGCCTACCAGGCCGGCACGCCCAATCCGCCGCCGCGGCCGGTGCTCACGCTGGCCCAGGCCGCCTGGGAGATGGGCGCACGCGATCGGGCCGTGGCCGTGCTGCAGCAGTACTGCCAGGCGGCCCAGGGCGAGAGCGAGACCGCCGCTCAGTTGGCGCAGTGGCTGGTGATCTGCGGCGATGTGCCCGGCGCGCTGGATGTGCTGGCATCGCTCATCGCCCAGGATGCGTCCGCCACGGACGTCGTGGAGCAGCGCATCAATGCCATTCCCGCCGGCGCCATCCTGGAAAACCTGGTCCGCGACCGGGCCGCCCGGGCCGACGAGAACGCTTCCGACCGGAAGTTCGCCCTGCACTATGTGGCCGCGCTCTTAGCCCGCCGGGCCAGCTTCAATGACCTGGCCCGCCAGGAATTGCTCGGCACGGTCAGCGCCGAGCCGGAGTTCCAGCCGGGCCACAGCGCGCTGGTCAGTTACCTCATCGACCAGCATGCTTTTGACCGGGCCAACGAGGCCGCCGCCGCCGCCCAGGCCGCGACGAAGAAGGAGTACTTCGGGCGTTACCTGGCCGGTTGGGTGCTACTGGCGCAGGGCAAGAATGTCGACGCCATCAAATGCTTGCAGAAATCCATCGAGCTTCAGCCCGACTACGCGCCCAGCCGCCGGCTGATCGCCCAGGCGTACCTGCGCGATCGCCAGGCGGGCCAGGCCGAGCACCACCTGCTGCACGCCTTCCGCGAATTGCAGGACCTGCAGGCCGGCGAGGCCCTGGTGCACATGTATTTCGAGATGATCAGCGCGGCCCACGGCAGCGATGCGCAGCGCCAGCGCACCAACTGGCTGCTCCGCGCCCGCCAGACGGTCGAGGCCATGGTGCAGATGGACGCCGACAGCCCGCGGTCGCTCCGCATGCTGGCCAGCTTCCAGCACGTTTCCGGCCAGACCCTCCAGGCCCGCCGGACGCTCACCCGCCTGATGGCCGTGGCGGGCGACGACGTCGATGTGCGGCTGCTCAAGGTCGTTCTGGAAAGCCGTTCCGCCCTGAGCGGCGACAACCGGATGAGCGATGGCCGTTTTGGGCATGCCAGCGAGGATCTCCGCTTCGTCCTCTCGCGACAGCCGGACAACGCCGAGGCCCAGATGTTGCTGGCCCGCGTGTACATGGCCCGCGATGACTACGCGGGGGCCTCGGCCATCCTGGCCAAAATGCACCAGGCCCGCCCGGCGGACATGGCGGTGGCCCTGTTCTACTCCCTGGCGCTGAGCCGCGCGGGCCAGGCGGTGCAGGCGGCCGACCTGCTCCAGGATTATGCGGCCCAGCTCAAACAGGATGATTCCCTGTGGGTGCTGACGATCGTCCTGGGCGATGCCGGGCGGCATGATCACGCGATCGAGCTGCTGCGCAGCCGCGCCGACCACGGCGATTCGGCCGCCGCCGCACTGGCCGATCGGCAGATCCTCGTCCACGTGCTGGGCCGGGCACACCAACTCAATGCGGCGCTGGAGCTGGCCGACAAGATGGTCGATCCGAACGTGCCCCTGTCGGTCGATGCGGCCGCCATCGCGCGGATCGACGTGCTGGCGGAGGCCGGCCGCTGGGCCGACATGAAGGCCGCCGCCGTGCGCTGGCTGGACCAGTCCGATCTGGCCCGCTGGACCGTCGAGCGCGACGAGCAGGCCCCGCCGCGGATGCTGCACCGCCTGGCCATCCAGATGGCCAGCCTGCGCGGCCGCAGCGAGGCCCGCGCGTGGCGGCTGCTGGTCACGGCCGCCGACCCGGTGGACCTGGCGGTGGCGTATCTGCTTCGCGCGGGCAGGCCCGCGGAGGCGGAGCGCTTCGCCCTGCAGCAGATCAATCGCCTGCAGTCGGCCGGCGGCCAGAAGGCCGCGCTGGCCGCCACGTTGCGCGCCGGCCTGGTGGCCCGGCTGCACGTGTCGGGCTACGGCCAGCGGGCGAGCGACCGGTTCGAGCAGTTTGTGAAGGCCGACCCGAACAATCACGCGCTGCTGGTGCTGGGCCAGTCCGTGCTGGACAGCTCCAGCCCCTCCCAGCGCGACCGCGTCGTGACCATGCTGACCAAGGCCCTGGAGCAGACGCCGGGCAAGTCGGACATCCTGAACAACCTGGGCTACACGCTGGCCGATGCCGGCATTCGCCTGGATGAGGCCGAAGGTTACCTCCGCCAGGCCCTGGCCGAGAACGTGGAGACCAACACGCAGGACTCGATCGGCTGGCTGAAGTACAAGCAGGGCCAGTTTGTGGCCGCGCTGGAGTACGTGCTGCTGGCCTTGAATCACGAGGACGGCGACAACCCGGTGGTGTACGATCACGCCGGCGACACCTTCTGGCGGCTGGGCCGCGCCGAGGAGGCCGCCGCCATGTGGGCCGAGGCCGCCGATCTGGCCGCCGCCGAACTCCAGGAGCGCGGCAAGCTGGCGGATAGCGACACCCGCCGCACCGCCGCGGCCGCCGCCGAAAAACTGCGGGCCGTTCAGCACGGCCGCACGCCCGGAGTGGCCCCCGTGGGCCAGGGCATCGTGCCGGCGGCGCCGCCGGTGCTGGATGAGTCCGACGTCGTATGGACTCAACCATGAAGAATTGAGTCGGTGCCACGGCTGCGTTGTTTGCAGCCGTGCGCTGTGCCATAGAACCGAAGAGAAGGTCCCTTGGATTCCTCAGGACCTCCATAAGTGTTGTGGATTGGGCGCACGGCTGCAAACAACGCAGCCGTGGCACCGGAGTCTAGTTTGAGATGGGCAAGCGAGGCCGATCGGGCCCGTGGAAGCAGGAGCACGAGCATGTCTGGACATAGCAAGTGGTCGAAGATCAAGCGGGCCAAGGCCGCCACCGATGCGAAGCGCGGGCAGCGCTGGAGCAAGATCGCCCGCCGCATCATCATTGCCGCCAAGTCTGGCGGCGGCAACCCGGATGAGAACCTCTCCCTGCGCTACGCCATGGATGAGGCCCGTGGGGCCAACATGCCCAACGACACGATCCGCAACGCCATCAAGAAGGGCACCGGCGAGCTGGGCGCGGAGAACTACGAGGAAGTGATCTACGAAGGTTACGGCCCCGGCGGCGTGGCCGTGCTGGTGGAGTCGCTGACGAATAACCGCAACCGCACCGCGCCGGAACTGCGGCACATCTTCGAAAGCTCCGGCGGCCAACTCGGGGGCTCGGGCTGCGTGTCGTGGATGTTCCACAAGAAGGGCACGTTCAGCATCGAGGCCGACAAGGCCGACGAGGATGCCCTCATGGAGCTGGCCCTGGAGGCCGGGGCCGAGGATGTGATCCGCGATGGCGAGCATTTCGAGATCACCTGCGAGGTGGCCCGTTTCGCCGCCGTCCGCGATGCCCTGGCGGCCAAGAATATCCCCACCGTCTCGGCGGCCCTCAGCCAGGTGCCCGCCTCCACGGTGCCCATCACCAACGCCGACATGGCCGGCAAGGTGCTGCGGCTGCTGGAAAAGCTTGATGAACATGATGACGTGCAGCAGGTGTACGCGAATTTTGACATTCCCGACGAGATCATGGCCAAGGCGGGGGCCTAAATGTGAGGCGACCAGGCCCCAGCGTCTATTCCAAAATTCGGAAAACCGGAGATGATCAGATACCAATGCCATATCTGCCATGAACCCATGGCGAGCCCGATGGATATGAAAGGTCAGGAGGAGGTTTGTCCCGCCTGTGGGGGAAAGAACAAGGTTCCGACGCCGGCTTTTTCGCCCGGAAGATCCTTGGCTTATCGTTTCATAACAGTTGCTCTCATCCTTGTTGCTGTCATCAGCTTTTTTCATTCCAAGAGAAGAGTGGATCCTTCTCCGCGTGGGGCAAAATTATCGCAAACAGTTGGTGGCATTGGAAAACCGCAGGAGACAACACTGGCGTCCAACTTGACTAGCCGCATTCAGGTACTTAAGGAAGAATCGGGACGCGAAGCAAGTTGGGGGTACAATGTCTGGATTCTTGTTCCCCCGATCACGGAATCCGAAGTTAAAGAAATTGGTTCTTATTTTCTCTCCAAAATGCACCAAAAGCGAGCTATCCGCCTTTTTGTCTGGTTGTATTACAATAAGGAGGACTATGATTCATACCGTTGGAGTGGAGTAAATGAATTTGCCTTTGAACTCTATGCTCATGGTCCAGATTTCGAAATTTGCCAAATAGGCGATTGCCCATCGGAGCCAACAGAGCCGGGCTGCGCTGCAGTTTTTGTTAAAACGATCAATGAACGCGGGGTCAACCATCCGCCGCATGGAAAAGCATACTGCGAATTCGACCAAGAATCGTCTACTTTGACATTCAATGACGCTGAGCTAGCTAGGTTTGCCCCTCAAAAGGTATGCATGCCTTTATTAGTTGAAAATGCGTTAGACATGCACATTGTCGGTTTACATCCCTGGCCTTATGCATCTGTATCTGTTTAGCGGGTTGACC
>PMYD01000113.1 GCA_003171335.1 Phycisphaerales bacterium
TGCCCTCACGCCGCAGGCCGCCTGGGGCGGCCTAAGGCGGGTGGGCATGTGAGTTCGACGCGCGCCGAACGCCCATGCCCACCCATCCGGTGCTTGCGCACCGTCTGTGAGGGCATGCCACCTGCGAACACGCTGCGCACACCTTGTAACCGAGCCTTCCTGCTGCTATCTTTCAGCGTTCGGCGGAACGCCCCAGCGCGGGGTGAACGAGCCTGCCGGCGGTCTAATTTAGCAGTCTAGAGCACGAGTGGACAAAGGCGTGGTGTGACGATGGCCAAGCGCGTAGCGATCATGGGCGCCACCGGCGCGGTGGGCGTGGAGTTCTTGAGGATCCTGGAGCAGCGGGCTTTCCCCCTGGCCAGCCTGAAGCTGCTGGCCTCCAGCCGCTCGGCGGGTAAAACCATGCCCTTCCGCGGCCAGTCGCTGCCGGTGGAAGAGCTGACGGACAAGAGTTTTAGAGGCATCGAGCTGGTGCTGGCCTCGGCCGGCAGCTCCATTTCCAAGCAGTTCGCCCCCGCCGCCAACGCCGCCGGCGCGGTCATCGTGGACAACACCTCGGCCTTCCGCATGGTCGATGGCATTCCCCTGGTCGTGCCCGAGGTGAACCCCAAGGACATCAACACGCACAAGGGCATCATCGCCAACCCCAACTGCTCGACCATCATCATGAACGTGCCCATCTGGCCGCTGCACGTGGCCTTCGGCATCAAGCGGCTGGTGGTCAGCACGTACCAGGCGGTCTCCGGCGCCGGCGCCAAGGCCATGGCCGAGCTGGAGCAGCAGGCGCGGGACTGGGCGGCGGGCAAGCCCGTCAGCAAGAGCGTGATGCCGCACCAGGCGCTCTTTAACGTCTTTAGCCACAACTCGAAGATCGGCGCCAACGGGTACAACGAGGAAGAGAACAAGATGGTCAACGAGACGCACAAGATCTTCCACGATCCGCGGATCGCCATCACGGCCACCTGCGTGCGCGTGGCCGTGCTGCGGGCGCACAGCGAGGCGGTGAATATCCAGTTCTCCCGGCCAGTCAGCGAGCAGCAGGTCCGCCAGGTGCTGGCTGCGGCCCCGGGCGTCAAGATCGTCGATGACCGCAGGGCCAACTACCACCCCATGCCCCTGGATGCCAGCGGCCAGGATGATGTGCTGGTCGGCCGCATCCGCCAGGACCCCAGCCTGGAAGGCGGCGTGGGCATCGACCTGTTCATCAGCGGCGATCAGATCCGCAAAGGCGCCGCGCTGAATGCGGTGCAGATCGCCGAGATGCTCTAGATTGAATGAACCCCTCCCCCTTTCACGGGGGAGGGTGGCCCGGAGGGCCGGGTGAGGGTCGCGCCACGAGCAGGCCCTGCGGGCGATGCAGGCCGACGAATTCATGGAACCCTCAGCCCGCAACATCAAGTTGGTAATCGCCTACGATGGCTCGGCCTATCACGGCTGGCAGAAGCAGGCCGAGGGATTCATCACCATCCAGCAATGCCTGGAGGAGGCCGCCGCCCGCGTCGTGGGCCATCCGGTGACGGTAAACGGGGCCGGCCGCACGGATGCCGGCGTGCACGCCACCGGCCAGGGGGCCAACTTCTTCACCACCAACCGGGCCATTCCGCTGCGCGGCCTGCGGCGGGCGATTAACGCCAAGCTGCCGCGCGATATCGCCGTGTGCTCCGCCGCCCAGGTCACCCCCGCCTTTCACGCCTCCACCTGGGCCCTGGGTAAAACGTACCGCTACCGCATCCACATCGCGCCCGACCGGCCGGTGCTGCTGGCCCATCAGGTGTACCATTACTGGCGCAGCCTCGATGCCCAGCTCATGCGCCAGGCGGCCGTGCGGCTGCTGGGCCGCCACGACTTCCGCGGCCTGGCCACCTCCGCCGAAGTCCGCCAGGACACGGTCCGCCGCCTGTGGCGCTGCGATATAGGCGAAGAGGGGCCGGAAATTCACATCACCGTCGAGGGCGATGGGTTTCTCTATAACATGGTCCGCAACCTGGTGGGCACGCTCATCGAGATCGGCCGCGGCAAGTGGCCGCCCCAGCGGATCGACCGCATCCTGGCCACCTGCGACCGCCGCCTGGCCGGCCCCACCGCCCCCGCCGAGGGCCTGTGCCTGGTGGCCGTGCATTACCCGCCGGGACTGGAAGTGGCCGGGGATGAAGCCGTGGCCGAAGATTAGCGATCGGTGTTTCCTTGAATTTTCCCCCTAGGCGCAAACGCGGGGGGGGTAAAATACGTTTGCTTCGACTCCCGCTATCGGAAGCGGCGGGTATGTTCAACGTCGAGGGGCGTGGATGTTTTCGGTTGTTCGCGCACGTCCCGTGCACGCAGGGCAAGTTTCCGAAGAGGTCGCGCTTGGTTCTGCGGGGTGATCCCGCGCAAAGGCATGTTGTTCGCTCGCATCGAGGCGGACAACTTGGGAAAAGAAGGGACGATTCATGCAAGCGGCGAAGATCATAGTGGCGGTGGCGGCGATGCTGCTGGCCGCCGGGGCGGTACAGGGACAGGCGATCAACATCCAAACGGTCCCCGTCGGCAATCCAGGCAATGCGCCCGACACGCGTGTTATGGATGACGGATCTTCAGGGTATGGCGCGGTGTCCTATTCATACAACATCGGCAAGTACTTGGTCACGGCCGGCCAGTACACGGCCTTCCTGAACGCAGTGGGCGGCGTGGATACGTACGGCCTGTACAACCACTATATGGCGAACACCAACATTGGGAACACAAGCGGCAGCGGGATCACCCAGAGCGGCGGCGGAACCGTGGGCAACCCGTTCACCTACAGCGTGGACCCCAACTTTGCCAACCGCCCGGTGAACTTCGTGAACTACTGGGACTCTTGCCGGTTCGCCAATTGGCTGAGTAACAACCAACCGACAGGCGCGCAAGGTCCTGGCACAACGGAGACTGGCGCATACACGCTAAACGGGTACGACGGCAATGACGGCCACTCTATCCAGCGCAACGCCAACGCCACGTGGGCCGTGGCCAACGAGGATGAATGGTACAAGGCGGCTTATTACGACCCGAACCACAACGGAGGCACTGGCGGTTACTGGTTATACCCAACCCGCAGCAACACTGCGCCGGGAAATGACATGAACGACATCTCCGGCAACAACGCAAACTACTACGCCTCCCAAAGTTTTCCAATCGACAGCCCCTACTACACCACGGTGGTGGGCCAGTTCAAGAATTCCGCCAGCACATACGGCACCTTTGACCAATGCGGCAATGTCTGGGAGTGGAACGACACTACAACCGGGTCATTTCGGGGCCAGCGGGGCGGGTCGTACGACATTCCCAATGCCAGCTGGCTGAGCGCTACCCATCGGTATACCACTTACCCTTTGAATTTCAGTTCGTATATTGGCTTCCGCGTCGTCGAGGTTCCCGAGCCCGGCACGCTGTCGATCTTCGCGTTGTGCCTGGCCGGCGGCCTTATAAAGCAAAAGGGACTTCTCCGGTAGCCTGCTTTAGCCTCCGCAGGAGGCGTTTGAAAGTAGCATGACAGCGCTAGTTTCACTTTCGATGTTCAAGAACCTTAGGAAACTCGCACAACGACTCCGAACGGTCCGACGGAGAAATAAGGACTTACGATCAAACTAGCGCTGTCATGGTAGCCCCGGTGCGCTGCCTGCGGCGAGCGATCGCGAGCAGCGGGCGAGCCCGGGGTAAGGCGGCTCCCTGCCTAGGAGCCCGGATGGGCGATTGAGCGCATGTAACAGGCAGGTCTAGCCGCATGGGTGCGCGGCTCAGTCGCCCTGGCGGGCTCTGAGAAGAGAAACTCCCCCTGCCCCCAGGCTCGAGCCTCGCTCGCCCTGCTCGCTTGGCTCATCGCCAGGGGCTACTATCAATCGCCCTGGCGGGCTCAACGACCGACTGGGAATAGGCCGCCTTCTGCTTCGTCGGACCCTCCACGTGGTGGTATGCACCCATTGACTGCCTTGGAGTTCGCCCGCCGGCTTCGCCACGGCCCAATGCATGGCAGTTGCCGGCCCCGGGATTGACTGCTATTCTCTTGCCGACGTGCTATTGCTAGAGCACCCGCCCAAGAGACAGGAGCCAGAAAATGTCCATCAAGGTCGCCATCATCGGGGCCGGCAGTGTGGGTTTCGCCCGCCGGCTGTTCCGCGATATTCTCACCGTACCGGAGCTGGCCGACACGCAATTCGCCCTGACGGATATCAGCCGCAAAAACCTAGACATGGTGGTGCAGCTCTGTCGCAAGGACCTCCGCGTCAATAAGCTGCCGGCCACCCTCGCCGCCACGACCGACCGGCGGCGGGCGTTGGAGGGGGCCGACTACGTGATCAACTGCACGCGCATCGGCGGCCTGGAGGCGTTTGGGCTGGATGTGGAGATCCCGCTGAAGTACGGGGTCGATCAGTGCGTGGGCGACACGCTGTGTGCCGGCGGCATCATGTACGGGCAGCGGAATATCCCGTGCATCCTCGATTTCTGCCGCGATATCCGCGAGGTGGCGGCCGAGGATGCCCTGTTTCTCAACTACGCCAACCCCAACGCCATGAATACCTGGGCGGCTAACGCCTACGGCCAGGTGCCCACGCTCGGCCTGTGCCACGGCGTCACCGGCGGGCATTACCAGATCGCCAGCGTGATCGAGCTCCTGGTGAACAAGGGCAAGAAGCCCGGCGACAAGGGTTTTGTAAGCGTGACGCCCAAGGATGTGAACATCATCTGCGCGGGCATCAACCACCAGACGTGGTACATCCAGGTCATCTACCAGGGCGAGGACTGGTGCGACCGGCTGCTTGACGGTTTTCTCCGGCACCCGGTGTACAGCAAGACGGAAAAGGTGCGAATCGACGTGCTGCAGCGCTTCGGCTATTACTCCACCGAGTCCAACGGCCACCTGTCGGAGTACGTGGCCTGGTATCGCAAGCGGCCCGCGGAGATCCGCAAGTGGATCAGCCTGGACAACTGGATCCACGGCGAGACCGGCGGCTACCTGCGCGTCAGCACGGAGGGCCGCAATTGGTTCGCGACTGATTTTCCCAACTGGCTCAAGGCCGAGGATGAGCCGATTGGCCCGGCTAGCCGCAGCCACGAGCACGGCAGCTTTATCATCGAGGGCCTGGAGACCGGGCGGGTGTATCGCGGGCATTTCAACGTGCCCAACGAGGGCTGCATCACGAACCTGCCCGATGATGCCATCGTCGAGGTGCCCGGCTACGTCGATCGCAACGGCGTGTCGATCCCCATGGTCGGCGACCTGCCCATGGGCTGTGCGGCGGTGTGCGATGCCTCCATCAACGTGCAGCGGCTGGCGATGCACGCGGCCATCGAGGGCGATGTAACGCTGCTCAAGCAGGCCATGCTGATGGACCCGCTGGTCGGGGCGGTGTGCACGCCGCCGGAAATCTCGCAGATGACCGATGAGATGCTCATCGCCCAGGCCCGCTGGCTGCCGCAGTACCGCCGCGAAATTCCCGCGGCGAAAAAGCGCCTCTCCGGCGAGAAGCGCCTGGGCACGCGCAAGACCCGCGGCGCCGCGCGGCTGAAAACCCGCAGCATCGCCGAGCTGAAGCGCCACGGCGACCAGGCCCGCCGCAACGCCGCCGCCGCGGATAAGAGCAAGTAATAGGGACATGACACATCCGGAGGCGGCATGCCCGCCGCCGGGCGCATCAAGGTGGCATGCCCTCACAGCCGGTGCGAGAGCACCGGATGGGTGGGCATGGGCGTTCGCTGGAGGCAAGATGTGCCGCCGCCGCAAGACATGTCCACCCGCCTCGGCCGCCCCGGGCGGCCTTCGGCGTGAGGGCATGCCACCGAAGGCGGCCGTTTGGGCGTGCAATTCACCGCCGCGGCCCGAATCGTGGCGCTATTGCCTTGGCGTCTTCGTTGGGTACACTCTGCTCTGACTCCCTTTGCAGGAGATGACGATGGCCAAGCGCTCGGCGGCGAAGTATGCGATCGGCGTGGATTACGGCACCAACAGCGTGCGGGCCTTGCTGGTGGATGTGGCCAGCGGCGAGGAAATCGCCACGCACGCGTATCCCTACCCCTCCGGCCACGAGGGCATCCTGCTGGATCCGCGCGACCCCAACCTGGCCCGCCAGGACCCCGCCGACTACATCAAGGGTTTCTTCGTCAGCGTGGGCACGGTGGTGCAGATGGCCTCCAAGCGCCGCGGCTTCGATGCGGCCAACATTATCGGCATCGGCGTCGACACCACCGGCTCGACGCCCATCCCTGTAGACAAGGCCGGCACGCCGCTGGCCCTAGGCAAAAAATTCGGCAAGAACCTGGCCGCCCAGGCCTGGCTGTGGAAAGATCACACCGGCCACGCCGAGGCCGCGCAAATTACCGAGACCGCCCGCCGCTCGGGCGCGCCCTACCTGGCCAAGTGCGGCGGCACGTATTCCTCCGAGTGGTTCTGGTCGAAGATCTGGCACTGCTTGCGCTCGGCGCCGGCGGTTTTTCACGCGGCCCATTCCTGGGTCGAATGTGCTGACTTCGTGCCGGCGTACCTGTGCGGCAACACTGACCCCGCGCGACTGACGCGCGGCATCTGCGCCGCCGGCCACAAGGCCATGTACAGCGATAGCTGGCGCGGCCTGCCCTCCAAGGCCTTCCTCATGAAGCTCTCGCCGGCCCTGGCGGACCTGCGCGACCGGCTGTACGACCAGGCCGTGCCCGCCGACCAGCCCGCCGGCCGCCTCGATGCCGCCGTCGCCCGCAAGGTGGGGCTAGCCGCGGGCATTCCCGTGGCCACCGGCGCGTTCGACGCCCACATGGGCGCTGTCGGCGCGGGCATCAGGCCTGGCACGCTGGTGAAGATCATCGGCACCTCCACGTGCGACATGATGGTGGCCAAGAACGCGGTGGACGACATCCCCGGCGTCTGCGGCATCGTGCCCGGCTCGATCGTCCCGGGCCTGATCGGCCTGGAGGCTGGGCAGAGCGCCGTGGGCGACATCTTCAACTGGTTCACCCGCCAGCTCTGCCCGCCGGCCTATGCCGACGGCGATGCGCACGGCAACCTGACGCGCGCGGCCGAGCGGCTGCGCCCGGGCCAGAGCGGCCTCCTCGCCCTGGATTGGAACAACGGCAATCGCACCATTCTGGTGGATCCGCTGCTGACGGGCCTGCTCGTGGGGCAGACGTTGCACACCACCGCCCCGGAGGTGTACCGCGCGCTGGTCGAGGCGACCGCCTTTGGCGCCTTCACCATCATCCGCCGCTTCGAGGAGTACGGCGTGAAGGTCCGCGAGGTGATCAACTGCGGCGGCATCGCCGACAAGAACCCGTTCATCATGCAGGTGTACGCCGATGTGTGCAATCGGCCGATGAAGATCAGCCGCTCGGCACAGACGTGCGCCCTGGGCGCGGCCATGTTCGGCGCGGTCGTGGGCGGGGCGTATGAGGATGTCGAGGCCGCCGCCGAGAGCATGACCGGCGTGAAGAGCCAGGTGTACCGGCCGGCCTCCTTTGCGGCCAAGATCTATGCCCAGCTCTACACGCTGTACCGCCGGCTGCACGACAGTTTCGGCGGCGTCAACGATGCGGCGGCCATGGGCGGCATCATGAAGGAATTGATCCGGATTCGAGATCACGCGAGGCAATAGATAACTGCCGCAAGTACGAAGGGTCGCGATGAGATGAAAGGAAAATTCCAAATCCCAAATCCCAAATTCCAAACAAGCACCAAATCCCAAATTCCAATGGGAACAAAACGGCCGCTTGTGCGGTTGGACCGTTCGACAGAGAGTCTTTGTTTGGAATTTGGAGCTTGGAATTTGTTTGGGATTTGGGATTTGGAATTTGGGATTTGATTCTCCCATGCTGGAAGAACTGAAAACCATCATCTGCCGGGCCAACGTCGCCCTGGCTCGTTACCACCTGGTCACGCTCACCTGGGGCAACGTCAGCGGCATCGACCGCACTCGCGGGCTGGTCGTCATCAAGCCCAGCGGCGTGGCGTACGACACCATGCGCCCACAGGACATGGTCGTGGTGGACCTGGAAGGCCACGTCGTGGAGGGCGAATTGCGGCCCAGCTCCGACACGCCCACGCACGCGTGCCTGTACCGCAATTTCCCCCGCATCGGCGGCGTGGTGCACACGCACAGCCCCTATGCGGCGGCGTTTTCACAGGCCTGCCGGCCGATCCCCTGCCTGGGCACCACGCACGCCGACACCTTCAGCGGCGAGGTGCCCATCACGCGGTCGCTGATGCGGGCCGAGGTGGAAAACGATTACGAATTGAACACCGGCCGCATCATCGTCGAGCGCTTCGCCGACCTGAACCCGCTGACCGTGCCGGCCGTGCTGGTGGCCAATCACGGCAGCTTCACCTGGGGCGCAACGCCCGACCAGGCGGTCGAGCACGCGGTCATCCTGGAAGAGGTGGCCCGCATCGCCCTGGCCACGCTGGCCATTCGGCCCGACACGCCGCCCCTGGCCGCGTACATCCTCGACAAGCATCATTCCCGCAAACACGGCCCCAACGCCTATTACGGCCAAACGGGGCATACTCACCGGCCATCGGAGGATGAGTCCACGAAGGAGTGACCCTTGCCCACCATGAAAAACATGCCCACCGTCAAGCTTGGCGTCGTCGGCGTCTCGCGCGATTGTTTTCCCATCGATTTGTGCCGCCGCCGGCTGGGCAAGCTCATGGCCGCGCTGAAGGCGCAGAGTGTCAGGGCGCAGCGCTGCTCGGTCATCATCGAGACGGAGGCCCACGCCCTGGCCGCCCTGGCCGAACTGCGGGAAAAAGGCTGCAACGCCGCGGTCATCTTCCTGGGCAACTTCGGCCCCGAAGGCCCCACCACCATCTTCGCCGAGCGCTTCGCCGGGCCGGTGATGGCCTGTGCGGCGGCCGAGGAAAACCGCGCGGTGCTGGCCAACGATCGCGGCGATGCCCTGTGCGGCATGCTGAACCTGAGCTACAACCTCAACCTCCGCCGGCTGGCCGCACACATTCCGCAGTACCCGGTGGGCTCGCCCGAAGAGCTGGCCGGCCGCATCGCCGAGTTCGTGCCCATCGCCCGCGTGGTGCTGGGCCTGGGCGACCTGAAGGTCTTCTCCTTCGGCCCGCGGCCGCACGATTTCTTCGCCTGCAACGCGCCCCTCCAGCCGCTGTATGACCTGGGCGTGGAGCTGATGGAGAATTCCGAGCTGGACCTGTTGGGCATCTTCCGCCGCAGCCAGGACAAGAAGCGGGAAATCTCCGCCCGCGCCCGCGACATGTCGCGCGAGCTGGGCCAAGGCAACACCTTTGACGATCTGCTGCCCAAGCTGGCGCAATACGAGGTGGCGCTGGAGGAGTTTCTGGCGCAGAACCTCGGCTCGCGCCACTACGCCGTCTTCGCCAACAAGTGCTGGCCGGCCTTCGAGCCGGAGTTCGGCTTTGTGCCCTGCTTCGTGAATAGCCGCCTGGCCAGCCGGGGCATTCCCGTGGCCTGCGAGACGGACATCTACGGCGCCGTTTCCGAGTACATCGTGCAACTGGCCTCGCTCGAGCCGGCCACGCTGCTGGATATCAACAACTCCGTGCCCGCCGATGTGTTTAGCAGCGGCGAAAGCCCCGACCTCAAAGGCGCCAGCCCGCGCGACCTGTTCATGGGTTTCCACTGCGGCAACACCGCCTCAAGCTGCATCATGGATGGCAAGATCGCCTACCAGGTGATCATGCACCGGCTGATGGAGCCGGGCCAGGAACCCAACATTACCCGCGGCACGCTGGAAGGCCGGCTGCGCCCCGGCGACACCACCGCTTTCCGACTCCAGGCCACCAGCGACAACGAGCTGGTGAGCTACATCGCCGAGGGCGAAATCCTCGATGTGGAGCCCTATTCCTTCGGCTGCATCGGCGTTTTCGCCATTCCCAACTTCGCCCGCTTCTACCGGCACATCCTGATCGGCTGGCACTTACCCCACCACGCCGCCATCGGCTTTGCCAAGGCCGGCAAGGCCCTGCACGACGCCATGACCCTGCTGGGCCTTCAGCGGATCGGCGTGCCGCAGCCAGCCGGGATGCTTTATGAAGGCGAGAATCCGTTCGGCGAGCGATAATTTCGTAGAAGCTTCGGCGTGACTTGCCCCGCAAGACATTGGGGCCAAGCCAAGAAAGGGAAGTTAAGTATGGCGTCCCAGGAACTCCCGACAGTACGATATCGATTCGCCCAGGCGTGTGCACCACGGGCTCGTCCGTGATTCGCACGGGCACGAACCCCGCGGGCGCCGGCTGTCGTCGCGCCAGTTCCCGTCGCCAGAAGTAGAACGCCGACTCGTGCAACTCGTGTTGCCGGCAGAACGCCCGCACCGTCAACCCGCTGCGCCGTTGCTCTTGCACCGTGCGCCGCCAGACCGCTTCCCGCCGGCGGTCGCGAATAGCTCTCTTGGCTATGCCATAGCTCCTTCCTACATGGCCGAATCGTCGCCGACGTGGAAGGGGCTTACCAGATGTGGTTCACCGGACGCTTACCTAATTCTCGTGATATTTGTTTTGCATGGCCCGTACATAACCCGTATGTTTTCATAGGTTGTGACCCGGCCGATTGGTGGGGGAGGCTGTCGTTGGACCTTATCGCCGACCGGCCAGTTCACGGATCAAAGAAACCGAGAGCGTGCCAGCCCTGAAACTCTCAGACTCTCACAGCTCTCCAAGACCCGGCGGTTAACGGGACTAAGGAATGGCCAAATGAAGGAAGGAAAGCCGTATGCTGAACTCGTGACCAAGGCAGAAGCGGCGGCAAACGCGATCAAGGATCCTGAACTGCGCCGGGTGGCCTTTGAACGCGTCCTCGATGATTTGCTTTCTGGCGGCAGTACCACGAAGGCTATGGCTACCACTCCTCCACCAAATACCGTTGGAACCGCGCTTGACAAGGGGATCTCGATTGGTGAGTTCATCAGGCGACTCGGACTTAAGAAGCACACCGACTTGGTCGTCGCATTCGGTTACTACCTCGAGAAGTATTCTGGTGCGACCGAGTTCTCTCCCGCCGACATCAACCGCTGCTACTACGACGCAAAGATGGACACGTCCAACACGAGCCAGATGATTATTCGGAACATCAGGAGGGGGTATGTCATGCAGGCCAAGCCCGGGAACTCAAAAGGAAGGAAGAAGTCTTACACGCTGACTAACACAGGTGAACAATTCGTCAGCGAACTCCTGGGCGCGAAGGTGTAACTCTGGGAGTGCACACGATGGCCAGCGGGGCAAAGCCACCCACGATGGGCAAAGCAAAAGGGACAAGCGCCACAGCAAGGGCGCCTAGGCTGTCGCCTCTTTTTCGGTCGGCAATGGAGGTCCTCGAACACGGGCTTTGGCATTTTTTTCGCAGCAATACCGCCGCGGACATGAAGTTGGCTATTCTCCACATCGATCAGGCAATAGAACTGCTGCTCAAGGAAAGGGTCAGAAGTGGCGGGAAGTCGATCTATAAGAACCCGAAGGAGACCATAAGCATTTGGGGCGCTTATGATATTCTAGAGAAGGAACTCGCCTGCACAATACCCGAAAAGCCCGACTTGGAGCTTTTACATGAGGAAAGGAACAGCATCCAGCACAAGTACTCGAATCCAAGCCCTGAAGATGCCGCATTTCACGTTGAAAAAGCGATGAAGTTCATAAAGCGATTCACCAAAGACGAACTGGCCATGGACATCGCTGACTACATACCATCAGATTTCCTGGCGCAGACAGCATCCTAACAACTCAGCTCCCTCGGCGAGTCATTTTCAAAGGGGGAGAAAGGGGTCAGGAACGAATGCCAGCAACTTAAGCTG
>PMYD01000147.1 GCA_003171335.1 Phycisphaerales bacterium
AACAGAAGTGTTTCTACGATACTATTGTAACACTAGCACAAATAAGTAGTTATAAAATATCATCAGTCTGAATATTTTCTTAGACTTCAAATGATGAGCTGCCATAACGGTCAATAGTGAATGCTTGCTGGCAAGAAATGGCAGATTGCGACAACGAAGACAATTGCGATAGTGGCTAAAGAGGCCCAGAGCGCGTTGTAAGGCGATGGAGCTTCAGCACACGTTCCTGGCGATCACCTGGTCCATGGCGTGCTGGTGCGGCACGCCGCTGGACATGCAGTCAAAGATGTACTCCGTGCAGTATTCCAGCCGCCAATCGGTGTAGTGGGTGAAAAGCTCGCCGGAGATCCAGCGGTGGGCCGTGGCCTCGCCATCCGGGGCCTTTGCGATGAAGGGTTTCTTCACGAACACCGACAGCACGTTCAGCCCGCCGGGATTGGTGCATTGCCTGTAATTGCCCAGGAGCGACGGCCGCATATCCGGCGGGATGTACTGTAGGCAGCCGTGGCAGAAGATCACATCAAACGGCTCGCTCAGCCGGTACGTCAACATATCCGCCTCGAACGCCTCCACGCGCACGCCCGCCTCCCCCGCCAACTGCTTTGTCTTGGCCACGCCCGAGGCGGCCAGATCCAGCGCGGTCACCTCAAAACCGTTGCGGGCGAAGAACACGGCGTTTCGCCCCTCGCCGCAGCCGATGTCAATCAGCCTCAGCGGCCGGTCGACGGGCATGTGCTCCAGCACCTTCAGGCATAAGGGCGAAGGCTTCTTTCCCCAGTAGAACGCCGGCTGGTCGTACTTTTTCTCGTATTGATTTGCCACGCGAGATCCTCCCGTTCCCATCTGCGGATGTTATTCCGTGGTTTTCCTTCGCGTCAAGATGAATTTGGTGCATCAGTGCAGCGGGTTGGACCACTGCAGGGCCGCCACGCCGGTGAGCACGAGGATCAGGCCGACCAGCCGCAGGGCGGTCAGCGGCTCCTTGAACCAGCAAATGCCGATGGTGGCGATGGCGGCCGTGCCCAGGCCCGACCAGATGGCGTAGGCCACGCTCACGTCCAGGCGTTTGATGCACATCGTCAGGCAGCCGAAGCAGCCGCCGTAGAAGATGAACATCAGTGCGGCGGGCACCAGCCGCGTGAATCCCAGCGAGAGCTTCATGCAGGTAATGGCCACGACCTCAAACGAGATGGCGCAGATCAGCCAGATGTAGGGCATGGGCGAAACTCCGGGTTCAAGGCTCAATCATCGCCCGCGGTCGCCGCGGGCCATGCGGGAATGGTTCCTTTACTTCCGTTATTTCAGCACGTCAAAGGCTTTCTCGGCCTCCTCAATGCTGATGACCCCATCCCCGTTCGTGTCGATCAACTCGCGCGCCGGGCTGTACGGATCCGCCACGCTGGCCGCCGGGCCGCCACCCGCAACGTTGAGGCCAGAGTGCGGGTAGTTCGCCTGCCAAATTAGGAAGTCAACACCATCTACCTTCCGGTCCCCGTTGAAATCTGCTGTCGACCATTTGTTAATGCCGGGATTTTGACTGTAGTTAGACTGCCAGATGAGAAAGTCCACGCCGTCTACCTTACCATCCAGGTTTGCATCTCCAGGGAAGAACTGCTTGGCCGTATTGCCGTCCGTAGAATTGCCGACCAGGTAGTAAAGCTTGAAGTTGTTAAGCTTGATTTGCGCTCCTGGCGCCATCACTAGGTTCCGCACGTACACGGCCGTATGATTCGCGTCGTTATGATAATTATTCACCAAGTTGAGTGTCGTACCGTTCTTATTTGGATCCGCGTTTTGGCGACCGACCACAAGCGTATTGATCACGAAGTTGGCCGCGCTGAAATTGTTATCGACGCCGCCTACAACCAGGTTCGGGTCGTACGGATGCCCTGCCACCTCTAAATTGATCGTCTTCTGACTTGCCTCATTTGGGTCAAATTGAAAGTCAAGTGTCAGGTTGCCCAGGCCGGAAAGGGCGTTGCCATCTTGCGTTGTGATGATCAGGCTGCTGGCTGCTAGGGCTCCAAGAGCCGGCTGAACGACAATCGTGTTGTTCGGATCAGCCGATTGAAGAGTGGAATTACCGTCAAAAACCAGGGAATTTTGAACCGTGATTCCGGATGATCCGGCCTGGAGCGACAGCCCGCCATTGGTCAAGTACAGCGTGCCAAGGGTCGGCGGGGGCGAGGCGGCCGCCACGCTGGCCGTTGCGCCGTTCTGAACCTGTAGGGATCCGCTAATGATGCTAAGGGTGCCGCCGCCGCTGAACAACGCCCCGGAAAACAGGTCGTTCATGCTGAAATTGGAATCCATCGCCAGCGTGCCGTTCGCGTCGACCGTCATCGCGTTGCCGCCGACACTGATCGTGCCGCTGTGCCATTCGAAAAGTCCCGAATTGCCATCCGCGCCAACGGAAATGCCGCGACTCGCACTAAGCGTGCCGTTGCCATCGAGGTAGTAGCTTCCATTACTTACGGAAAGCATGCCCACGGAAAACGTTTGTGTGGCATTCTGCGTGGCGGCAGCGCCGTTATCGATCCTCAGCGTGCCCGCACTTATGTTCAGGCTGCCGCCGCCCTGGAAGATGCTTCCGGAAGTCAGGGCATTGGCGTCGAAGTTGAAGCACATGTCCAGCGTTCCATTGGACCCGACGGTGATTGAATTGCCATCCAGGTTGATCGTTCCGCTGTGCCACTGGAAAACGCCGGTCCCGCCATCCGTGCCGACGGAAATACCCCGGCTGGCGCTGAGTGTGCCGTTACCATCAAGGTAATAGTTGCCGTTTGTGATGGACAAGGTGCCAAGGGCGACCGTCCCCGGGAAATTCTGCGTTCCAGTCGCACCATTATCCACCATCAGGGTTCCCGAGCCGATGCTGAGGTTCCCGCCGCCCTGGAAAAGGCCGCCGCCTATGAGGAGGTTCGCATCGAAACTATAGCACATATCCAGGGTTCCATTTGGCCCGATGGTCATCGTGTTGCCGTCGAGATTGATCGACCCGCTATGCCACTGAAAGCTCGCGGCGTTTCCATCGAGGCCCACGGAAATGCCCCGGATCACGCTTAGGGTGCTGTTGCCATCGAGGTAATAGGAGCCATTGTTTACAGAAAGCGCGCCCAAAGAGACTGTCATCGGAGCATTCTGCGTGCCGGCCGCGCCGTTATCCACCTTTAAAGTGCCCGAAGCCATGTTCAAACTGCCGGATCCCTGGAAGTACCCTCCGGAAAGAAGCTTATTGGCGTCGAAATCAAAGCACATATCGAGCGTACCGTTTGCGCCCACGGAAACGGCGCTGTTGTTGAGTTTTATGGCTGCGGAATTGGTCTTCCAGGTAAAAACCCCCGTCCCGCCGCCCGTTCCGACGGAAATTCCGCCCGCGTTCGCGTCCAAAAAGCCATTCCCATCGAGCGTATAGGAGGCGCTGGAGCCGGCGTTATTGCCGATGATGATTCCGCCGATTGAGGTGTGCGAGGCACCCTTGCCCACGGTGAAAGTCCCAACGCCACCGTTGCCCACAATCGTCTGGCCGCCAACCACCAGGTTGCCCGGCTGCATGCCGAGGTACGTCAGATCGTATTTCCCCGTTGAACCAGCTTGATTGGCCAAGGTCAGGGCTCCCGTGCAGTTGACCTGCCCCGTATATTGTTCAAAACATCCCCAATTTGCATCCCCGATGACCATGCTGCCGGCATTGAGCGTAGGATTCTGGGTGCCGCTCAGCATGCTGAACGTAGCTTTTCCGGTCAATAGATGCCCCAACGTAAGATTCGATATGTTCAGGTTGCCGTATTGGAGGAAATTGCTTATATAGGAATTCCCCACAATCAGTTGCCCAAATGTTGCATTTCCATCGGCGTCACCATTGGCACCGAAAGAGGGTGAACCATCTATAATAACGTTATAGTTGCTATTGCCTTGAAGGCTGCCCGAAACATCCCAGTTTCTGAATGTCGCCGTCGCACTGTGGTCCACAATCATGACCCCATTATTTCGAATCGTAAGGTTGGCATCCACAATCGACCCGCTATAGTCGTGCAAGGTCGAAACCGGGTCCGTCGGGTTGCCCGTGCCAATCGTTATCCCGCCTGAAACGTTAAGTATGCCATTTGTGTACAGGTTATATATGCCCTGAGTCTGCAACCCGTTTCCGAGATAAAGGTTTCCCTGTATGGAAACTCTGCCGCCGTTCTGAGTCATTTGTCCAAACCCATTGTGCCCCGAGCCATCCGCGGACTCGCCTACGTACGCATTTCTTGTGACGCTTACATACGCCAGATTTGGGTCGGAATCCGAGTTAATATAGTAATACCCCCTGCCTCCGGTGACACCGAGGTTCAGGTTGCCGCTTGTGTAGTGTGAGGAGCAGCAATACAAACCTGTGTAGATGTAAAGATATCCGGAAGAACCACTGCCATAACCAATCAATGAGTTACCATCCACATACAAGACGCACGGATGAAGCTGGTTGCTTTCGAGGTTATAATAACCAATTCCAGCTCCTCCAAGTTGAAAATCGTGAAGAATAGTCAAGGAGTATGCATTATGATATAAGGTGCTATTATACGATTGGAAGCTGCCGCCAAGTTGGAGCGAATATATCGTATGGTCGATAGAAGTGTAGCCATAATTAACCGTGCCGCCGTCGCTGATCGAGACGTCCCAATTCTCGTCTGGTTCACCATACCCAAAACCTGGCGCCCAGTTATTTCCATCATGCCAACTTCCGCTATATTGAGGCTGAACATTCCAATGGCAATATAGAACTCCATAGGAATGGGATGACCCAATCATGACAGTTATCGACAAGACCAAGATAGATCTTATCAAATTACGGCCAGCAAATGAGATAGCATCATTGTTCAAACGCCTCCTCTTGGCAATACGAGATAATGAAAGCATGGTGAGTACTCCAAAAGCATAACAGAAAGCAGGCGGCTCTGGAACGGGGTCGTAACTTATATTAATGCCAGGATTATTCGCAACAATGTTTGGGATATCAATTGCATAGGCGTCATAATTTAGGGGATTCCCGTTTAAGTCGAGTTCCATCAGGTGTGTAAGAATAGTGAGTGCGCTAATATCAGTGATTTTGTCTTGAGCCGCGCAGATGAACCAGAGGTCCGGGCAGTTTGCAAGGTTTGGAAGCTTGGTGATGCTGTTTCCAAGGATATCCAAATAGGAGAGAGAAGGAAGAGTTGCAAGGGCTGAGAGGTCTGGAGCATTGCAACGCGATAAATCGACTTCGCTCAACAGAGGAAGGCGGGAAAGCGGCGACAGGTCTAGAGCGTCCTGGCAGCCCATTAGGCACAAGGCTTGAAGGTTCCTTGCATATTGGAGCCCTTGCAGGCTGGCCTCCCCGCCCGTCGTAAGCCCCGTCAGACTCATCATCTCCATATCTGTTATCGGCTGGTCGGACGGCAAATTTAATTGCGCGCGGATGGCCGCGTCCAATGTGGCGTCGGGAATATCGATTCCATCGGCCTCAAGCCTCCCGGCGCACGCAAGAACGCCTAGAACCGTAATGAAAACCGCGTTCCAACTTGCTCTTCTTCCATACCACATTGTTGCGCTCCTTAACGGCCAAAAATTGTTCAAACGCCTGCTGTTAACAAGACGAAATAATGAAAGCATGCTGAATAGTCCAAAGGCATAGCATAAAGCGGGTGGCTCTGGAACGCGGTCGTAGCTTATATTAATACCAGGATTATTCGCAATAATGATTGGAATATCAATTGCATATGCGTCATAATTCAGGGGGTTCCCGTATAAGTCGAGAACCCTCAGATTCGTAAGGGTAGTGAGTGCGCTAATATCAGCGATTTTGTCTAAAGCTGCGCTAATAAACCAGAGATCCGGACAGTTTGCAAGGTTTGGAAGCTTGGTGATACTGTTTCCAAGGATATCTAGATAGGAGAGAGACGGAAGAGTTGCAAGGGCTGCGAGGTCTGGAGCATTGCTACGCGATAAATCAACTTCGCTCAAGAGTGGAAGGCCTGCAAGGGGCGATAGGTCTAGTGCATCCTGGCAGCCCATCAGGCACAAGGCTTGAAGGTTCCTTGCATATTGGAGCCCTTGCAGGCTGGCCTCCCCGCCCGTCGAAAGTCCCGTCAGGTTCAACATCTCCGCATCGGTTATCGGCTGGTCCGGGGGCAAATTCAATTGCGAACGAATGGCTGAAGCCAGCGTCTGGTCGGGAATGTCGATTACATCGGCCCAAGCGACACCCGCCAACGCCGCCACAAAAAGGCTCACACCCGCCAAAACCAAGCCGCGCCTGCAATTCCGTTTGCCATTCATCGCCATTCTCCTTCGGCCCGTTGGCCGGTATTTCCGAATTGGAACCTAGACTTCTCTGCTCTTCACAGCTTCACCAAGTCCTCCCGAACCCGAATGGGACTCTTACCGCGCAGGGTAAGAGTTGCAAAGTAAAAACCTCATTAATTCATTGTTAAGAAATCTGCTTTTAGCAAGACGGGATAATGAAAGCATGGTTAGTAGTCCAAGTGCATAGCATGAAGCTGGCGGTTCTGGAATCGCGTCATAGCTTATATTAATGCCAGGATTATTCGCAATAATGATTGGAATATCAATTGCATATGCGTCGTAATTCAAGGGATTATCGTTCAAGTCGAGTTCCTGCAGGTGTGTAAGAGAAGTGAGTGCGCTAATATCAGCGATTCTGTTTGCAGGTGCGCCGATGAACGAGAGATCCGGGCAGTTTGCGAGGTTTGGAAGCTGGGTGATGCGGTTTCCAAGCATATCCAGATAGGAGAGAGAAGGAAGAGTTGCAAGGGCTGAGAGGTCTGGAGCATCGCAATGCGACAGATCTACTTCGCTCAACAGTGGAAGACCAGCAAGCGGCGACAGGTCTAGAGCGTCCTGGCAGCGGATCAGGCTCAAGGCTTGAAGGTTACGCGCATATTGGAGCCCTTGCAGGCTGGCCTCCCCGCCCGTCGAAAGCCCCGTCAGGTTCAGCATCTCCGCATCGGTTATCGGCTGGTCCGGGGGCAAATTCAATTGCGAACGAATGGCTGAAGCCAGCGTCTGGTCGGGAATGTCGATTACATCGGCCCAAGCGACACCCGCCAACGCCGCCACAAAAAGGCTGACCACCGCCAAAACCAGCCCGCGCCTGCAAATCCGTTTGCCGTTCATCTCAATTCTCCTTCGGCCCATAGGCCCCACAATTCTGAATTGGCACCTAGACTTCCTCTCTGTTACGCCGGCTAAGAACCTTCGTCAAGAGAAAAGCGGAAAAGACGCTTGCCTTAAGACGATTAACAATCGTGACATTCTGGTGATGTCTCGGGATCGAAATACATGGCGCGGAAAAACGAGCCCCCTCCCTTGTCGCCGCGCTACTCGCGCAGGTGTCCCTGTCCGGTGATGATCCACTTGTAGGTGGTGAGGTCTTCGGCTCCCATGGGACCGCGGGCGTGCAGCTTGTCGGTGGAGATGCCGACCTCGGCCCCCAGGCCGTAGATGCCGCCATCGGCCAGGCGCGTGGAGGCGTTGACCATGACGCTGGAAGAGTCCACCTCGGCGGTGAAGCGCTGGGCCGCGGACAGGTCGCGCGTGATGATCGCGTCGGTATGGCCGCTGCCGTGGGCGTTGATATGGTCGATGGCCGCACCCAGATCGCGCACGACGCCCACGGTCAGGATCAGTTCGAGATACTCGGTCTTCCAGTCCGCCTCGGTGGCGGCTTTCATATCGGGAACGATCTGGCAGGCCCGGGGACAGCCGCGAAGCTCCACGCCCGCCGCGCGAAGCTTCCGGCACACCGAGGGGAGGAACGAAGCGGCGACCGCCTCATCGACCAGCAGTTTTTCCGCCGCATTGCAGACGCCGGGGCGCTGGCACTTGGCGTTGATGATGATGCGTTCGGCCATGTCCAGGTCGGCGGCGGCGTGCACGTACACGTGGCAGACGCCGGTGTAATGCTTGATGACCGGAATCGTGGCCGACTCGACGACGGCCCGGATGAGCCCCTCGCCGCCGCGGGGGACGATCACATCGATGAGACCCTCCGCCTGTGCCATGGCGAGCACGATGGCCCGGTCGGTCACGTCGATCATGATGACCGCATCGGCGCTGAGGCCGGCCTGCACCAGGCCCTCGCGCAACAGGTGGGCGATGGCGGTGTTGGAGTGCAGCGCCTCCTTGCCGCCGCGCAGGATGCAGGCGTTGCCGCTCTTGATGCATAAACCCGCCGCATCGGCCGTCACGTTGGGCCGGCTCTCATACACGATGCCCACCACCCCTAACGGCACGCGGCGTTTCTCCACGCGCAGGCCGTTGGGGCGGTTATAGGCCGCCAGCGTCTGGCCGACCGGGTCGGTCTGGGCGGCGATTTGCTCCAAGGCCAGGGCCATGGACTCGATGCCTTTGTCGGATAGCTTTAGACGGTCGATCATCGCGCTGGACAGGTGCATCTGGCCGGCCACCTCCAGATCCCTGGCGTTGGCCGTTTTCAGTTCCTGGGCGGACTGGCGGATGAGTCGGGCGGCGGTAAGCAGCGCCTGCTCCCGTTTTTGCCCCGTGGAAACGGCCAATTGCCGTGCGGCAGCGCGGGCGCGGGCAGCCAGTTCTCGAATGGTCGCGGTGGCATCCATAAGGGCCTGATTATATAGGAGCACGTTGAGATAGGGATTGAGTAAATCGTTCTGCCAACGTGTCTGAGGCGTTGGCATACAGCGTGATGGAATTAAATGCTCCGCCGGGCCCGGGGTATCGCCCGGGCCCGGCGAAGTCTGTCAGGTTTACTGTAGCAGTTTCAGCACGTTCTGCGGGGTCTGGTTGGCAATGGCCAGGACACTGGTGGCGGCGGAGCTCAGCACCTGCGCGCGCGTCAGGTTGGAGGTCTCGGCGGCGAAATCGGCATCGCGGATGCTGCTTTCGCTGGCCGTCAGGTTCTCCTGGGCCACCTGCAAGGAGTTCATGTTCGTCTGGAGCGTGTTCTTCTCGAACGCGCCCATCCGCCCGCGTAGGGCTGCCACCTGGCTGATGGCCTCGTCGATGATGTCAGAGGCGTTCTGAGCTTTATTATAGGACAAGTTGTACTGCCCATCCATCGTGATCTGGCTGAGGAAACCGACCGTGTTGTTGCCCAACTGCGTGGCGGCCACGGACTGGATGCCGAAGCTGCGCTGCTCGCTCATGGAAATGTGGGGCCCAAGCTGGAACATGGCCCCGCCGCCGGTGATGGCAAAGCTGCTGTGGTTGGCGGCGGCGGCGAAACGGGGAGCCAGCGACAGGTCCATCGACAGGTACGTCGAGTTGAGCGACAGGTCCAGGCCCTGGCCGCGAACGTACGAGCCGTTGATGGTGGCGGCGACATCCTGGCCGTGGGTTTGCTCCGCAGGCGCGCCAACGCGGTTGGTCGTCCCGAAGTTCCCGTTATTCAAGGTCTGGACGGAGACCAGCGAATCGGAGCCCCAGTCGGTGGAATAAAAGACCAGGCCGGCGGCCGAATTGCCGGCGCTGTCGGCCCAGGCGGCCGAGACGCCGGTGGCATCCTTGGAGCCGTTGATGGCACTCATGACGATGCCGGCCTTGGTCGTGGGGGCGAAGGTGAACGATTCCACACCCTTGTCGCCCCGGACAGAGATGGAGGCGCTGGCTGGACCCACGTTTGACGTGGCCCAGACCAGCTCGGCCGGCCTGGCCGACTGGACGACCTGGAGGTTGACCGGGATGTTCGTGGCCGAGCCGAACTGGGCGTTGTACACGTGCACCGAGCCGAGCTGGCTGTTGACCACGCCGGACATCGTGTAGTCCATCGAGCCGTTCAGCAGGTTCAGACCGGCAAAATTGGTGACGTTGGATATGCGGGTGATGGACTGCACCGCCGAGTCGATCTGCAACTGGTTGGCCTTGATCTCATCGGGGCTCATGGCCCCGGTGTTGGCGGCCTGCACGGCCAGGGCCTTCATGCTGACCAGCAGGTTGGAAACCTCGCTCAAGGCGCCTTCGGCGGTGGAGATGATGTTGGTGGCGCGCTGGCTGTTGTCGATGGCGGTGGTGACGCCCTGGATTTCGCTGCGCAGCGACTCCGAGGCGATCAGGCCCGCCGGGTCATCGGCGCCGCTGTTGATCCGCAGACCGCTGGAAAGGCGCTGAAGCGCCTGACTGAGACTGCCCTGGGCCCTTCCCAACTGCGTCTGGGCCACCAGGGATCCGACATTGGTATTGATCCGAGCCATAGTCAATCCTCCTTGATTGTTTGGCTCACAGCGGCACGGGTTGCTTCGGCTGGGCCAACCGGGCAGGCAGGATCATTCCCGCCAGGGTTGCCAGGCTCGTGTCGCTGAACAGGAACGCTGAAAGTTCGTGGGGTTCGCCGGGTTCCTTGCGCGGCGAGAAACGGTGGCCACTGGCCGGCTACGTGCCTTTGGGCGGCGGGGCCGGCGGCGGTTCCTTGGGGCCTTCGTCCCGGGGCTTGTCCTTGTCCCGGCGCTTGGCCAGGCTGCCGACGGGCGGAATCTGGTCGGGCCGCAGATTGGCCGCGGCCCGATTCTCCCGCTGAATGGCCTCGTACACTTCCTTGCGATGGACGGGTATGTGCGGCGGGGCGGTAATTCCCAGGCGAACCTTGTCGCCCCGAATGTCGACGATCGTGATCTCGATGTCGTCGCCGATCATGATCGTCTCGTCTTTTTGGCGTGAAAGCACTAACATCCTCGGCTCCTTCCTTCATCCCGCCTGCGGGCGGGCTCAGGATGCTGTTTCGATCCGCCTCCGGCGGATGGCACGAAGCCGGCGGGTACCGTTTCATGATACCGCGCGGCTTCACAGGCCGTCCGGGCCTGCGGCCCGGGTCGGTCGTCGGGGTTTCAGGCCGTCTGGCTGACAATTTCCTGCTCCCGTGAAACCAGCTTGAGCAAAGGATGACGCGTGCTCCACCGCTTCTCGCTGAGCACCAGTTGCTTGCCCGTCCGCGTGAGGGGGTTGATGGCCAGCGGGCCCTGGAGGTTGCCCGTCAACAGGTCATCCACCTTGTTGCACACCACCAGCACCGTCAGCTCCTCCAGGCCCGCCACGCCCAGCAGTTCCTGGTCATCGCCCTTGAGCACGATCTGGTAGTCCGGCACGAACATCGTGGGGTCGCATACCACGAAGGCCAGCGCGGGCTCCGTCACCGACTGGAACCAGTAGAAGGAGTTGGCATCGTTGGTGGCGATCAGGGCGAACTTCCGGTGCAGGGGAAAACCCAGCATGCCTTTGGGCAGCGTGATCAGCCTGTCTGGGTCCACCTCCACCGGCCCGAATCTTGTTGTTTGGATCCTCATGATCCTGACTCCCAGCAGGCCGTCTTCTCCGGTCAGATCCTTTCCCCGTCACATCCGTGCGACGGACCCTGGTCCAGGGCGATCCTGTTGTCCACCGCCGGCCCGCCTGCCGCGGCCGCCGATGCTTGTATCCCTCCAGCGCGCAGGGCGCCGGAGGGAGTGCTATTTCAGAAAATCCAGCAGACTGGTGCCCATGATCCGCGAGGCGGCAATCAGGTTGCCCTGCATGGCGGTCTGGAGCGCCTGCAACTGTGAGACGGCCGAGGTGAAATCGGTATCCTTCAGGTTGCTCAACAGGCTCTTGCTGGAGGTCTGCTCGTCTTGAATATTGGATTGGCTGTTTGTCATGTCCTTCGTCAGCCCGCCCACCTGGGCGCGGAGATTGATCAGGTTATTGAGGTCGCTGGTCAGTTTCGAGCCAAGGCGGGTCAGCTCCTGGACGCGTTGATTCACATCCTGGATCTTGAGCGCGCTGGCCAGTTGCGTCAGGTGAGTAAAGATGCTGTCGGGGCAAATCGGGTTGCAGTCCGCGGCCGCAAGCGTGGTTTGGGTGGTTTTCACGGAATCGCCTGTCAGTCCTAAGTCCTGGGCGGCATCACTGGCGTTGGTGGCGATAACGCCAAGCTGTCCCGCCCCGCCGGCAGAGTCGGTCAGGGCGATTCCATTGCCGACGGTGGCCAGGCCGGCCGTCACCTTGCCGCCGGTGGCGTTGTTGATCAGGTCGATCACATCTCCGACGGTGCGGGCAGAGCCCAAGGCGATGTCGAAGGTGCTGCCGTCGCTGGCGGTGATGCGGAAGTCAGACTCGCCGGCGGTGACAGGGTCTGTGCTCTGGGAGTTGGCCCGTACGCCCGCCCCGCCGTTCAGGTCGCTCAGTAGCGTCTGCCGGTTGAAGCTGCGAACGCCCAGGTCCTCGGCCGTCGTGCCGCCGTTCTCGCCGATGCGCATTTCCGCGCCGGACACGAGATTGACGACGTCGATGCCGTCGCCGGCGGCATTCACCTGGGCCTTCACGCCCACATTGGCCGCGGTGATGGCGTTGATCACATCGCCGACGGTCTGGGCCTTGGAAAGGTCAATCTTGGCACTTCCCCCGCCGTTGGTGATGAGCAGCTCGTGGGCGACATCGATGCCGGCGCCGGCCCGCAAGTTGCTCAGGGAGGTGGTGAGCGTGACACGCGGAGCCACGCTGTTGCCGGTAAAGCCGGTGCCCTGGTCACTGGATCGGAAGATACCCAGATCGTGCGCCGCCTGGGAGGCCCCCTGCTCTGTCACGGTCAGACCGCCGGAGGCGCTGCTGATCTGGAGGGCCTGACCATCGCTGCTCAGGCTGGCGGTGATCTCGCCGGCGCCGGCGGTGTTGATGCGGTCGATGACGTCGCCGATGCAGTCGCAGCCGGCCAGGGTCACCTGCTTCTGAAGGGACTGGTCGCTGATAACGATCGTGCCCAGGCGGATGCCATTGCCGCTGGCGCCGTCCAGGTCGGCCAGGCGCGTGTCGGTGGTCATCGAGGGGCGCAGATTCTGGGAGCACTGCATCTGGCCGGACATCGCGCCGAAGGCCTGGTCGCCCGTGACTCCGACCTGGGTGGCGCCGCTGCCGCCGCCCAACATACCCATCATGCCGGCGCTCTGGCCGACGTAACGGACGCCGGCGGCAGACGGGCTGAAGGGTGCGCTGGTGCAGTTGGTACCACCGAAAATGTACACATCACCCACCTTGGAGTTGGCGATATTCAGCAGCGAGTTCGACAGACTCTGCACAAGGGAAGGATCCGTCGGGGTCGCGCCGGTGCTGACAGAGGATGCCGCATAGGTGATGGCCTGTTGGACAATGGTATCGGCCGCATTGCCAAGCTGCGAATCGGTCTCAGAAAAGATGTTCGTTGCGCTCTGGATGTTGTTCAGCAACTGGTCCTGCTGCTGGATGTTCCGCTCGACGCTGAAGGATTGATCCGCCGCTACCGGGTCGACGTCGGGCGAGGTGAGCCGATTGCCCGTGGCGATCTGCTGCTGGAGCAGCCCCAGCTTCAGGTTGGTGCTCTGAAGCGTCGACAGCAGCGTGTTCGTTCGCATCTGGTCGCTGATTCGGCTTATTCCTGCCATGGACATAGTTGTTTACCCGCCTAGGTTGGGATTGCCAGCAGCGTCTGGAGCATCTGGTCCACGACCGTGATGAACCGGGCGGCGCCCTGAAAGGCCCGCTGGTACTGCATGAGGTTGACCGCCTCCTCGTCGAGGCTGACGCCGCTGAGGCTGTCGCGCTGCGCGGTGAGCGCTTGCTGCACGACCTGGTTCGAGGTGGCGGTGTCGCGTGCCGCGGCGGTCCACACGGCCAGGTCGGAGTTGACTTGCTGCTGGTACTGCGTCAACGTGACGTTGCCCAGGGCCGCGACCGGAGTCTGGGTGCCCAGGTTCGCCAGGTTCTGGGCGTTGGCCCCATCGCCGGGCGCGCCCGTGAGCCCCGCCGCCAGGCGCGCGGGACCGGTTTTGAGATCGGCGATATCCGGCTGCAAAGCAATCGAGCCGGCATCCGTGCCGGTAAAGAACGTGTTGATGCCCAGTGCCGCCAGCGTGTGGGATGTGTCCGCTGGAGTATTCGCGGAGGCGCCGGCTGGCGGACCAAAGCTTAGCGTGGCGTTGGGATCGGTGGCGGAAAGGGTCAAGCGCCCCGCCGCATCGATGGAGGCCCCAACACCGGCGGCCTTGTCATTGATTTCCTGCGTCAGATCCTCCAGCGACGTGCTCTGGCTAACATCGATCTGAATGGGGGTGGAGGTGACCGGCACGCCCGGTGAGGCCGTGGTGACCGTGATGAAGAAGCTGCCGTTGGTGGGCCTGAAATGCAACCCGGTTTGCGCCGAACTCAACGCCGCCGACGGGTCGGCCACCTGGTTGGCGGCGGTGACGTTGTGCACGCCTTCCAGGCCGGTGCCCTGGCTGTGCACGAGGTTCACCTGCCAGATCAACTGCCCGGCCAGCGTGCTTAAACGATCCTGCACCTGGGCCAGTTGGCCATCGCGCGTGGTCTGAATGCCCGCGATCTCACCGCCATTGAGCTGGACAGGCCCTTGATTGTCGGCGAAGCTGACGATCTGCTTCGCCACGCCGTTCTCATCGCTTGTCGCCAACATCAGCTTGCGGCTGTCGCCCTGGTCGACCAGCGGCTGAGAACCGAGATACAACGTCACGGCCCCGTTGGATTGCTCGCGGGCGGTCACCGAAACGAGCTTGCTGAGATCGCTGATGGCTACATCACGCTGGTCGCGCAGCGATGTGGCCGTGGCGCCGTCGCTTTCGGTTGAGACGATCTGCGTGTTCAGGGCGGCCACATTGGACGCCAGTTGATTGACCTGCTGCACATCCGTGTTCATCCGATCGGTGAGCTGGCTGCTCAAGTCCTGCAGCCCGGCGGCCTGACGGTGCAGTTCCGTCACGACCTCCTGGGCCTGGCTGATCACCACGCCGCGCTGCGAAGTGTTCGCGGAATCCCCCACCAACTGGGAAAAGCCGTTGAACAGGGCCGTCAGCTTGCTGGACAGGTCGGTGTCGGTGCCGGCGTTAAACAGCGACTCCACCTGCTGGAGCGTCTGCTGAGCCACCTGGTACTGGCTGGTCTGGCTGTTGGCGTCGTTGACCCGCTGCTGAAGCGAATCATCAACGATCCGCCGCACATCCTCCAGCTTCACGCCGGCCCCGCCCGTGATACCCGCGCCATAGTTGCTGGTGCCCGTGGCGGCCATCATGGGTTCCTCGCGGGCATACCCCGGCGTGGACACGTTGGCGATGTTGTTGCCGGTCACCTGGAGCGCCGCCTGCTGGGTCAGCAGGGCGCTGGTGCCGATTCGCAATGAATCCAGGAGTCCCATCGTTTTGTCCTATGCCACCGCATCCACGAGGAACGAGCCGCCGGACCGTTCGCTGCGCGTGCCGCCCGCCCCGTACAGGGCCGGGCGTCCCGCCTGGGCCATCAGCCGGTACACGCCGTGAAAGTGGCTCAGCATGCACTGCACGGCCGCACGATTGATCCGGCTCAGCGAGGTCGTCTCCTGCGCGATGCGGCGCAGTTCGTTGGCCACGGCCATCAGGCGCATCTGCTCCGCCGCCGGCAGGTTGGCGACCAGCGCCGTCAGCCTGGCCGAAGGCCCGGTCAGCTCGAGCCGGGCCGACTGCAGCTCGGCGATGCGCTGGGCCAGCCGGTCGCCGCGAAGGTGCAGCACCTCCAGCGCCGCGGCATCGAATTTGCGCAGCGCCTGCTGCTGCTCGACCAGCACGCCGTGCAGCTCCTGGTGGGCCGCATACAGCCGGCTGAGCACGTCGACCAGTTTTCGCGCCTTGGCCGAATCCACGCCAATCACCCTTTCACGTTCATTCGTTCTTGCGCTGTCGCCAGCCCCTGCACATCACCGGCCGGAGCCGCCGTCATCTTGCCGGCAAGCTGGCGATACAGCCCATTGCTGATGGCGCTGAACACCCCCGAGCCGCTATCGCCGCGCGAGGCCGACTGGATCAGGACGTCATCGAGCTGTCCCTGAAACATCCGCGAGGCGGGGCTGTCCGTCAGCCCGCGCGCCAGCTTGCCCTGCCGCGCCTCGCGCAGCATCTGGCCGAACATCAGGCCCACCAGCTCGTTGCACGAGCGGCGCAGAACCTGGCTCTTGGCGCCCGTGAGGTTCTGGTCAAGCTGTAACGAGACGGCGGCCATGTCAGTTCTCGATTACCTCCGCGTGCAGCCTTCCGGCGTGTTTCAGCTCCCAGATGGCGGCAATCTGGTCATCCAGCGGCACCTGGAGCTGGTTGAAGGCATCCACCAGTTGCTGGGCGCTGGCGCCCACGTGGTTCTTGTCCGGGGCGAAGAGCGCAAAATGCTCCGTTTTTGCCAGCGGCTGGGCGGCTGTGGGCACCAGCGGCGGGCTGAGCGTATTGATGGTCATGCCCCGCAGTGAAAAGATCACCGGGTCAATCCGCACGTCGGAGGTGATGACGATCGCGCCCGTCCGGCGGTTGATGACGATCCGCGCCCGCAGGTCGGGCATCAGCACCGGCAGTTCCAGCACGCGCGAGATAAAGCTCGCCGGCGCGGCCTGCTCGGCGAGGGGAACCTGGACGACGATCTGCGCGGGCCCATCGGCCACGGCGATCGTCTGGCCCAGTTCCGCCTCGGCATCGTTGATCACCTTGCTGATGGCCGAGGCGATGGAGAACGAGGCGTGGTCGCGGTCGAGCACCAGCGTGATCCGGCCGTTCTGGATGAAGCTGGGCCGAAAGTCGCACTCCATCACCGCCCCGCCCTTGACGACGCCGACGGTGGGCACGGCCGGATCTTCCAGCACCACTTCGCCGCTGGCCAGGGCGTAGTCGATCAACCCCGGCCGCGGCGTGGCCAGCGGCCCCAGCAGCGGGCACTGCACCAGCCGGCCGCCCTTGAGACTCTTGGCGCCGCTGATCGAGGAGACCTTCACGTCGAGATGATCGCCGTCGCGGGCGCCGTTTTCGGGGATCGTTACCGTCACGTGCACCAAGGCGACGTTGGCGGCGTTGAGGCCCGTTATGTCGGCCTGAGTCAGGCCAAAGCGATGCAGCAGCTCTTGAAGCGAAAGCATCGTTCCGGGCAACTTGCCATCGCCCGTGCCGGAAAGGCCCACGACCAGCGACATGGCGGCCAGCTCATTGGTTCGCAGGCCCTGGAGGTGGGTAATGTCGCGGATGCAGGTGGCCCCCTCATCGGTCCGGCTGGCCGGCGTCGGCGCGGCGGCCGTGGCGGGCGAGGAGGCTGATGCGGCCGTCGCCGCCGCCGAGGCGGCGGTGGCCCCCTGCGCCAGTGCCGGCGGGCCGGCGGCCGCGAAAACCATCGCCGCGGCGCTGGCGGCTATCCGGAATCTCAACACACTGCTTGGCATCCGTGCCATTACGTCCTCATCAATGAGGTTCTTCTGTCACATCAGAACGGGTTGATCTTGCTGAACAGTTTTTCAAACCACGTGCGTCCGGTCGCATCCTTGACCATGCCGGTGGAGTTCTTGACGATCGTCAACTCGGAAATCTGCGTGGACTGGATCGTGCACAGCGGCAGCACCACATCCTCCGTCCGGCACACGCCCGAGACGTTGATCGTGTAGCTTTCCTCATCCGTGGTGATCTTCTTGCTGGCCTCGATCACCAGGTTGCCGTTGGGCCGGATATCTACGATCCGTCCCTCAATCCTGGCATCCATCGTGTCGGTGCGCGTGTTGGCGCCCGTGGCGTCGAGGTTGGTCTTGGACTCGCCCGTGATGGCCGGCGTGCCGGCGGAGAAATTGGATGCCTTCACCTGGCCCTTGTTGGCCAGCGACTGAAGATCGATCATGGCCTTCATCTGGGCATCGATCTTCGCATCGCGGTCGGCGGTGGTCTGCGCGGAGCTGGAGTGGCTGGCCTGCTCGGCGACCACAATCGTGATCAGGTCGTTCTTGGTGAACTTCTTCTTGGGCGGGGCCGGGGCGGCCACCATGGAGCGGACGGTGGATGCAGAGGCGGTCTTCTCTTCTCCCGCCGCCGGCCGGCTGGTCGCTTGCTGGGCGCTCTGCTGATACAGGCTGGACGTCTGGGCCGCGGCCGTCGCCGTCGTAGCCCCAAGCGCCGCCAGCAGGATCCACCATCGATTCGCCATCGCCATCTTCCTTATTGAGTCGGGGCCGAGGTCACCTGGGCCGTGCCCGGTCCGGTCACCTGCGCCCACACGTGGCCTTTGCTTTGCACGTTTTCGAATTCGACGACCTCGCCGCCAGCACCCTGGCCCAGCGCCTTGGCCCGCACCTGCACAAAGCCCGCCTGCACCCAGGCCAACTGGCCGCGGATCACCAGCACGGGGCTCTTTAAGTCCCCCGGCGCGATCGTCTGTCCCTCCGCCAGGGGGCGGCGGACCTGCTGGCCTACCACCGACTCGAGCGTCGCCAGCCGCTCCTGCCGGCCGTCATCCTCGCGCAGGACGCACTCCACATCCCCCGCCGTCAGGGTCAGCCCCGACGCCAGCGCCCGACGAGCGATCACCGCCGGCCGCACCAGATGAACGATGCCGGTGATGTACCGCTGGCAGGGGCGGCCATTCTGCTGGTAATCCACGCGCCACGTGCGCCGGCCCAAGATGTTGCGGTCGGTGCTGGTGATGCTGGCCGGCGCCGGCCAGACCATCTCCGCCGTCGGCCGGCTGGCCGGGGCGATGGACAACGTCATTTCCTCCGGCCGCGCCGCCAGTTGTTCCAGGAGCTGCTCCTGGAGGTGCGAAGCCACCGTAGCCAGAGGCGCTGTCTTGGCCGGCGCGACCGGCAGGTCCGCGCCCGCCGGGATTGCCGCGCCTGCGTTTGTCGGACCGGCTTGGCTCTTGGCCTCCGCGGCGGCGGAGGCCTTTTCTTCAATCCCTGCCGCCGTGGCTTTTTCCGCCGGCACGGCGAGGTCCTGAGCTTCCGCGGCCGGCCGATCGGCGGCGCGATGGAGCGTACAGCGAGCCGCCCCCGAGAAACTCACGGAGGCGATGTTCACTCCTTCCAGGCGAAGGGCGATTTGCAATTGAGAAACGCTAACCGTGGCGCTGTCGCCGGGCTTCTCCAGCCGGGCAACGATGATCTGCCCCACCGACTCCGGCAGGCCGCGCACGTCGGCCACATCCGCCAGCAGCGCGGTGACGCCGGCGGTCATGATCTGCGGCCGCAGGCGAATCTCCTGCCCGCCGGCCAGAGGGGCTGTCAGCCCCACCGCCAGCAACGCCAGGAGCCACAAGTTATTGCGTCGTGCGTTCATTCTTCCTTTCTCGCGGCCTAAGGCCCCCGCTCCGTGTTCTCTGGTCTTTCTCCGCGTTCTCTCGTCTTGGGTCGTTTCTTGCCTTCAATCTCTGAGCTCTCTGTGTCCTCTGTGGTTTACTTCCTCAGCAAGAGCTACTCAGGCCTGATCTTTCTCCGGGGTTTTCTCGTCTTCGGCCGTTTCTTGCCTTCAACCTCTGAGCCCTCTGTGTCCTCTGTGGTTTATTTCCTCAGCAAGACCTACCTCAGGTGCGTGACCGTCTGGAGCATCTCGTTGCCGGCGGTAATGACCTGGCTGTTCAGTTCGAACGCCCGCTGGGTCTTGATGAGGCTGACCAGTTCCGTGACCGCATCCACGTTGGAGGCCTCGAGATATCCCGCGCGGATCTCCCCCATGCCGTTGGTGGAGGGCTGAGCTTCAATGGCCTGGCCGCTCGCCTCCGTCTGGGTCAGCAGGTTGCTGCCGGCATCGGCCAGCCCGGCTTCGTTGGCGAACCGATACAACTGGACCTGGCCCACATTCTGCGGCTGGGTCTGGCCGGGCAGCATCACCTGCACCACGCCGTCGGTCTGGATCTGCACCTGCGTGGCCTCCTGCGGAATGACGATCGGCGGGTCCAGCAGGTAGCCGTCGCTGTTGGCCAGCACCAGATTTCCGTCCCTGTTTTTTATGAAGTTGCCGCTGCGGGTGTACGCCAGGCCGCCGCCGACATCCGGGCAGGTTTTCACGCGAAACAGGCCCTGGCCCTGGATCATCATGTCCGTCGGGCTGTCGGTCTGGATGGCCGAGCCCTGGGTGAAGATGCGCTGCGTATTGCTGATCTGCGTGCCCAGGCCGATGTACGTGCCGGCCGGCTTGCTGATGCCGTCGGAGTTGGTGATTTCCGCCCGCTGCTTCTCCAGGTAGAACAGGTCTTCAAAATTCGCCCGCGAGCGCTTGAAGCCCGTGGTATTCACGTTGGCCAGGTTATTGGCGGTGATGTCGACCGCATCACTCAGGGCCGTAAGGCCCGTCGTGGCGGTATACATGGCCTGTATGCTCATTCGTTACTCCTGTCTCAAACCAGCCGGGCGATATCGTTGACGGCATGGCCGGTCATCGTGTCGGCCGACTGGAGCATGCGGGCGGCGGCCTCGTACACGCGCTGGCCGGTCATCATGTCCACCAGCGCCCGCGTCGGGTCCACGCCGCTGGATTCCACGTGCCCCGACACCACCTGGGCGTCGGAGGGCTGGGTCTTGGCGCCGTCGGCCACGTAGTCGTTGGCGCCCACCTTCTGCAGGACCGTCGGGTCGGCAAACCGGACCAGGGCCAGATGCGCCTGCACCTCGCCGTTGACCCGCACCGTTCCATTGCCTTCGATGGTCACCCGGCCGTCGCCCAGATGAATGGGCTTGCCCGACTCATCCAGGACCTTGCACCCGTCGGCCACGGTCACCAGGTTGCCCTCGACATCGCGGTCCAGCCGGCCGTCGCGGGTATATTCCGTGCGGCCGTCGCCGGCGACGGACAAGAAACCCTCACCTTTGAGCGCGATATCCAGGTCGCGGCCGGTGCGGACCAGGCTGCCCTGGGAGAAATCCGTATACGTGCCGCCGGAGCGCAGGCCGCCGCCCACATCATCCACGATGGGAACGTACAAGTCGGCGGGGAATGCCTGCTCCTGCACCGCGGATCGCCGGCTGCGAATGACGGTTTGGTCGCTCTTGAAGGCGGTCGTGTTGACATTGGCCAAATTGTTGGCGATCACTTCCTGGCGGTATTCCTGCACCCGCAATGCCGCGGCGGAGAGGTACAGACCGTAGTTCATGGCCGCCCCCCTTGGCGCATGAGCCCAGCCGCGGCGTCCTGTCCGGCCGGCGCGGCTGCGGGGCTCAAACTCCCGGAGGTGCGGCCGTGCCCGATCCGCGCCGCTTCGGTCTCCGCCGCGCGGCGCAAATGAACGGCGGTGGCCAGCCGAGCCATCAAGAGCACACCCTTGACGCGCTCGCTGACACGGCCGACCGCCGCCTCCAATGCCGCGGTCACGGCCGAGTCCAAATCCACCGCCTGCCTCTGGGCACCGGTCTGCACTGGTGAGACTCCTCTCACCCAATCCCAGGCATCGGGACTGTGTTTACGGCCCCGCGTACTCCAGCGGGGCACCGGCCGCACATCCATGCGCGGCCGTCAAACTGCCGAGTAGGTAGCCTATCCGGCACCACTTGATATGAAAGCCGCGTGCCAGAAGTCTGGAAAGAGCGAAAATAATCTCTGGAAAGAGTCCGTCGATGAGATGTAAAAGTAGTATTACAAAGTAATTGTATTATCTAGAAAAAACTTCCTTGGTCTCAAACATCGCCTTGGCTCTTGCACGTTCGGCAGGGGGCCTTGCGGCCCGGGGCGCAGGAGTTGCACGGCATTCGCGCAATTCTTGCTTCAGATGACCTCAAACCTGCCGATTGCGACAAATGAAGATAGACTTATGCCAGAATTGGCAGCGTCAAGTCTTAGATTGCCCTCAAGATTTGAGTTGGACTCATAATTAATTGTAAGTGTAA
>PMYD01000032.1 GCA_003171335.1 Phycisphaerales bacterium
GCAGGGCCGGGTGAGGGTTCCGGACGTGGCAAGTGAAGCCCCGGCTGCCGCGCCGGCACCCGCCAGCCAGCCGGCCGCCCAGGTTCGCCTGCTCGCCTCCTCCACCGACTGGCTGACCCTGGAGGCTGATGTGCCCGCTCCGACCATCCTGCTCATTACCGACGCCTACGACCCGCACTGGCGGGTGACCGCGCTGGAGGGCTCTTCCCAGCGCGACTACACGCTGATGCCCGGCGACTGGGCCTTCCAGGCCGTGCCGCTGGCGGCCGGCCATCACCATCTCCGCCTGGAATATCGACCGGCGGCCTTTAGCGCGGGCCGCTGGATTTCGCTGGCCGCCGGCCTGCTGTACCTGGGCGCCTGGCTCGCCTGGTGGCGGCTGGGCCGGCGACCGCAGGCGGCGGCGAACAATGCCAATTCTCCAGCCGCCGCGGCCGCGGGCCATCCGCGAGAAAACTGACAGATTTTCTTGAAATAATTGCTTGACAGAACACGCTCTTGGCCTTTCAATAAAGTTTGCTTGCTTGGGCATGCGCGGCAGCGACATGCCCTTCCCCAAACGTGGGCGGGAGCGTTTTTTCTGCTCAGCGACACATCCCGCCCCAGGCGGCTTCGCCAAGTTGCCGGTAAGTCCCCTTTTGTGCTCGCGCTCGAAGGCTGTGCGCATATGCGCGCAGCTGCTGACAAGGAAATTGTCTGGCAGGTGTGGGCGGGGATGGGCGGCGGAATCCCTTCGCATTGTTGCCAAGGCCGCGCGCCTTCCCCGGGACAACTGCATTTTTTGGGAGATGGCGATGAAACGGGCAAGCATGGTATTGATCATTGGGGTTGTTGTGTTCACTGTCGCGGCCGTGAGCCTTGGCGATTTTGCGTATTCAGACTTTTCTTCTACCAACGGGCTTACCTTGACCAACTCTGCCACGATCGTCAATGGTTCGGTAGCCCGTTTGGTCGCAGGTGGTGCTTACGACACCAAGGGCGCGCTGTGGCGCACCGACAAACAGGCTGTGGCCAATGGATTCGATTCGCAGTTTACGTTCCAAATTGTCCAGAACCAACAGGGCCGGCAGGCGGACGGTTTGGCGTTCGTCGTGCAAAATGACCCCAACGGTCTTTCAGCCATAGGCGCAACCGGCGGCGGCATTGGCTATGCGGCCTATTCGGGGCAGGTGGGAATCGCCGACAGCGTGGTCGTGGAGATTGACCTGTGGGACAACGGGCAGGAGTTCGCGGATCCTGTTCTCGGGACCAACTATCAGTCCACGCGCCCGCACATCAGCGTGCAAACGCGAGGGACGTTGCAGAATTCAGCGGATCACGCCTATTCCCTCGGCTGCGTGCAGGACACGGGCCAACTCCAATTCACCAACCAACTGGCGCACACGATGGACCTGCAATACCAGCCGGGCACGCTGAACATCTTCGTGGATAACGCCTCTACGCCCACGCTTTCCGTGCCGCTGAATCTGTCAGGGCTGTTGTCGCTCGACAACGGGAACGCATATGTCGGGTTTACCTCATCAACGGGGGCAGCCGGCTCCAGCCAGGATCTACACAACTGGAGCTTCCAGAGCACGCCCGAACCGGCGTCGCTGCTGCTGCTTGTCCTGGGCGGCCTGATGGTGCGCCGGCGGCGGTAAAGAGGGCTAGTCGCATTCGCGCATGCGTCAATCGCCATTACCGGGCGGCCTGTGTGCCAGGCCGCCCGTTTGCTGCCCACAGCCGGACCAAGGTATGGAGCGACTGACGCCAAACCGCTATCATCATGCCATGAAATCGACGGTCGCTGGCAGATCTCCGGAAAAGCCTTCCCTCGCGCGCTGGGCCAGCAGGCATGACGTCCTCACCGCCGGCATCATTCTGGCGCTGGTGATCGTGGTGGTTTTCTTCGACCTGCTGACGGCCGCTGGCGACCCGGTGCTGCTCGGCTCGGATGTTTTCGTTCAGTTTCTGCGCGTCCGGCAGTTTGGCTTCGACCAGATTGCCCACGGCAACCTGGCGCTGTGGAGCGACACGCTGTACGGCGGCATTCCCTTCCTGGGCCAGTTCCATGCGGCCATGCTGTACCCGCCCAATATCGTGTTCCTGCTGCTGCCGATGGCCAAGGCGATCAACCTGAGCTTCCTGTCGCACCTGTGGCTGATCGGCCTTTTCACGTTCTTGTGGTGCCGCAAGCGCAAGCTGGACTTCGTGCCTGCGCTGCTGCCGGCCATCTTGCTCATGCTGGGCGGCACGGTCTTTCTGCACGTTTGGGAAGGGCACCTGATCGACATCTGCACCGGCGCTTGGACGCCGCTGTTGCTGCTGTGCGTGGATGGCCTGTGCGAGGATGGCCCCATGGCGACGGGGAAATGGATTCTTGTCGGCGCCGGCGCCATGGGCCTGTCCATCCTGGCGGGGCATCCGCAGTATGTGTTCTTCAGCAGCGTGGCCGTTGGGCTGTATTTCCTGCTGCGCCTGCGCGGCGCCTCGGGCCGTGTGCGGGCCATCGCAGCCATGGCGGCCATCGTCATCGGCGGCGTGGCGCTCTCGTCGGTCCAACTGCTGACGGGCATGCAGGCCTCCGCCGAAAGCGTTCGCGGAGCGGGCTTGTCCTATCGCCTGGCGGCGACGCACTCGTTTCGCTTTGAGAATTTCCTGACGTTGCTGGCGCCCAACGTGCTGGGCTGCGCCAATCCCACCGCACCGACGATGGCCCCGTATTGGGGGCAATCGTACCAGTCCGTGATGTGCATCTTCCTGGGCGTCAGCGGGCTGGCGCTGGCCGTGTACGGGGCCCTGGCCGGCGACAAGCGCCAGCGGCGGTTTTCGGCGATGATGACGGGTCTGCTGCTGCTGCTGGCCCTGGGCTCCACCACGCCGTTGTTCGGGCTGCTGTATCATTATGTGCCCGGTTTCAACAAGTTCCGAGGCGCCTCGAAATTCACCTTCCAGGCCAGCCTGTTCATGGTGATGCTGGCCGGCATCGGGCTGCAAACGCTGCTGCGCGAGGCCCGGCGGCGGCGCTCGCTGCTTGTTGGCCTGGCCATCGCGGCTGTGGCCGTGGCCGGCGGGGCAGCGTTCATCCGCTACGGGTGGGGCGGCCCGGGCGGCTGGTGGAACAGCATGATGCTGGCCATTCACCAGACGGACCATTCGCATAATCGATCGCCTGCGCTGGTGAGCGAGGGGGCGGTCGCGCTGGCCGCACGCTATGCCTCGACGCAGTTGTTTGTCGCTGCGGGGATCCTGGGCCTGGCGGCCTTGCTTGTGCTGATCGCCACGCGGTGGCGGCCGGCCGTGTACTCGCTGGCGACGTTGGCCGTGCTGGAGGTGTCGGCTTTCGCCATGAGCTTCCTGCCCATCCACTCCCTTCAGTCGGTTCAGCTTCCCTCCCAGGTGGTGGAGGTTCTGGCACACCAGGGGGGCGACTACCGCATTCACGTGGCGATCCCCTCCATGGCCAACAGCGCCATGTACTTCGGCGGGCGCGATATCTGGGGCCATGACCCCGGCGCCAGCGCCCGCTACTGCCAGCTCGTCGCCTTCGTCGAAGGCCAGGATCCCAACGACTGCGCAGAATTCTTTCCCATCACCCGCATGCACAAGCTGTTCGACATGTTCCGGCTGAAATATGTCCTCATGGGCGATGGACAGATTCGTCCAATCCCCCAGGTCATGGGTCGCGTAAACCTGGTGGGCCGCTATGCGCTCATGAGCAGCCGCGACGAGATGTTCAAGGGGCTGACCTCGCCGCAGTTCGACCCGCGGCAGACGGTGCTGCTCGAATCCAAGCCCTCCATCGAGCCGGCCGGCGATGGGGACCTCGGGTCGGTCCGGGTGGTGGATTCATCGACGGACTGGCTGAAGATTGAGGCGGACGTCAAATCGCCGTGCCTGCTGCTGGTGACCGACACGTACAGCAAGTATTGGCGTGCCCGGCCGCTGCCGGGCAGTTCGCAGGCGCAATACGACGTGCTGCCGGCCAACTACGCCCTGCGGGCGGTGCCGCTGGGCGCGGGGCACCACGTGCTGAAGATGGAATACCTGCCGACCGGGTATGTATACGGCAAGTGGATCTCCCTCGTGTCCGTGCTGCTGTACGGCGGCGCTGTCGGGGCGTATGTGGTTCGCGCGAAGCGATCGGGCAAGCGCGCCGCAATGGCTCTGGGTGCCGTGGCTGCATCCGTTCGCAGCCACGCGTCATGAGAACGCAATTGCGAAGAAGGGGGAACGGTTCATCTCTTCCCAGCCGCGCGAGACAGAAATGAAGTAGCCTGCCCTGACACGTGGCTGCAAAAAAATGCAGCCACGGCACCCAGTCCCCCAAAACGGGGCATTCCCGCCTAGAGCACTTTTGCTTTTCTTGTAGCGGTCGAAAGGCCTAAAAATGACTGTTTTTAGGCCATTTCCAGCAAGAACATCGCTACACGATTTGTTAACCTGCTCTAGCGGGCCTTTCTGGCCGCCGCGTAGAGCAGCAGGCCGTTTACCACGAAGAGCCGATCCAGCTCGAAACCCGCGTCCACCAGCTCTTGTCGCAGCCGCGACTTGGTGAAGTGATTGATGTGCCCGCAGCGGTACTTGTGGTACAGGCTCTTCTTCACATACCCCTGGTACACGCAGTTGATGTTGAACAGCAGGAAGAACGGCCCCAGGAAGATGTCGTAGGGCACGGTCACCAGCAGCGTGCCGTCGTCCTTGAGGATTCGCCGGGCCTCGGCGAGCACGTCCTTGTAGTTCAGCAGGTGTTCGAGGGTCTCGGAGCAGACGACCAGGTCGAATTGCCCATCCGGCAGGGGGCTGCCCACCAGGCCGGGGCAGATGTGGTAGTCGGCCAGCAGGCCGTGGCGCTGGGCCCAGGCGAGCATCTTTTCGTTGATGTCCACGCCGGTGACGGGGCGGTGGTTCACGTTCCAGCGGCAGTTGCCGCAGCCCAGGTCGGCCACGCGCATGGAGGGGCGGTAGTGGCTCTCGACGAACTCGGTCAGCCGCTCGAATCGCGAGCTGTGGTACCACGCGCGGAACGCCCCGACGCGGCCGGCGTCGGTCTGCTCATCGTAGAAATCCTCCTCCACGGCGGCGTATTCCACCTCGGCCAGGGCGGCCGAGCTGAACGTGGAGATGCGGATCAGCAGCGCGTTGGCCGCTGAGAGCAGGGCCGTGGTGCACACGATCGCCAGCAGGAAATGCAGGTGCGCCACGTTCAGCAGCACCCACAGCGGTGCGAGGCTGATGGCCGCCACCGCCGCATACAGCAGGAGCTGCACCGGCAGGGAGGTCCGCATCCGCACCTCGCCGTTGACGTAGACCACGTGGTAATACACGTGGTGGAAGAGCAGGTTGGCCACGGTGCCGGCGGCGTAGGCCGCCAGCGGGTGCACGTGGGCCAGGTAATGCAGGGCGGCCGCCAGGGCCAGGCCCAGGCCCGAGCCCATCACGCCGCCCAGGAGGAAGATGGCTGGGGGCGAGTGATGGATGCGACCGGCGGCGGCGCCGGCGGCGGGCGCGGCCGCCGGTGCGGCAGCGGGTGCGGCCGGTGGGGCGGCGGTTGTGGAGGAATTCACTCTTTTCTCGCTGGTCATCGGCGCTTCCACGGGTTGGCTTGTCGCATCGCCCCGGCCACAGCGCGCGGTCGGCGATAGCGGCCCATGATTCTACCTCGGCTGATGCGGCGGACGAATGCAGTATTTGCGGATGCTTTAAGGGGCCCAAAGGAGTCTTCTTGGTGGCACAGGCTTTCAGCCTGTGTCTGCGCTGTAAGTGTTCGCGCCGAAAGAACCGCCTCTCCTTATTAAGGACGCACACGAAACCGCCTCGAAATATGCGCACGTGTGAAAATAATCTGCTCCTCTCACAAGATTTGCCGTTAGAGACGGAACAAATCGGAAAAGTCCGGGCGCGAAATCGGGAAAACCCCAGTGACGTTGATAGATCGCGCGGATACTCAAGAATGGCACTTACGACATTTCGTCGGCAGCGCCGTTGCGGCAGGCTGGCGTTTAGCCGGCTGCCGGTGCGGTCGGCCATAGCCGCACATTCGCTACAGACAGTACAGATAGCACGGGCTGGCTCGAATTTCCCTTCCCGCATGCGGGCAAGGCTCTCGGTGGAGTTGCAAATCGTACAGTTTAGAGGCCAGCGATGGCTCGAGCAGTTGGAAAACACAGGCTAAAAGCCTGTGCCACTAAGAAGACACAGGCTGAAAGCCTGTGCCACTAAGAAGACACAGGCTGAAAGCCTGTGCCACCAGAGGATCGTCGTGCGACATCATTTTCACGTTCAATTCAGCGCCGGCACCCGGGCCCTGGCCGGCCTGGGCGTTGTGCTGGCGGCGGGGGTGGTGCTGCTGGCGGTCATCGGCCACGAGCCGGCGACCCTGGCCCTGGCGGCCGTGCTGGCGGCCACCACGCCCGCCCTGATCGCCCTGGCGTGGCACCGGCTGCGCACGCTGCACCATCACGCCCAGCGGCATGCCGAGTCAGCCGAGGAGGCGCAGCGGCATTACTTCATGGTCCTGTGCGAGGTGATGACCGTGCTGGAGCGGCGCGATCCGCGCCTGGTCGGCCGTAGCGAGCGGATCGCCCAGCTCGTGGCCCAACTGGCCCCGCGGCTGGGCCTGCCGGCCGCACAAGCGGAATTGCTGACGATGATCGCCCGGGTGCATGATATCGGCCTGTTGAGCGTCAATCCGCAGGTGCTCAGCAAGCCCACAGGCCTCAATGGTCCGGAGTTCAACGCCGTCAAGGACCACTGCCTGGTGGGCGTGGGCATCCTGCAGCCGCTGACGTTCCTGCACCCAGTTCTCGGCGCGGTGCGCAGCCACCACGAGCGGATGAACGGCACGGGCTATCCTGAGGGCCTCCGCGGCGAGGCGATTCCGCTGGAGGCCCGCCTGCTGGCCGTGGCGGATTCCTTCGACGCGATGACCCACGACCGGCCGCACCGGCCGACGTTGAGCACGCGCCAGGCCGTTACCGAGCTGATTCGCTGCGCCGGCAACGGCTACGATGAGGCCTGCATCAAGGCCCTGGCCGCCGTGATGCGCGTGGAGGATCTGCTGGCCCCGCCGGCGCCGGTGGAGTCGGCAACAGAGGTCCTCCAGACCGTCTAGGCTTTGTCTGGGCCTTCGAGCCCGCAGGGCGATTGAAAGTAGCCCCTGGCGATGCCGCGAGCGTTTTAACAGCGAGCGGCGAGCCTGGGGTAATGTGGCGGCCCCTCCTAAGAGCCCGGAAGGGCGACTGAACCGCTGCCTGCCAGCGGGTTCCCGCCTGGCCGGACCGCTCACTCGCCCTGACGGGCTCCTTGTTCACGGGACGCCTTACCCCAGGCTCGCCCTGCGCTCGCTATCGCTCGCTTCAGGGCAGCGCCAGGGGCTACTCGCAAACGCCTCCTTCGGAGGCTAAGAATGTGTATGAAAACGTGGCATGGGCGTCCCGCCCATGAGTCCCACGGGCGTCTCGCCCGTGGCGGCGCAAGAAACGGCCGGATTCACGGCCAAGATGGCCGTGAGACTCACGGGCGAGACGCCCGTGCCACGATCGGAGCCGGTTTTCATACACGTTCTAAGAGGTCCTGCGTAAGTGCGCCTTCCTTATCAGGCTCTCCCTCGCCGGCGGGGCCAAACGACATCTCAATTGGTCTCACTTCTCGGCCACCACGATGCACCTCGGGCTGGTGCGGTCGTAGGGCGTGGCGTCGTAGTCGCCGAAGGCCGTGCGGAAATGCAGGCCCTGCTCGGCGACCATGCGGACCAGCTCGTGTAGCGCATAAAGGCGGATGGAGACGTGGTGGGCGCTGCGCTGGCCATCGCGGATGAAGGTCCAGGTTCCTTCGATGCGGCCGGCGGCCAGGTCCAGTTGGGCTTCCTCGATGACGTAGTTTCCCCGCCGGCCGCGGCGCTGCCGGGGGCGAAAGCCGGCCACCACCGCCTCGCGGTTGGCGATATCGAGGATGAACCGGCCGCCGGTCCGCAGGCTTTGGGCGGCCTTGGCGATGAGGATGGCGTCGGCCGCATCGCTCTCAAAGTAGCCGAAGCTGGTGAACATGTTGATCGCCAGGTCGCAGCCGGCCGGCGGGGGAAAATCGCGAATGTCGGCGTGGTGAAACTCGCAGCGCTCGGTCAGTCCTTCCTGGCGGGCCATGTCGCGGGCGGCGGCGATATTCGCCTCGGCCAGGTCCACGCCAATCACATGGCAGCCGCGGGCCGCCAGCGGCCGGGCGTGCCGGCCGACGCCGCAGCAGATGTCAAACACCCGCGGCGGCCGCTCGGCGGAGAAATCCAGCCCGCCCTGCTCGACGATAAAATCCACCTCCTGGGCCGGCACCTCGGTAAGCCGGGGCTCGTAGCGGTATTTGAAGTAATCGTGGCCGTAAAACCGCGTGAACCATTCCATGGCGGGCAGTCTAGCAGCGAAGGGCGGGGAAAGGAACGATGCGATGGATCAGCCGTCGCAGAACCTGAACCCGTCAAGAACATCTCTCCCTCTACTATATAAGGACGCGAAAGTGCTCTCATTTTTTAATCCAGCAAGAAAATCTTTCACCGGCGCCAAGAACCGGTATCGCCTTGCCTGCCCCATCCGCCTATTGCGCTTGACAATGCGTCTGAAATACAGAACATAGAGACGTTTTGGGTTTGGTTTTGGCATAATGGTGCACTTGATCGACCGACAGACCAGGGAGACGGCCATGAAACGCAGACACGGATGGATCGCGGCGGTCGTGCTGGTAATTGTGGCGGCAGGCTGCGATAGCAACGGTCGGATGATCGGGACGGGCAACTCGGGACCGGACACGGTGCCCGAGCCGGACCAGTCGCTGGTGGCCCAGGCGCGGCCGCCGCTGCCGGATGTGCCGCTGCCGGTGGGCTACACGCTGACGGAGGGCAAGAGCCGCTCGATGGCGGTCCCCGGCGTGCGGATGGTGGATCATTGGTATTCCGGGCGCGAGGACAAGTGGGCCACCGGCCGCTTCTACAAGCGGCAGATGGTGGCCAACCAGTGGACGCAGGATTCGGACCGGATGGTGCGCGGCGATATCGAGCTGGATTTCGTGAAGGGCCGCGAACGCGCCAAGATCACCATCAGCGATGGGTCCTGGTGGACGACCGATATTCATTTGGAAGTTTATCTCTCGGCGACGGGCGGCAGCGCCGCCGCCCCGGTCCGGTAGTGGTGATGAAAGGTGCGACGTGAAAGCAACTCGTCGGCATGATTTGCAGGAAAACGAGCTGGCCAAGACCCTGGGCGATGCGGTGGCGTATCTGCGGCAGAACGCCAACTGGATCGTAGGCGGCGTCGTCGCCGTGGTCGTGGTGGCGCTGCTGGTCTGGTACGGCTTCAATCAGCGCACGGTGACGCGGCAGAAGCAGTGGCAGCGTTATTTTGCCCTTTCCAACGGCGTGCAATACCAGGGCCGGCAGACCGGCGCCGAGGCCCAGTCCATCCCGACCCGGCTGCGCCAGGACCTGCTGGAGCTGGCGGGCGAGACGTCGCAGCAGAACCTGGCGGCGTGGGCCAATGTGCAGATCGGCTATTCCGGCTTTGAGGAATTGACGCGCCGCCGGACGGATCTGGATGCGGCGGCCGTGGATGTGCTGGCCGGCGAAACCCGCAGCGGGTATGAGCGCGTGATAGCGAATTATCCCGCCCAGACGCCGGCGGTAGGCGAGGCGCACCTGGGATTGGGCAAGCTGCTCGAGTCGCTGAGGAATTTTGACGGCGCCCGCAGCGAGTACCAGGCGGTGCTGGCGATGGAAGGCAAGGTCGAGCCGCTGACGATTTCCCAGGCGCACAGCCGCTTGGGCGAGCTGGGCAAGTGGTCCGAGCCGGTGGTCTTCCCGGCCAGCGCGCCGGCGCAGGAACTGCGGCCCACGCCGCTGCCCGAACTGACCAGCGGTCTTGGGCCCCTCAGCGGACCAGCCTCGGCGCCGGCCAGTGAGCCGGCCTCCGGGCCGGCCGAGCCAGGCAGGTAGTTCGGTTGCCGTGCCGGCCGAGAATGCAGCATGGGCAATCTGGCCCTTGCATTTGGCCGGCGGGGCGATTCCAATAGTCTCGTTCACCTGCGATGGGGCGGGTGTGATGGGCCAAAGGCGTGATCGCCGGTTGGCGGCGGCCGGGCCCAATTCAGGATCCAAGAGAAGGATTTAGAAATGGCCGATTTGAACGCACTGGCGGAATCCGTCATCAAGGGCGATCGCAACACCGCCGCCCAATTGACTCAGAAGGCGCTGGATGAAGGCGCCAAGCCCAAGGATGTGCTGGAGAAGGGCCTGATCGCCGGCATGGCCGTGGTGGGCAAACGCTTCAAGGCCAACGAAGTGTACGTGCCGGAAGTGCTGATCGCCGCCCGCGCCATGAAGGCCGGCATGGCGATTCTGGAGCCCAAGCTGAAGGCGACCGGCGTGCAGCCGGTGGGCAGGGTGGTGCTGGGCACGGTCAAGGGCGACCTGCACGATATCGGCAAGAACCTGGTGGGCATGATGCTCCAAGGCGCCGGCTTCGAGGTGATCGACATCGGCACGGATGTGGCGGCCGACAAGTTCGTCGAGTCCATCAAGAAGAGCGGGGCCAAGATCGTGGCCATGAGCGCCCTGCTGACGACGACCATGCCGCAGATGCCCGAAGTGATCAAGGCCATCAAGGGCGCGGGGCTTAACGTCCGCACCATGATCGGCGGGGCGCCGGTGACCCAGGCCTACGCCAGCGAGATCGGTGCCGACGGCTATGCCGCCGACGCCGCCAGCGCGGCCGACCTGGCCTTGGTGCTGAACAAGTAGCTCTGCCTTTCTGCGATTCGATGTGTGGCGGAAGACCGCGGCCAAGAGGCTGCGGTCTTCCCGTTTTGAGGATTTCGCCCTTGCAGGCCTCGGCAGGGGGGAGCAATCGTTTTTCCGAAATCGCCAGGCCCGCTGCCCGAAGCCCCGGCTCGTGTACAATCTTTGCGTGCTTCACGACGACCCACAACATGATGAGGCTCTGGAGCCGGATGCGGGCCTGCCGCCCGCCGAAGAGCCCGCCTCCCTGAAGCTGCCGCCCGCCGCCAACGGCGAGGAGGAGCAGACCATCGAGCCCGTCGAGGAGGATGGGCTCCAGCACGTGGTGATCTCGATTCGCAAGGCGCGGCCCGACCGCCGGCTGGACAAGTACCTCGCCGGGCGGCTGGGTAATCTCGTCAGTCGGACCTCGCTCCAGCGATTCATCAAAGAGGGGGCCGTCACGGTCAACAGGCGGATCGTCAAGCCCAGCTACACGATTCAGACGGGCGACCGTATCGACCTGCTGCTGCCCGAGCCGGAAAAGAAGCTCATCCCGCCTGAGCCCATTCCCGTGGAGGTGCTGTTCGAGGATGAGGATATCATCGCCATCAACAAGCAGGCCGGGCTCATCGTGCACCCGGCCCGCGGAAACTGGTCGGGCACGCTGCTCAACGCCCTGGCGTACTATTTTCAGCAGCACTCGGGGAGCATCGGCGACCTGCCGGTGCGCGATGAGGCGTACCGCCCCGGCGTGGTGCACCGCCTGGACCGCGATACCACCGGCGTGATCCTGCTGGCCAAGAGCGAGCTGGCCCTGTGGCGGCTGGGGCGGCAGTTCGAGCTGCGCTTCGTGCACAAGACGTACCTGGCGATCGTGCATGGGCACGTGGAACTGGATGAGGATGTGATCGATCTGCCCATCGGCCAGCATCCCAAGCTCAAGGAACGCTACGCCGTCGACCGCCGCACCGGTAAAAAGTTCGCCGGCGTGGCCAAGGAGGCGGTGACCCACTACCGCGTGCTGGAGCGGCTCGGGGGCGGGTCGAGCGGCAAGCCGCCTTTCTCCCTTCTGGAGCTGCGGCCCAAGACCGGCCGCACGCACCAGCTTCGCGTCCATACCAGCTATATCGGCCATCCCATCGTCGGCGACTCGGTGTACGGCGGCGGGCCCATCTACCGCAGCCAACTGGAAGGCCGCCCGCGCACGGCGGAAGGGCCGATCATCACCCGCCAGGCGCTGCACGCCTGGCAGATCGAGTTCCAGCACCCGCGCAGCCTTCAGCAGGTGCACATCGAGGCCCCGCCGCCCGCGGATTTCGCCGAGACGTTGGCCCTGCTGCGCCAACTGGCCGGGCCGGCAAGAACCTAGCGGTTGGCCTCGCCGGGGAAGGTTTGTTTTGCGACGGTAGCGCCAAGCCTGTACAATGGCTTGGTACAACTGGAGCGTTTACTATGAGAACACTTGCGTATTTGAACTTCTCCTTGCCGGAACTGCTGCTCTTTGGCATCGTCGCCATTCTCATTTTCGGCCGCCGGCTGCCGGAAGTCGGGCGCAACCTCGGCCGCAGCCTGATGGAGTTCAAACGCGGGCTCAACGAGGCCCGCAATGAATTCCAGGATGCGCAGCAGGCCGGCCGCGATGTTCACCAGGCGATCAACAGCAATCCGCCAGCGGCCCCGCCATCCCCGCCGGCCGACAAGGGCGGCACGCAGGCTTGACAGGCCCGCGGCCGCACGTTACAAGCTACGCTTCATCGGGCGATTAGCTCAGTTGGCTAGAGCGTTCGGATCACACCCGAGAGGTCACAGGTTCGAATCCTGTATCGCCCACTAAGTCGTTGTGTGCCAAGGAGTAAGGTTCGGCAAGGCCCGGTAATTCCGGGCCTTTTTCTTTATCGCAGCCCGTCGCTTCCCGAACAATACCGGGCGAAACCTGCCTGTACTGCGCCGCTTTCTGCGCCGCTTTTTCATCGGCAGAAACGGCGCGGGCAAAATGGTCATCCGTCACCTGCCGATAGAAGGCGTCGGCAATCCGCTCGGTATGCCCAAGCCACGCCGCGCAGACGTGCGATGGGTACAGGTCGGCAAGCTCTGTCGCCCGAGTCGCTCGAAGGTTCTGCCACAGCTTGGGCCAGGGCTTCACGCCGGCGGCGGGCTACCCGACCGCTGTCATGCGGAAACAAACAGAGCTTCAAGGTGAACCACCAAATCCACCCACTTCTTCAAAGCCCCACGCGCCAATTCGAGTTCCGTAAGCTCTTTCTCCTGGTGGGCGACGCAGGTATTGCGGAAGCTGTAAACGTCATCGACCAAGGCAGATAATCCGTTGCGGCGCAAGTCGGTGAAGTTCTTGCGGATGGATGCGAAGACGCCGCCGATACCGTCTGCTGGCGATTCGGCGTACTCCAGGCAAAAGCGCAAAACGCCAATGGGCATGATCGCGGCGTTATAAACCAGCAGCTTTTGAATTCGCTTCGCGTTCTCAAAAAGATAGCTGGCTCGCTTCTTGTCTTTGATTCGCATGTACGGATTGAAGTGGTCTTCTTGCTCCTGTTCCTTCTTCGGAATGTCATGCACCAGCCGGTCAAAAACCATGTCCTGGGCGCACCGATCTAGCGGTCCAAGCAGTGGCACAAATATCGGCGAAAAAGTCAGCCCGGTCTTGTTCTCATAGAACCGGAACAACTGGATTGCCTGGCTGACCAGCGCCGCCGAGTTTTTGGGAAGCTTCGCCAGCGCATCCGCCGAAATAAACTCGCTAGAGCAACCCTGCGCGATCCATGTTTCAATTGAGGCGCGCGACCAGCGCACCAGTGCCCCCAGCTTGACCGGGCGCGGTATCCGCTCCATGTCGGCCAGACGGTAGACGTGCCTGGGCGAGCACGCCAGCAGCGCCCCTACATCGTCAACCGAAAGCATCGCGGGCAGTTCGCGGGTCTGCCCAATCCCGCCGGCGGTGCGCCCGTCGGCAGCGTTTACTTGGTTCTGCATTTGCGATTCTCCACAACAGTATTCCGTTTGCGGCAGGCGCTACGTTGTCCTACCGCCACTGTCGCGGAGCTTAAGAGGTGATTTTCGCGGGCAAATTCGCGCGATTTTCTCCGCGAATATTCCCGTGGGAAGGGCGTGGAATGCACAGTATTGACGCGGGCAGACAGCGGAAGATTATGCTTCGGGGAGAAAACAAAGCATTTGACAGGTTCATCCGCGAGATTTTCTCCGCGACTTCTTGCGCATCGGAGCGCCGTATCGAATCATCTTGTCGCTGTTGGCCTGCGCCATGTTCTTCGACCTGGCGAAGCTGCGTCGGGCCGATCCCTTTTTGCCGTCCTGCTTCCACTTGGCGTAGAACGTTCGCCATTCTTGAAAGTGCCTTTCGCAGTTTGCTTTGTGCTCTGGGTCGGTGTATTCCTTGGGCCTGCCGCGCTTCTTTCTGTGGACCGTCGCGGCATCGTCTAGAATGGTTTCGCTTTGGGCGTTTGGAGCGTTGTCGGCCGAAGGTTGCTCTTTCGTCGTGGCCTTCATTCCGTCGTTCGCGGCGTCGGCATCGGTGACTTCCGCGCTGCCCATGCCCGCAATGACGCCTGCTGGTGGTTTCTCGTTCAACGTCGGATTCTCTGGTGCGGCGATTGCCTTTGCCCTTGCCTCCAGAACATCGTGAAAAACGCCCCTGCATGTGGCTGCGCACTGTTCGCAATACTCTGACAGGTGAACCAGGCCGGCATAGAAATTGTCTCCTGGCAAAGATGGGAAAGCTGGCAAAGGCACGGGGATATTGCCACCTTTCATCATCATTTCTTGGATTTTGAGGACTTGCCGGAAAGTTACATACAAGGACGCAACTTCCGGGTCGTCGTGGCAATAACAAAATCTGTTCAGTACCCTCCAGGCCATGTTCTTAAACTTCTCGAAAACTTCGGCCACGTCGATTAGCGACATGCGCTCCTTAGGATGCAACATTCGGACAATCCCGTAGATGTGTTCCGGGTATATCGGTTCTTGTGAAGCTGGCGATGCTGTCGAATGTTCTTCGTTCACGCTCTCACCGTTACGGGGCCGCCCCGGAGGGCTTGGCCGGTGAGAAAAGCCACAACCCGCCGGGGCGATTCGCCCGCCGTCGCGGGCTACCCGCAAGCATCATACCGCCTCAAAGCAAACCGCCCAAAGCTAAACAGCCGGGACTCGTGGCGGCGAGATTCTCGGCTTTTGCGGTTGCCGCCGCCCTTTCCCCTCCGCTAGAATGCGCGCTACAACTTGAACTTGGTCTGACCAAGCGTTCGCACACTGGAAAACCGTGACATTTTTCTTTGAGCAAGCGACCGCTGGCGGACTCCCCGTCTGGGAGTCCGCCGGTGAAACCTTGCTCTTGGCCGTCACGGGCCTTCCAGTGGGGCAGTAATCGGCGGCTCCCTTTTCTTTTGGGGCAGCGCCAAGACAACATTTATCACGGGCGGCGGGAATGGATTGGGACAAGAAGCCCCCGCCCCAAGCGAAAGGACCGCCAATGTCTCGAAAAGAACTGATAATCTTGTGGATTGGGATTGGCGTTGTGATCCTGATTTGCCTGGTTCCGCCGTGGGAGTCGAGAAGCATACGCTGGTCAAGTCATCTGGCCGGGTATCATCCGATTTTCTGGTCGATGTACGACGACCGCGCCCATAGTTACTCGATTGGCCTTAAGCAGCTTTTCGTGCAGTGCTTTGTCGCTGGCGCTCTGACGTGGGCCTGCATGAGGTCGGCACGCGCGCGGAAGCCGTAGATAGCCCGCCTACGGCCGACCTGGATTGCCCCGGCAGGCATCGTAATCCGGCGGGACCCCCTCCAAAAGAGACTAACAGACAGGCAAAGGGCTAACGCATGAAGGACATGGGCTTTATCCTCGGTTTGGTTACCGGCCCGATGCTCGGCACTGTCATCCTGGCGGTTTTCCTCTGTTTTTCTGTGAGTGTCGTGGCGAAGTTCACCGTCCCATTCAGGTGGGCGTACCTTTCAACGCTCGCATCGTGCATCTCTTGTTGGGTTGTAGCCTGTTTCTGCGGCTACGCCGCTGGTTTTGTGGCCGCGATAGGCATTTCCTCTCTGGTGAATGGGCAACTTATTAGGCATCCAAAGACCGGGCCTGTCGGCCTGCGGAAGGGGCTGGTTATCTCACTGTTCCAACTCTTTGCCCTCGTGGCAATATGCGCGGTTGTGGTTGGGCTTGCGGCTGGAGTCGCGGCGCTTATAGGCACAGCTATCTAAGGAACAACGCAGAGTACCACGACAAATGCAAGCTTGCTCCATCTGGGCCAGCTTACCGGAGTGAGTTATCGCTCACTTTGACCGCCTTGTGCAGTGGGCGATGGGGCTTGCCATGTGGTCTTGCCATTTTGGTCCTGGAATGCTCCCCGAAACCTG
>PMYD01000016.1 GCA_003171335.1 Phycisphaerales bacterium
TCATATTCAGTCGCAACAGCTTGCCAAGGCGTCGGTTACGTCAATATTAAAAAACCTTAACCGGACAGTAGTGATTGCAAATTGCAAATTGAAGAGGCCGGTGCTTCCCGAATTTGCAATTTGCAATTTGCAATTTGCAATTCCCCCCGTAACGCTTGAGGCCCCTGGAGTCACGGGCCTGGCGCTTTGGAGTAACATCGCATGAGCAGACTGATGGTCTCGGTATCGGGCGTGCGCGGGGAGATCGGCCAGACGTTGACGCCGGAGGTGGCGGCCCGATTCGGCGCGGCCTTCGGCACGATGCTGGGGGCGGGCCAGCGCGTGGTCATCGGGCGCGACAGCCGGCCTTCGGGGCCGGCCATTCGCAACGCCGTCGCCGCCGGGCTGATGGCCTGCGCGGTGGATGTGGTCGATTTGGGCATTGTCAGCACGCCCGGCACGTCGCTGATGACGCGCCAACTTGAGGCCGGCGGCGGCGTGGTCATTACCGCCAGCCACAACCCGATTGCCTGGAACGGCATCAAGTTCCTGCGCGCTGACGGCATCGGGCTTTTCGCCGAGCAGGCCGCCGAGCTGAAGGAAATCTGGCAGGCGGGGCGATTCCGCTACGCCGAGCCGACGGTCTGCGGCCGCGAGAGCCGCAACCCGTACACGCACACGCGGCATGTGGACGCCGTGCTGTCCATCGTGGATGCCACGGCGATTGCCGCCCGGCGCTTCAAGGTGGTGCTCGACAGCGTCAACGGGGCCGGCGGGGAGGCCACGGCGTCGCTGCTGTCGAAGCTGGGCTGCGAGCTGGTGCATCTCAACGCACGGCCGATGGGCCTCTTTCCGCACACGCCCGAGCCGACGGCGGAGAATCTGACCGACCTGTGCGAGCAGGTCCGCCGCCACCGGGCGGCGATTGGCTTTGCCCAGGACCCCGACGCCGACCGGCTGGCGCTGGTGGATGAGCAAGGCCGGTACATCGGCGAGGAATACACGCTGGCGATCGGCGCGGCCGCCACGCTGGAGCGGCGAAAGGGCGCGATGGCGACCAATCTTTCGACCAGCCGGATGATCGACGACATCGCCGCCGCCGCCGGCGTGCGCGTGTTTCGCACGCCCGTGGGCGAGGCGAACGTGGCCTCGCGGCTGGTGGCCGAGGGGTGCATCTTCGGCGGGGAAGGCAACGGCGGCGTGATCGATCCGCGGGTGGTGCCCGTGCGCGACAGCCTGGTGGGCATTGCCCTGGTGCTTGGTCACTTGGCCCGCACGGGCAAGATGCTCAGCCAGGTGGTGTCGGGGCTGCCGCATTACGAGATCGTCAAGACGAAGATGCCCAGCGGGGCCGAAGGTCCCGCCGGCCTGATCGCCGCCGCACGGCGGCATTTCGAGGGGCGCGAAGGCGTACGTTTCGACGACAGCGATGGGCTGCGGATTGATCTTCCCGCCGGCTGGGTGCACGTGCGCGGCTCGAACACCGAGCCCATCATTCGCATCATGGCCGAAGCCGCCGATCGCGCCACGGCCGAGGCGCTGATCGCCGAGCTGCGGGGTCTGGCGCCGGGGAATTGAGGGGTAGAGCGAATTGCGGTCACCGCAAGACGCGTGGGCCTGTGAGGGTGATCTTTGGGTGCCACGGCTGTCCGCAGCCGTGCGCTGGACCTGCCAAGCGCGGAGGAGGTTCAGCGGATTGCCAAAGGACCTTCGTTTGCCGAGGTGCGCACAGCGCACGGCTGCGGACAGCCGTGGCACCTATCCAGGAGGGAGACACTTATAGGGACATTATCGCAATATTCCGCGCGCCATCCATTGCCCGCGCTACGGCTGCCCCGGCGCGGCCGGCTCGGGCGGCGGCGGCGAGGTCCAGGGCGACAGGGGCGCGGGGCCCGTCGCGGGCGGCAGAGCCTGCTCCAGCGGGGCCAGTTCGGCGGCCGGCGCGCTGGCGGGCGGCGGGACGGTCTGGGCGGCCGGCGGCGGCGCCTCGGGTGCGGTCGGCTCCGAAGCCGGCCGGCTGGCCGGCGGCAGGATGATCTCTCCGCCCGGCGTGCTGGCCGCTGGCCCCATCGGTTCCGACGCCGGCTGGCTGGCGGCCGGCGTGGTTGGCGGGGCGACGAAACGCTCCTGCGGCCGCGGCGCGGGGGCGACAATGCCGCTTGGAATTCGAGCCGACGGGGCCATCGCGCCCGGCGGACATTCGGGCAAGGCCGGCAGCATTTCCGGGCCGGTCGCGGGCATCGTGGCCGGCGGCGACCAGGCGGGACGCCGGCCGGCGCGGGCCGCGCGTTGATATTCGCGCAGCGGCCAGACGGCCAGCGGGTTGACCGGCGTCTTGAGATAGGCACCCAGCCCCTGCGTATTCGGGTCGCCGATCCGCGGCACCCAGCCGGTGCGCTCGTTCAGCAGCGGCAGTACATCCGTGGTTCGCATGACCGCCGGGGCGGCGAACATATTCGTGGCAAAGAACCCGACCGAGTCCCAATCGCGCAGGCCGCCGTGCGTGCCGTTGATTTTCGCCAGATGGTCGAACTGCCGGTTGCCGTAGTACCAGCCCAGGGCCAGCGAGCCCACCACATCGGGCACCACTGCCGGCGCATCGGTCATGCCGTGCCAGATCCGCCACAAGGGGTCGGGCCAGCGGTGCTGGGCCGTCGCCTCGAGCAGTTCGCCGGCGGAGTAATAGGTTTGTCCATCATTGCCGAACATCCGGCCGTTGAGATGGCTGAGAATGGGCCCAAGCTCCAGCGGGTCGCCCTCGGTGCAGGTGTAGCTGAAATACTCCACGGGACCGGCGCCGTCGGCCGGCTCGAGGTGGTAGCGGATCTCCGCCCGGCCGCCGCGGCGGGCGATGCGCACACTGGGACCGGCGCGCCAGATGATGTGCTCGATGCCGTTGGTTTTGAGCATCGCGTCGACCAGCTTCATCTTGTCCTGGTCGTTCTGGGTGAACGCCGAGATCACGCTCACCAGGCCGTAGCGCAGGATGACCACATCGCCGCCCTTGCCAAAACCGCTGCCGATGACCGGGTTGAGGCCGGTGCCGCGAATCGAGGCTTCCAGGTCCACTTTCTTGCAGGCGGCGACGAAGTTGTTGCCCGGGCTGGCCAGGATCACCAGGCCGATCTTGCCTTTCTGCTGGTACACCAGCCGCTCGATGTACTTTTCCAGCTCGAGCATCATCCGGCGGGACTCCTGCCAGTCGCCGGCCTGATTCTGGGCGTTGGTGGACATGGCGTAAATGAGCACGTGCTGGCGGGACGGCTCGGCCTGGAGGACCGTGTCGGCCTGCGTGAACATGGCGGGCAGTTCGCGGCGCACGCCCGCACGCGGCCTCAGGTACGCCAGGCCGTCGTACCGGGGCTTCTGGTGGTAATCCAGGGCGGTGGACCACAGCTCGTTGGCCCGGCTGGTGTAGACGTCCAGGCCATCGTGCACGGTGTTGGTCTGGCGGTCAAAGACAATGGACTCGTAGCAACTGCTGCCGGGGATGCCGAAGAGGGAGGAATAGCTCACATCGGTCAGCGAGGGAAATGTCGAGACGAATCGCGAGGGCCGCAGGAAGAGCCGGAAGTGGCCCTCGGTATACAGATCGTCGAACAGCTTATAAGGAATACCGTCCAGGAGGATGTACACCCAGCGGATTTGCGCCGGGTCAAGCCGGTCCAGATCGGCCACCTGAGCGAAGGTGCCGTCGTTGTTGGCGTCGAGGTAGAAGGAGCGTTTGACGCCCCCGCGGGTGCCTTCCACGAAGCGCGCCCCGTAGCGGCCATCCGGCGACCACTCGATGGCCGAGGGCGACAACTCTCTGCCGCGCATGGCGTTCGGTGCGGCCGGCCAGGGCGACTTATAGCAGCCGGTCAGCAACGCACCCACGGCGATCAACAGCAAACCCGCAAACGGCCCCGCTTTTGGCATCCCGGTCTCCTTGAGCGACGAAAGCTATTCTATCGTCGGCTCATCCGAAATGCAGCAAGGGCGTTGCGCGGGAAGTCACACCATCACGGCGGCCGAATGGCTGCCGGCGGCGCGGCGGACCTGGGGGTCGGCATCCTGCCGCAGACCGCACAGCAGCTCCTCGGCGACGGAGCCGCGGCGGCGCAGGGCCGCCACCACCGCCAGGCGCACCTGCGGATCGGGATCGTTCAGGCGCGTGCACAGCCAGTCCAGGGCCTGGGGCGATTCCTGAAGCGACATCATCATCACCCCCAGGCGGCGCAGCCGCGGCGAGCGGCTCTCCAGCAAATTCAACGCCTCATGGTCCGTCACATCCTGCCGGCCGGCCAGGTGCAGCTCATCCACCGCCAGCACCCCGCGGACGACCGAGGGTCCGAGCCGGCCGCGGACGGCCACCATGGGACCCCGCCGCCGCACCGCGCCTGGACCCAGGGCCTGCCGCAGACCCGCCAGGTCCAGTTCGCACACGACCACCGCTGGCCGGCCGCCCTGGCAGCGGCAATACTGGCGGGCGCGGGCCCGCGCCACCGCCAGCGAGCGGCTGCACCACAACGTGCGGGAAAACGGCCCGGGACGCAGCCCCTGTCGCTCGATCCGCCGCGCATCGGAACACGTCGTGCCGTAGTAAAGCTTCATCGCTCGACCTCCAAGGAGGTTTCGACGACCGCCTCGAAAAGAAATGGATGCCACCGAGACGCGATATCTAGCCTCCACTTTACTCGCTTCCTCCCAGAACGGCAAGGGTTGCCCGGCGATTCTTGCACGGCGGCCGCAGGCGGCATGCCTCAAGGGCATGGGCGGCATGCCCTCACGCCGCGGCCGCCCTGGCGGCCAAGGCGCGTGGGCATGAGCAAGCCAAGGGACGCCCTGCCCATTCGGAGGCCATATAATGTCCCTATTTTAGTCCATTCCCCGCCCGCTATGTAGAGGAAATTCTTACGCCGGATGGGGCCAAGCTGCCCCCGGAAACGGCGCGAGGACCGATGGCAACACCCCGCACCGCGGGGGAAGATCAAGGTGGCGGCGAGGTTCGAACAGATTCGCGTGCGGGGTAGCAGCCTTGATGAGTAAACGGCACGACCGGCGTCGGGGCAGTCCACGGTGGAGTCGTCCACGGGCGACAACAGTGTGCCTTCGCGGCGCCCGACGCCTGGCCGGCCGTGCGGCCGGTGCTGTGGGACCGGCCGTCGCGGCAACGCCAGCCGCAACCCGCCCTGCTACCGATCGCTCGACAGCGGCAAGTGACCGCAACTAAACAGGAGAGGATACCGCCATGGCACCAGTCATCCACGAGCGCAAGACCAGCGACCACCCCTCGCCTCGGCTGGCGACGACGGCTAGCAGAACCCGGGGCGCCCGGGCCCGGCTGGCCCAAGCCATCCGCACCGGCGTCTCCTACGTCTATCACGGCACCTTCGCCTCGCGCCAGACCGAGCAGACGCTCTGGGGCGCGGATCGGCCCGAGATCCCCGTACCCGGCTACACCCTGCTGCCGGAAATCGCGGGGGAAGGCTTTTCCGGCTCTTCGCAGCCCGTGCGGCTGACGGCCGCGCAGGAGCGCACACTGTTCCTGCGGTACAACTACGCCAAGTGCCGCCTGTCGCGCATGCTGGCCGCGGAAAAACGCTTCCGCCGGCAGCGCGACCTGGACCAGTGGCGCAGCCGCGCGGCCGCCACCCGTGAAAAGCTGGTGCACGCCAATTTGCCCCTGGTACCGGCCATGGCCCGCCGGGCGCGCACGCCGGGGGTGGAATTCTCCGAGCTGCTCTCGGAAGGCTATATGACGGTGCTGCGCTGCATCGAGCACTTCGACGTCGCCCGCGGCTTCAAGTTCTCCACGTACGCCTGCCGGGCCATTCTCTCGTGCTTCCGCCGGCTGCAGTCCAAGAGCACGACGTACCGCAAGCACGTGCCCATGCAGTTCGACCCGGAAATGGAGCGCGATGACTACAACGAGCGCCGCCACGACGACGAACTGGACAACGCCGTCGATACCGTTCGCCTGGTGCTGCGGCGGAACCTGGCCGAGCTGACCGGCGTGGAGCGGGTGATTCTCAGCAGCCGCCACCCGCTGGTGGGCGAAGAGGAGCGCATGACGCTGCGCCAGGTGGGCAAGGTGGTGGGCCTGTCCGAGGAACGCGTGCGGCAGATCGAGCGGCGGTCGCTGACCAAACTTCGCGATGCCATCGAAAACGAAATGGTGGCGTAGCGGACGCGGATATTTCAAGGTTGGGGTGCGTGCTGGCGCCCGAGGCCAAGGCCTTGGGCGCTTTGTTCTTGGGGGGCTTGAAAGTCGAGGCTCGACGTGGTTGCTACGCTGCGCTTCGCAAACCACGGCACCCAAACCATTGTTTCATGTGTGACAAAGCTCTAGCGCCAGGCCTTGACGACGGTTTTCGACTCCGCCGGTTCCTCAACGGCGGGGGGCGCCTCCAGGAAATTCGCCTTGCGGGCGACGCGGGCTTCTTCCTCGGCCTTCAGCCGCCGCTCTTCCTCCATGCGGGCCTCGTATTCCTCGCGCAGGCGGAAGACTTTCTTGAGATGCTCGTAGCGTTCCACCAGCCTTCGGCGCTCCATGGCCGTGCGCCCCATCACGCCCGCGCAGGCCAGCAGGCAGACGACCAGCGTCACCACCGCAATAAACAGGCCCGTATCGCCCATGCGTATTACATCGGCAGCCAGGGGGGCTGGGGATTACCCTGCGGGCGTTGCTGGAATCGCCGATTCCGCAGAAACAGGCTTCAAAAGTCTTGCATCGCCCGCAGGTTACAAAGCCGCACCGGCCGACGTTGCACCCTGGCTGGGCGCAGCGGGCTTCTCAAAATACAGCACGACCATTTGCATGGTGTCGAGTGGATTCGCCCCATGCTTGGCAAAGCCAGGGTGGAACTTGACCAACAGGTCGCTCATCGGCAGATAGCTGGCCGTCTTGCAAAGGCTGAATCCACGCGATTCGAAGATCGACCGGATCTCGTCTTGAGCGTCGCTAAAGGAGCCCGCCAGACCCGGCTGCCAAATGAATATCGCTTTGTGGTATTGGTCCAGCGGGATGGGGGTCTTCCCCCGGAAGAAATAGGCCGCTGGGGCTTTGGAACCACTGGGCAATTCGCCGAGCTCATCGCGCTGGATCCCAAAATCATCACCGCTGTAGAACATCACGCCATCGCTGCTGGTAACGACTACCCCCTCCGGCGATTCTGCACGGACATCGGCCAAGACCTGGGGAATGGGCGTCAACCAACGGTAGGATACCCAGTCCTTGAATCGGATTTCGCTAACGATCGAGCCCACCACAACGACCGCCAGGGCAACGGCGCCGAGGCGGCGGACCCACGGAATCCATCGCCCTTTGGCGGCGACTAACATGCCGGCGGCAAAGCACACGGCCACCAGCGGCAGCAGCATCACGATGTGCTTGGACATGATCCTGCCCGTTACGGCCAGGGGCGCCAGGCAAACCAGAAGAATGAGCAACGGGAAACGCGTGGCTCTGTGATGCCGCAAGGTCAGAATCGCCCCCGCCACACCCACCGCGCTAACCGCCGCGGCCACCGGCAGATTACCGGGACTGACAAAAGGAGTGCCCACTAACTCGTATAAGGATACGGCCGCCATGCTCAGTGAATGTACCGCCAGTCCGGGCTTAAGAAGGCAGGAGATCATGGCCGAAGCCCAAGGCACGTAGGCCAGACCGATAATCACCCACGACGCCGCGAAGACCGCCAGCGCTTTGAACCGCCGGGGATGGAACGCCAGCAGGTACAGGAAGTGAGCCAGGAAGTACACGGGCGTCGCGTAGCAGGTGTACAGCATAGCCACGCCGGTCACGACATAAAGGCTGGCAAACCCGATTCGCCGGCGGCTGGCGCCGTCTGCCTGCTCACCCTTGCACAGGTCCGCCAGGCACAAGGCGGCCCACGTGTTCCACATCGACAGGAAGCTGAAAAATGCGTACCACCGGAAGCTCGCAGGATACACCCATCCGAAGGGCATCAGCCCCAGGATAATGACCGCCAGGTATCCGGCTCGCTTACCCAGCATTTGCTTGGCCAGCATGTAGACAGCCGGAACCCCGGCCAGCCACATCACGATCGACGACAGGCGTAAGAGCAACACATTGCGGCCGACCAAGGCAATCCAAATAGTGAGCAGAAAGCATCCATAATGGTGGATCTTCATGCAGATTATGGAACATCTGCTGGAGAATTTGGCCGGCGGGCAAGCGGCATACAAAAAATCCGGTGCATTCGTCGTCGAAAAAAGTCGTCCTGGCGGCATTATAGAATAGCGCGATGATGGCACCCGCCCAAACTACGGCCGCGGCCACGCGCCATCCTGTCAGCCCGGCCCCCTCCTTCTCGGCGCCGGGTGTCGCGTCGGTTGCGGGCAAAACGGCCATGGGTGAATTAGAATTCATCGCTTTGCTCCCTCAATAGATTACAGGGTTATGATTCTAAATTCACCCAGCTCTTGGCGCCTAGAAATATCCCGATGCAACGACGGCGGCAGTCTCGCACGCAGCCGCCTATGATTCCCTGTCCGGGCGTGCGGCACTCGAACAGGACGACAGAAGCCCCAGCCCGACGACTGGAGATGCGCGATGAAACTGCTATCCCGGGAGCTGGTTGAAAAGGCCGGCGTGAACGTCGAGGAACTCCTCAAGCTGCTGGTGGCCAATGCCGCGGCGGAGCTGACCACCTTCTACTACTACACCGCGCTGCGGGTGAACCTGATCGGCTTTGACGGCGAAGGGCTCAAGGAGATCGCCGAGGACGCCCGCGTGGAGGACCGCAATCACTTCGAGGCCCTCGTCCCGCGCATCTACGAACTGGGCGGCAAGCTGCCCGACGACATGCGCGAGTTCCACGACCGCTCGGCCTGCCCGCCCGCCCGGCTGCCCTCCGGCGGCGGGGTCAAGGAAATCGTCAAGGTGCTGCTGAAGGCCGAGCAATGCGCGGTGGCCGGCTACACGAACCTCTGCAACATCACCGCCGGCAAGGACCACCGCACGTACGACCTGTCGCTGGCGATCCTGAACGAGGAAATCGAGCACGAGGCCTGGTTCGCCGAATTCCTGGAGATGGGACCCTCCGGCCACTTCCGCCGCCGGCGAGTCGGCGAGTCGCCGTTCGTGTCGAAGTTTTTGCATCCGTGAGCGTGGCACGTGCGCAGCAATTACCACAGAGGACACAGAGGAAAGGAGAGGTAAACGGCGGGAGAACGGCCGGGAGAGAGGCCGCGGAGGGGGGATTGAGGACACAGAAAAGGCTGCGGATTGCCCAGCCGAATCTTTGTGGTGCCACGGCTGCGCGTTTTGCAGCCGCGCGCCAGAGGAGGCCAGCAGGCGAAAGGTCCCATGGAATCCAGTGGACCTTTGCTCTTTGTCGGTAGGCACGGCGCACGGCTGCAGACAACGCAGCCGTGGCACCTTGGGTTCCCAGCCTCTGCGTTCTCAATCCCTCCTCCGTGTCCTCTCACTCCGGCCGTTTTCTTGCCTTTACCTCTCTTTTTCCTCTGTGTTCTCCGTGGTTAATTTCTCTGACTTGAGCCACCTTCTCACTGCCGCTCCAAGACCGCCCGATAGCCGCCGTCGTGATATTTCTCCGGCGGCGCAAACGTGAGGGGATCGGTCCCCTTGTGCGACAGGCGGCCAAAGCGCCGCTGGCGGGCGAGGAAGGCCTGCACGACGCCGTCGTTCTCCTCCGGCTCGATGCTGCACGTACTGTAGACCATGCGGCCGGCCGGGGCCAGAAAGAGCGCCCCCAGCTCCAGCAATCGGCGCTGGTCGGCGGCCAGGCGGCCCAGCTCGGCGGCGTCGAAGCGCCAGCGAGCCTCGATGCGCCGGGCCAAGACGCCCGTGTTGGAGCAGGGCACATCCACCAGCACGCGGTCGAAAGAACCCGGTTCCAACGAACCGACCTGCTCGGCGAGGATGGGCCGGATGTTCTCCAAGCCGCAGCGGGCGGCGGACTCTGTAATCCGCGCTAGCTTCTCTTCGTTCACATCGGCGGCGACGACCTCGCCCGTTCCGCCCAGCAGTTCGGCGATATGCGTGGTTTTCGTGCCCGGGGCGGCGCACAGATCCAGCACGCGCTGGCCGGGCCGAAGATCCAGCTCCCCCACCACCGCCGTGGCGGAAGGATCCTGCGGCGTGAGCACGCCCTGCTGGAAAAGCTCCAGGTGGGCCACGCTGACCGCCCCGGTGAAGACGATGCTCAGCCCGTTCTCGTGCGCCACCGCCTCGACGCCCGCCGCCGCCACGGCGGCCAGGACCTGCGGCACCGACATCCGCGCCACATTCACCCGCGCTGTCACGGGCGGCCGGCCGTCGGCCTGCATGGCCAGCTTGAACGCCCGCGCCAGCGAGCCGGAGCGTGAAAGCCAGCGGCCGGCCAGCTCATCCGGCAGGCTGCAAACCTGCCCCAGCCATTGCTGAGGCGAGGTCGCCGCCGACGCGAACACCGGCTTGTCGAATCGCCGGTGCCGGTCGGGGGCAAGCGGCACGGCCGCACCATCCTCAGGCGGCGGACCTTCCTGGGCATCCGCGAGGCTGCGGGCCACGTTGCGGCACAGGGCGTTGACGAAGCCGGCCAGCCGCGGATGCCGCCGCCGGCACGCCTCGACGGCCTCGTTCACGGCGGCAAAATCGGGCACGCGGTCCAGGAAGATGAGCTGGTAGATGGCCAGGCGCAGAATATTCCGCACATCCGCCGAGCCCGCCCGGTGTTTCTGTTCGCTGAAGGCCCGGATCACCGCATCCAGCGTCCGCTGCCGGCGGACCACGCCGTAAACCAGTTCCATGGCCAGGTGCGCCTCTTGCGGCGGCGGCGCCTGCTCGGCCAGCAGCCGCTCCAGGCGGGCGCTGAACTGGCCCTGGCGGTCGCTTAAAGCGTCAAGGGCAAGATTACGGGCGCTGGGGGACAAAACAGGTCTCCGATCGGCAACTGCCACTACGGTCACGCGAGGCGGCTAACCGCCGCACTGAAAAGTGTATCCGACGTCTCTGCCTCCGGGCCAGTCGTCACGGTTTGGATGGCGGAGGCGTCTGGGCCTCCAAAGTCTCCAAGTACGAACGGGCCAGCTTCACCCATATTGATTTCTCCCGAATCTTGATCCAGTTGAGCAGGGGAGAAACCAGAAGCGCGCCGACCATTCCCAAACAAAAAAGGGATAAGGTGTAAATAGCACACGTTGAAAAGGTGAGGATTCGCTCGGTATACAGATCGAGGTGCGTAACGGGATTGGCGGCTTCCTTTTGAGGAAAGTCTGTCATGAACTTGTACGCAAGGCTCAGGCCCCAGCAACCGACCCCGCCAACCAGCAGACCCATGGCCACTGGAATCCATCGGACAAATCGCATGGCCTTTTGCTTTTTTTCCCAACGAGAAAGCAATTTCTTGATCCCGGCAAGTTCTTCCACTGTCAGCGCCATTGCCATCTCCTTTTGACCATAAGCGGGCCGCCCAGTTGCCTCTTATTCCTGGACTGTTGCAAATCGGTCCCCCGCCGCCGCGCGGTAGCCGTTGACGAAATCGCGCCAGGTCATCAGCCGCTTGCCGGCCACCTGGAGCTCGAGCAACTCGATGGCGCCATCGGCGGTGTTGATGCGCAGATCGGGCCCGAGCGTGCCGGGCGTGGCACCGCCGCCGCCGGCGTGGGCCCGCGCGCGGGCGAGGATCACGCGTACGGATTTGCTGCCACCGGCGTGGATGAAATCCGCGTGCGCCCCGGGCCAGGGCCAGGTGCCGCGAATGCGATTGGCAAGGGTGGCGGCGCTTTGGGCAAAATCCAGCCTGCCATCGGCTTTTTCCAGCTTGGGCGCCATCGTGGCGGCGGCGTGGTCCTGCTCGTAGGCCTCCAGCGTGCCGGCGGCTGCCAAACCCTCGGTCGTGCGAACCAAGAGCGCCCCGCCCAGCACCGCCAGGCGGCCGCGAAGTTCCTCGGCCGTCTCTTCCGGTCCGATCTCCAGCGCCTCCTGGAGAAAGATCGGCCCGGCGTCAATCTCGCGGACCACGCGGAAGGTGGTCACGCCCGTGCGGGCCAGGCCGCGGATAATCGCCCAATTGACCGGCGCCGCCCCGCGCAGTTCCGGCAGCAGCGAGACATGCATGCACACCGCCCCCAGCGGCGTGGTCTGGCGAACCTGGCGGCTGATGATCTGCCCGAAATCCACCACGGCCAGCATGGCCGCCCCTGAAGCCGCGATCGCCTCGGGATGGCCTTCGCGGTTGATATTCTCGACCGCCACAACGCGCAGCCCCAGCGCTGTCGCCCGCTGGGCCACGGGCGTGGGACGAAGCTTGCCCCCCCTGCCGGCCTTGCGCGGCGGCTGGGTGTACACGGCCAGGATCTCCTGACCGGCCTGGTGCAGCGCCGCCAGCGACGGCACCGCCACCTCGCCGCTGCCGCAGAACGCGATCTTCATTCAAGCTCCAAAGGCGAACACAAAGAACACAAAGACCACGAAGATCACAAAGTAAAAGAAGAGAGCGTAAAGGCAAGACGACCAAACAACATTCTTGCATCTCGTCTTTACTCTATCTTTTTCGCTTCTTCGTGTCCTTCGTGGTCTTTGTGGTCTTCGTGTTCTCTTCTTCGGCGCGGAGATTCCTACACCGGCAGCGCCTCAAGCTTCTGCCTGGCCGAGCACGCCTGGTCGGTATAGTGCCAATGCAGGATTTCCGGCTCGCCGTGGCGCCAGCAGAGTTGAATTTCCTGGCCGCCGGCCAGGTGTGGAAAATCGATGATGCCCTCGGCCCAATCGCGCATCTCGGCCCCCACATCCACCAGCTCATCCGCCAGCGATTGGAGCCGATCGACCAGCGTGATGATCGCCCCTTGCGTCTGCCGGGCGGCATCATCCTCGTGCCCGCGCTGCTGCACCTCGAGAATCTCCTGCTGGTCGAGCACTTTCTGGTAGTCGCCCAGGATATCGCCGGTGATTCTGCGCACCAGCACCAGCGCGCGGTTGGCCTGCTCCAGGCTGAAGTATCTTCTGCCCAGTTCAACGGCTAAAGGATGCTTTACTCTTGCCGGGTGCGCATTCATCAGGCGTATGCCCTAATTCGTTTGTTCGTGGGGCGTTAGGACTACTGCTTCGGTGCCTCCATACTATCGGACGTAGCGGGTCGCCGGCTGAAGGCTTAGGAATAGGTTATAGGCATTAGGCCACTTACCTGCGTGCTACAGCCCAGAACCTGCTTCTGTTAGACTTGCGCCATGTTCGGCCTGCTCAACATCAACAAATCCATCGGCCCCACCAGCCACGACGTGGTGGCCGCCTGCCGCAGGCTGCTGCCCAGGAAGACGCGCGTCGGCCACGCCGGCACGCTCGATCCGTTCGCCTCCGGCGTACTGGTGGTGTGCGTGGGGTCGGCGACGCGCCTGGCGGATGATGTGGCCGATGCCGACAAGCAGTACATCGCCCAGGTGAGTTTCGGCGCGACATCCACGACGGATGACCTGGAGGGCGAAATCACCCCCACCGGCTCACCGCCGCCTGCCCCGGCGGATTTACAGCGCGCGGCCTCAGCGCTGGTCGGGCGAATTCAGCAGACCCCGCCGGCCTACTCGGCCGTGCATGTCGCCGGTCAGCGGGCGTACAAGCTGGCGCGGGCCGGAAAGCCGGTCGAGCTGACTGCGCGAAGCGTCGAGGTGCACGCCATCGAGCTGTTGGAGTTTGCCGGCTCAACCGCGCGGCTGCGAATCGATTGCGGCAAAGGCGTTTACATCCGCGCCCTCGCCCGCGACCTGGGAAGGGCATTGGGCTGCGGGGCGTACTGCTCCGCGCTGACGCGAACGCGGATCGGCCACTTCACGCTCGATGCGGCCGTGAATTTGAATGATCTGTCGCCCCAGAACCTCCCCACGCATCTTCTGCCCGCCCGCCTGGCCGTGGCCGATTGGCCCCATGTCGAGCTGGGCGCAGCGCTTGTGGCCGAGCTGCAACTGGGTCGGCCCATCCCCGCACCGGCGCCCCTGGACGGCGGGTCCGGCGTGGCCGCCGTCGATGCGGCCGGGCGGCTGATCGCCCTGTGCGATTTCGATATGGGGACATCCCTGCTGCGGCCCCGGCGTGTGTTCCCGCTGGAGTAGTCCAGCCCACCCCCCCTTGGCAAAACCGGGCGGCTGTGGTATGTTACTCTTTCGCGGCCGCACGGCATATGCACTTCTGTTTTCGGGGCCCGGACGTTGTCGACAGCGGCGCCGGGTGACTGGCTTTGTGCGGCCGTAAACAGGGTTCCCTATGACAGAGCCGCACACAGAGGAACGCGCCCAGCGCGCGGCCGAGGAACAGGAGGCGCGCATCCGCCAGCACGCGTCGGAATTGGCGCAGGCCAATGCCGCCCCGATGCAGATCGCCCAGCAGACCGCGTCCCAGGAGCAAGTGCGCCAGGAGCGGCAGCGATTGCACAACGTGCTGGACCTGCTGCCGGGATACGTGGCCCTGCTCAATACCAGCCACGAGGTGCTGTTTGCCAATCGCTTCTGGCGCAAGCGCTTCGGGGAGCCGCAGGGGCGCCGCTGCTTTGAATGTACACCCGGCCGCACCACCCCTTGCCCCGAATGCCGCACCTTCAGGGTTTTGAGCACCAATGCTCCCTCGCGCTGGCGCTGGTCCAGCCCCGATGGCCGCGACTACGAGGTGCTGGACTGCCCCTTCACCGACGGCGATGGCTCGCGACTGGTCATGAAGGTGGGCATGGACGTCACCAAGCGCCGGCGGGCCGAGAGCATCGTCCGCCGCCAAGTGGGCCAGTTGGCCACCATGTTGGCCACGACGCCGGATGGCTTCTGGGTGTCCGACGAGGAAATGAATATCCTCGACGTCAACGACGCCTACTGCCTGTTGAGCGGCTACAGCCGAAAAGAACTGCTCCAGATGCGCATTAAAGACCTGGAGGCTCAGGAGACACCCGAAGAGGTCCAGCGGCACGGGCAGCGGATCCGCGAGCAGGGCTTCGACCGTTTCGAGACCCGCCACCGCCGCAAGGACGGCGGCCTGGTGGATGTGGAGATCAGCGTTTCCTATTGGCGTCAAACCGGGCAGTTCCTGCAGTTCGTCCGAAACATTACCGAGCAGAAGCGCGCCCAGGCGGACCTGGACCGGCTGCTGGACGACCTCCAGGAAGAAGTGCGGGTGCGCGTATCCACGCAGGAGCAACTGGCCGCCTCCAACCTGGAACTCCAGCAGCGGGCCGAGCAGTTGGCGCACCTGGCGTCGGAACTGACGCTGACCGAGCAGCGCGAGCGCCACCGCCTGGCCCAGGTGCTGCACGACCATCTCCAGCAACTCCTGGTCGGGGCCACCTTCGGCGTGGAAGTCCTGGGCCGCCGGCTCACTGACGATGCGCAGCGCACCAGCCTGGACCAGATTCGCAAGCTGCTGGCCGAATCCATCGCCACCAGCCGCACGCTGACGGTGGAACTCAGCCCGCCCATTCTGCACGAGTCCGGCCTGGGCGCGGCTCTGGAGTGGCTGGCGCGCTGGGTCCAGGAAAAGCACGCCTTGCGGGTGGACCTCCAGGTGGACGCGGAGGCGCACACGGAACGCGAGGATGTGCGCGTGCTGATGTTCGCCGCCGTGCGCGAGCTGCTGCTCAACGTGGTCAAGCACGCGCGGGTGATGCGGGCGGCGGTGAGGCTGCGGCTGGATGAGCGCGACAACCTGGAGATCCAGGTAAAAGATGAGGGCGTGGGCTTCGACCGGAAGACCGTCTGGTCCGCAACGTCGCGGACCAGCGGCGGGTTTGGCCTGTTCAGCATCCGCGAGCGGCTGCATCTGCTGGGCGGGCGCATGGAGATCAAGAGTTCCCCGCAGCGCGGCACGCGCGTGCTGCTGGTGGCGCCCCGCCGGCACGAGTCGCCAGCCGCACCGGCCGTCGGCCTCTACCTGCCGGAGGCCTTGCCCTCACAGGCCGCCGCACCGACTGCCACCCCGCCGGCCGCCCAGGCGCCGCCGGCCGCCAGGACGATTCGCGTGCTGGTGGCTGATGACCACGCGGTCATGCGCCAGGGGCTTGCGCTGGTGATGAAGGAAGAGCGCGATATCGAGGTGGTCGGCGAAGCCTGCGATGGCGTGGAGGCGGTGGAACTGGCAAACAGCCTCAAGCCCGATGTGATCCTGATGGACTACAGCATGCCGCGGATGAACGGGGTGGATGCCACGCGCACAATTTCTGCCCGGATGCCGACGATCCGTATTGTCGGCCTGTCCATGTACAGCGAGGCCGACCAGGCCGCCGCCATGATTTCCGCCGGCGCCGCCGCCTACGTCACCAAGAGCGGCAGGCCCGAGGCGCTGATTGCGGCGGTGAGGGGAAGTGCGTAAGCGGAAGAAACCACAGAGGGCACGGAGAAAGACAGAGAACACAGAGAAGACAAGAGCGTTAAAGCAAAGACACGGCGGGAGGAAAAGGGAGGACGTCCGAGCAAAAAAGGAGGACACGGAGAAGACCGGGTGCCGCAAGTACATCCTTTCGCAGCCAGGCTGGGTGCCGTGGCTGCGTTTTTTTGCAGCCACGCGTTAGCGCAGGTTGCTCTTCTTCTCGCACGCCAGCGCGGCGTCGAACAAATACACCCACTGCCGCAGCTTGTAAGCTCGTTCTGATGACGCGTAGCTGCGAAAAGATGCAGCCACGGCACCCGGCCCACTGGACGCACGCGCTGCAAACCGGCTATCGCAAATCTGCGACGGAGGTGAGCATATAATTGGTTGACGGTCCTTAGGGGCCGCCAACCAGGAGACAAGCCATGATCGAGATGCCGCCGACCCAGGAGCGCACAGGCCTGCATTCGCCATCCGCCGCCAACCAGGAGATTCGCGCGCGCATGCGGGCGCGCGTGCTCGATGTGGCCGGTAAGCTGGCGGCGATCGAGCAGCGGCTGGCCGAGATCGAGCAGGAATGGGATGTGGAGCGGACGCTCCAGGCCAACGCCGCGGCGGTGTCGCTGGCGGGGCTGCTGCTAAGCGCGTTCAATCGCAAGTGGTCGCTGCTGCCCCTGATCGCGGCGGGCTTTATGCTTCAGCACGCCGTCTCGGGCTGGTGTTTGCCGGTGGAGCTCTTCCGCCGCATGGGCATCCGCACGGCCCGCGAGATCGAACAGGAACGTTTTGCCCTCAAGGCCCTGCGCGGCGATTTCGAAGGCGTCCGCGCTGAAGGCCAGGACCCCATCGCCGCCGCCCAAGCCGCGCTCCGCGCGGTGGGCCTGGACGGGTAAGGTGGCACGCCCTTAGGGACTGTGATCGATCATCCAAAGCCAAAGGCTCTAGGCTGTAGACTGTAGGCTGTAGGAACGACGGGAAAAGAGCATGTGACGAGTCTCTTCTCCGGCAGTTCCTACAGCCTAAAGCCTACAGCCTTCTTTTCCTCGGGTGAGCACCGTATTGTGCGCCCCTGGCCGCGGCGATAGTCTCAAACAAAGCCGTGGAGCACATAAAGCCCGACATCTCGATCATCGGGGCCGGGGTGGTGGGAACCGCACTTGGCGTGCTGGCCGCCCGGGCCGGCTACCGCGTGGCGGCCATCGCCAGCCGGCGCAAGGCCTCGGCACGCAAGGCCGCCGCCGCCATCGGCCAGGGCCGCGTCGCCTCGATCGGCGAAGTCGCCCGCACCGCCCGGTTTCTCCTGCTGACCGTCAATGATGACGCGATTGCGCCCCTGGCGGCCGAGCTGGCCCGCACGCAGGCCCTCCAGCCGGGCACGCTGGTGGCCCACTGCTCCGGCGCGCTGGGCAGCGATGTGCTGGAGATCCTGGCCAATCGCTGCGGCGCGCTGACCGCCAGCATGCACCCGCTGCAAACCTTCCCCACCGTGCAGGCGGCGGTGGAGACGCTGCCGGGCTGCTATTTCTTCTGCGAGGGTCACGGGCCGGCCGTGTCGGCGGCGATGCAGCTTGCCGGCGATATCGGCGGCGTGCCTGTCGAGATCGAGCCGGACCGCAAGACGCTCTACCACGCCGCCGCCTGCATGGCGTGCAATTACCTGGCGACGCTCCAGGAGGCGGCCATTGCCGCGGCCATGCTGGCGGGCATCGGCGAGCTGCCGGCCCGAAAGGCGCTTTCGCCCCTGGTGGCGGCCACGGTGAATAACGTGATGAACCTGGGCCCGGGGCCCGCGCTGACCGGCCCCATCGCCCGCGGCGACGTGCAGACCGTCGAACGCCACCTGGCCGCCCTCGATGCCACTGATGTCGAGCTGGCCGACATTTATCGCCAACTCGGCCGCCGCACCGTGCAACTGGCGCGCAAGGCCGGCAAGATTGATCGGCGGACGGAAGAAGAGCTGATGAAGAGGCTTGAGGGCTGAGGCCCAGTGCGCAGACAAGAGGCTGGAGATGGAACTCTGGAAGCGGGAGCAACCGCCGGACCATCCCGGCCGTTGCTCCAGCCTCCAGCTTCCCGCCTCCAGCCTTTTTCTACGCCTGGCCGGACGCCGCCACGCCGCCCTGCTGGCCTTGAACGGCCGAGCCGCGATTGACCGCGGCCTGAAGCTTCTGCTTCATCAGCCGGCCAACCTTGAACTTAACGGTCCGTTTGGGCGGCACCTGGACGCGCTCGAGCGTCTTGGGGTTCTGCGCGGTGCGGGCGGCACGCTCCTTGGCTTCAAACACGCCAAAGTCGCGAAACTCCAGCCGGTTGCCGTGCCCCAGTTCCTCGATGATGTTGTCGAGAAAGCTTTGCACCACTCGCTTTACTACTACGCGCTTGCTGTCCGTGTCTTCGGAAATCCGGTCGATCAACTCTTTCTTCGTTACCGTGTGCATTCACTTCCCCTTCGCCAACCGAGGTAAAGTAGTTCGGCCGATGGATCGGCTCCGATCGGAAGTTGATAATGACTGCAAGTCAGTTTAGCGTAACGTCTTCGCATCCGCAAGGCCTGCCGCTGCCGCTAGAGCCGCCCACGTCCGCGTGCTGCCAAAACCGGTGCACGCAAAGTTGAAACCCACGAAGGCGACACGCGGCATTATAACACGTCGACAACCTTTAAGCTTAGGTATTAGAAGGATTTACTTTTTTAACCGCAAACAAACTAACGGTCGCCAACGTACTGTGTCAATGAGAATGTGCGGATTGAAAATCGCCGACAAATCTGCTATAGCCGCAAGGGTGGTTTAGACGCAGGATGTGTTTTTGAGGCAAGGAGCACAAGACCATGTTCACGAAATTCCTTCGAGCGGCCGGCATGAGCATCGCGGCCCTGGCAATACTGGCCCCGATCGCACGGGCCCAGGATGAAGCCCCGCCGCCCCCGGCGGCGCAGCCGGCGGTGGTGATCCAGACGGTGGAAGATCAGTTCATGTATCAGTTGCTGACGGCCCCCAAGGACGGCGATCGTAAGCACGCCGCCAAGGAACTGGCCAGGATGGGCATGGCCAAATCGCTGAGCGCCTTGGATTATGCGGCCGTGAACGACAACGACGGCGGCGTTCGCAAGGCCGCCCGCCACAGCGCCCAGCAGGTGCGTGCGCGGATCGTGGCGGTGCAGATGATTTCCGCCCCGCCGCCGCCGGTGGTCGTGCAGGCCCCGCCGGCACCGGTGGTCGCCGCACCGCCGGCCGAGTCGGTTGTGGTGCCCCCGCCGCCGGTCGTGATTGCGCCGGCGCCCGCGCCGGTATATGTGGAGCCGGCTCCCGTATACGTTGAGCCGGGCCCCACGGTGATCGTGGTGCCGCAGCATCACTTCTTCTACTACGGACCCAGCTACTGGCACGGCTATTACGGGCGCGGCTATTGGCACGGCGGCTACTATCGCGGGTACAACCACGGCTGGGGTGTCGGCGTGAGAATTCGACATTAATTCCTCGGGTGCTGTACGCACGGCCCGAGTTAACCACGGGGCTTCGGCTGACCACAGCCGGGGCCCCGTGGGTTTTTCAGGCTGTAGGCTGTAGGCTGTAGGTACGGCCGGAGAGGAACGCTTTCTTTTTCCGGCGGGTGCCGTGGCTGCATCTTTTCGCAGCCACGCGTCATCAGAATGAGCTTGCGAAGCCGGGTGCGGAGGGTGCATCTTTTTGTTGCCGCGATGGAACGCGACGCGAGAAAGAGAGCAACCTGCGCTGACGCGTGGCTGCAAAAAAAACGCAGCCACGGCACCCAGTGTCCGACCGTTCCTACAGCCTACAGTCTATAACCTACAGTCTACTTCCCCCCCGTCAGCAGCAGCGTGCGGGTGAAGTACCGCTGGCCCAGCAGGAACAGCAGCAAAAGGGGCACGCTCGCCATGAGGCTGGCCGCCATGAGCAGGTTCACGAACGAGCCATCCATCGACTGGTACATCCGCAGGCCCATGCTGATGGGGTAGCGGCGGTAATCGCTCAGGTAGATCAGCGGCCCCAGGAATTCCTGCCAGTGCGCCACGAAACTCAACAGCCCCACCGTCACCAGCACCGGCTTGGAGAGCGGCAGAAAGATCCGCCAGTAAATCTGCCATTCGCTGGCGCCATCGAGGCGCGCGGCCTGCTCCAGCTCGGCGGGAATGGCGCGGAAGAACTGGCGGAAGAGGAAGATGAAGAACGCGCTGCCCCCGAGCCAGCTCGGCACGATGAGCGGCTTATACGTGCCCACCCAGTCAAGCTGGCGATACAGCAGAAAATGCGGCAGCAGCAGCACCTGAGCCGGCAGCATCATGCTGGCCAGGAGAATGACAAAGAGCAGATCGCGGCCTTTGAAGCGCAGCCGCGCGAAGGCGTAGCCCGCCATGCTGGCCGTCAAAAGCTGACCGGCGGCGCAGGAAACGCACAGGATTACCGTGTTGAGCATGAACCGCGCGAACGGCAGCCGCGCCATCGCCCGCGAATAATTGCTCCACTGCGGGTCGCTCACGGTGAGCTTGGGCGGAAACTCATACACCTGCCCCAGCCCTTTGAGGCTGGCCGACAGCGACCAGAGGAAGGGCATCAGGAACACGGCCGCCAGGGCCAGCAGCAGGAGCAGGGCCAGGATACTTCCTGCGGTCCAGCGACGAGTTGTATTCGGATCCTTCATCTTTATCCCAGGCTGGAGGCTGGAGACTGGAGGCTGGAGGTACGACCGGAACAAAACTGAAGCTCCTGCTTTCTTGGCTGTTCCTCCAGCCTCCCGCCTCCAGCCTCCAGCCTAGCTTTCATAGTACACCCACTTGCGGCTCGACCACAGCAGCCCCAGCGTCAACAGCAGGATCAGACCCAGGAGCAGCCAGGCCAGCGCCGACGCGTAGCCGAAATGGCCAAGCTGAAACGCCTCGTAGTAAATCTGCGGCACGGCCATCAGCAACCGGTTGTCCTGCTGGGGACTATAGACCAGGAAGGGCTGCATAAAGACCTGCATCGCCTGGATCAAACCGATCACCAGGTTGAAGAACACCGCCGGCGAAATCTGCGGCAACGTCACGTGCCAGAACTGCCGCCAGCGGCCGGCGCCATCCACACGCGCGGCCTCGTAGAGCGAGTCGCTGACGTTTTGGAGTGCGGCCAGGAAAATGAGCATCGCCCCGCCGACAGTCCAGAGGCTCATGATGATCAACGCGGGTTTGCAGCCCTCGGGACTATAGAGCCAGCGAAGAACAGGATGGCCGGCGGTGTTCACGCCCAAGCCGCGCAGGAAGGAATTGACCAGCCCCAGCTCGGGGTGAAACATCCACTGCCACATGAGCACGGTGGCCACGCCGGAGACAACGGCCGGCAAGTAGAAGATCGTGCGGAACAGCCCCATGCCCGGCAGCCGGCGATTCAGCAGCAGCGCCAACCCCAGCGCCGCCAGCAGCCCCAACGGCACCGAGGCGGCGGCATAGATGAGCGTGTTCACCACGGCCAGGCGGGCGAAGGAGGGCTCGCCGTTGGAGTTGACGCCGGTGGTAAATTCCCGCCACAGTTCAGCGTAGTGCCGCACGCCGACCGAATGAATGCGATCCAGGCCGCCCATGCCATCCCAGTCGCAAAAGCTCATGGCCAGGCTCAACACCAGCGGCCCCGCCAGGAGCAGCACCAGTCCCGCCAGGTAAGGCCCGGCGAAGGCGTAGCCGGCGCCGTGGCGGCGGAGGAAGTGCCGCAACGGACCGACTTTGTGCGAACTTTGTGCTGTGGCCGTCACGGCCGCTCCTCCATCGGTCGCAGCGTGCCATCCGGGCGGCGCACCGGGAAGAGCCGGCGCTTCACCATGGCATCGGCCATCGTGTCCAGCGTGCTCTCAGGCGTGACATCGCACTGGCCGTCATCGCCGCGGCGGGCGATGGTGAGTTTGCCCAGGGCGTTGTACAGGGCGTTGTCCATGTCATTCCATTTCAACGTGATGGGTTGGAGGCGGGAGAATTCCATCGCCGCGATGAACTTCCCCGCCCGCGCCGGCTCGCTGCCGGCGGCAAACGCCTGACCGGCCGCACGGCAGGCGGGAATGCTCCGCTGCACCTGGGCAACGATTCGCCCCGCCTCCGGCGAGGCGGCGAACGCGGCGAACAGCCACGCCTGCCGCAGCCGCCCCGGATCTTTGGAAAGCCGAGCCGCCAGGCCCACGCCGTTCCAGGTGATGCGCGTGCCGCGAACGCCGGCGGCCGAGCGCGGCGGGAACATCACGCCATAATCCAGCTTGGCCTCGTTCAGGAACGCCATCTGCCAGGGCCCATCGCACACCATCGCCACGCGGCCGGTCAGGAAGGCCACGTTCTGCCGCATCTGCCCCAGTTCGCCGCCGCGGGGTACAAGGTGATCGTCGATCAGCCGCCGCCACAGCCGCAGCGAGCACAGCGCCCCGGGGCCGGTGAAGATGAACTCCGTGCGGTCGGGGCTGAGAATATCCGCATCGCAGGCGTAAATGAACGGCAGCCAGTACAGCCAGCCGGCCGGCATGTCGAAACCCCACTGCACTGTGCGGGCGGTTTTGCCCTCGCCTTGGCGGATCGTCAGCTTGCGGCAGAGGTCCTCGAATTGCTCGAGCGTCCAATCCTGGTCGATGTGGCTCTCTTGGGGAAGCGGCAGGCCGGCCCGGCGGAAACACTGGCGGTTGTAGAAGATAAGGTTGTTGCCGCCGAAGACGGGGAGCGCGTATTGGTGATAGCCGTCGCCCTCGCGGGCGCCAAAACTCGCCCAGGCGGTGGGCCAGAATTCGTTGGGGTCAAGGGCGGATTCATCCACCAGCCGGGTCAGATCCGCCAGCACGGGCGTGCGGCCATCGCGCTTGTCGATGTAGCGAGGGAAAGGCTGATCCAAGAGCAGCACCACATCCGGCAGCGAATCGGCGGCTAACCAGGCGGCCATCTTTCTCGCGTACTCCCCGGCGCCGGGAATGTGCTCCAGGTCGACGTGGATCTCGGGGTGCCGGCGGCCAAACTCCGCCACGACCCGCTGCCACATCTGGTACTCCTGGTAGTCGCCCCAAAATCCAAAGCGGATCGTATCGGGCCGCTGGCCGCCGCGCGTGGGCGTCAGCCAGAACAGCCACCACGCCGCCCCCGCGGCCAGCAGCACCACCAGCGCTCTAAGCAGGAGCTTTCTCATGGATCGGCCTAAGGATACCACCGCCGGCACGGCAGGCAAGGAGAGGGTGAAAAGGGGCTTGGCATCATGGTGAGATTAACCCGTCGACTCCGATATTGTCGGAGTCGAGCCCGCCCAGGACGGCTTAGCTGGAGAAATCCTCCAGCCGACTCCAAACCGTTC
>PMYD01000026.1 GCA_003171335.1 Phycisphaerales bacterium
TCAGGTTTCGGGGAGCATTCCACTCAGCCGATGGTGAGAGAGAACGACGACAGCATCGCGGTATCATTGGAAAAGGCCGCCGCCCTTTACTCGGTCGCCGTGGCGCACACGGTCGTTCCGTCAGAACCCGGCTTTTACTCCATCTTTGTTGATTCGCCAGATAGCCTTCCGGAGTCTTTTGGTGGTCATTTGCGCGAGAAGCATTCCAGCCTAATCTACGTTGGTATTGCCTCCTCATCTCTGTACGACCGCCTGATCGAACAGGATCTGCGGCACAAGCACCCTTCGACCTTCTTCAGGGGGATTGGGGCGATTCTGGGATTCCGCCCGTCTCCCGGGTCACTGGTTGGCAAACGCAATCAGAATAACTACATATTCTCGCCGGAGGATACGTGTGCAATCATCGCTTGGAATCAAGAGCATCTTTCTGTGCGTTTCGTCGCGATCGATACGGATGCATTTCCAAGAGCCGAGAAGAATGCGATTGTCCGGAACAACCCGATTCTCAATACGACACATAACCCTGACCGTTTGCAGGCACTTGCCGATCTTCGTTTGGAATGCCGATCTGTCGCCCGCCAACGGCCCGCATAACCAAGTAGGGGGCGAGCAAATTGCTGCTCGCGCATGCTCGGCCGGCAAGATTGAGCGCATGGCGGGGCGGGCCGATGAATCTTCCGATGTTGGTGACGGCTCAGCGGCAGAATCTCTTTGCCGCCGCGCCGGCGCGCCGAGATCGCAGGCGGCCCCGAATTCTGGGTCTTGCCCGCAGAATTGCGCGAGCAACAAGTTGCTCGCCCTACCTCCCACCTACTATTCAAGCGCGAAACGCGCCTGCAGCGTGATATCTCGCCCCTTGCTCGCCGCGACGGCCTGCAGTGAGTTGGCGATTCGGTTATTCGCATCGACGTACGGGCGAAAATCCAGCGCGAACGGTTTAGTAGCAGCAGCAGCGCTACTGCCCTTAAGCAGCCGCAGCGTGACATAGCGCCCGCCGGCGCGGGCGACGATGGCGGCCGCGCGGGTCTCGCAGGGCAGGTAAATGTCGCCGTCGAGAATGCCCACGGGCAGTTGGGCAAAGTGCCAGAACTGCCGGGCGCTGACCGACGCGGAGGCCGCGATGCGATCGGTGATGGTGATGGATCGATCATCCACCTGCACCTGCCGCGTCCAGTTGTATTTGAGGCCCGGGCCCTCGAAGGTCTGCCGGAAGCGAGCTGAGCGGGCATCGGGTTTTTCCAGCGACAGTTGGGGCACGATCGTTCGCCGCCAGGAGGGGATCTGGTCGTTCGGCGCCCAATCCTGGCCGGCCGGCGTGATCATCACGGCATTGTGGGCCGGTCCGGAGCGATACCAGGCGTGGTGCCAGGGGTCGTCGTAACTGCACGAGCCTCCATCGACCAGCAGCGGCTGGCCCTCGATGAAGGCCAGCACGTTGGGCTTGCCATCGTGGATGTGGCCGGGGCCAAAGGGCATGGCGTCGATGTAGACCGCGATTTTACCCGCGCGCAGGACCACAAACCCGCTGTCGGTGAAGGTGGCGGATTTGGCGCGAGCGGCGGCGGCGCGTGCGGGCGCGGGGGGGAAGACCTCGTGCACCAGCGCGAGGTCCGCATCGGCATCCATGGCGTAGGAATCGCTCAATTGCAGCGTCCGCCCATCCGGTGCGGCGGTGGCGGCCAGGAACGCGTACTGCCGGCGGAGTTTTTCCAGCAGGCCCGGAATCGGCGGCTGGCCATTGCGCTTCAGCAGCCCCCAGGCATCCAGGTACAGGCGAGCGATGAAGTGGCTGTAGGAGGGGCAGGCCTCGATGCTGCCGCCATCGGCGTAGATCTCGGCCTCAAGCTGCTGCTTCACGACGCCGCGGCCAGTCTCTACCCACCGGCCGGCGCCGTCGAAGTCCGGGAAGAGCAGGCCGGCGTACAGCAGCGCCGTCCCTTTTTGCAGGAAGTGGTTGCCCTTGCCCTTGCCTTCGGCCAGCTCGCGGGCCGCCTCCCAGTGCACGTGCTCGGCGTGGAGCTGCACCAGGCGATGGATGAACGCCCAGTCGCTTTTTCGCAGCGACGTGGCGCCCGCCAGCAGGAACAGGCTGTGGATCAGCACCAGCAGCCGCCAGGTGACCTGCATGTCGTGCCAGATCGTCTTGCCTGTGCGCCAATCAGCGCCGCGCCGGTACGGGTGCGCCACCGCCCAGCTTTTCAGGTACCCCAGCCACGTGGCGGCCCGCTTCTCCTGGCGGTCGCGGAAGAAGGCGTGGGCCAGGGGCAGCAGGAAGTACAGCCGGTTGAGCCAGACGTGCTTTTCGACGGGCAAGCCGCAGGGACCATCCAGCCGGTCATCGAATACCCGGTCCCAGTCGAGGGTTCGACCCCGCATCCAGTCGGCCAGCAGCGTTCCCGAGTCGAGTTGATCGAGCCAGGCCGTGCCGGCGGATGAGCCGATGCTGCCGATCGTGTGGAAGAACGCCCCGCCGTCCAGGAGGATCATCTCGAATGTGTCGTGGGCGCGGAACATGGAGGCGGGGTATGGGTAGTGTCCCCGAAACGGCGAAGAAGGCGTACGCATCGCGCTGGCTCCCTTCACATTGCTATAAGTCGCGAAGAACCCTAATGCCCCAGCGGCGCCCCCGTCAAGTGGCGCCGAAGCGCACGCTCGCTTAGGAGCCCACGCCTGGCCCACTCATGCCCACCCGCCTTGGCCGCCAAGGCGGCCCGCGGCGTGAGGGCATGCCACCTGCGCCGGCGGCAAAAGCGCAGAGCTTGACCGCCGGGCGATCAAGCTCTGGTGATGAATTTCGCGTGTTTCAACAAAATCGGCTAGCGCCCGCGGAAGCCGCCATCATCGCGCCGCGGACCCCGGCCGTCGCCGCCACCGCCGCCGCCTTCATCCTTGCGCGGACGGGCTTCGTTCACTTCCACGGCCCGGCCGTCGATCTGCTTGCCGGACACTTCCGCGATGGCTTTTTGCGCCTCGGCGGCGTTGGGCATGGTCACAAAGGCAAAGCCGCGCGGCCGGCCGGTGCTGCGGTCGGTAGGCACATGCACATCTTCCACTTCGCCAAACTGACTGAACATCTCTTCCAGGGCCTTGGCAGTGACGGAGTAACTCAGGTTGCCCACGTAAAGCTTCATCACGAACTCTCCTGTAGTGAGCTCACGGGCGTGACAAACAAGGCCGGCGGGCACACTGGGTCCAAGGGTGGTTCGGCGCACGGGGCCGAACCTCACAGACATTCTAACGGGGCTAAAGGCGTTGTGCCAGTCCACGTCGAGGGGAAAGAAGAGTCCCGTCGGCGGCTGTGGCCGTCGGTGCCAGAGTCGCCTTTGCGGCGACTATTTCCCAGTGGAATCGGGTTTTGCTTGTAACCTTTCGGGTATTTACACGTCTTAAGGGAAGGTCCTGTGAGCAGGCTTACCTGAAGGGACAGAAAAGTGGCCAGTGGCCTTATCGGCATTATCGGCATATTGATGTTGGCGGCGGGGATTCTGATTTTCATCCTCGGCTGGCGCGGCCGGCCGGCGTTGAGCCTGCCCCGGTGCACCGCGTGCGGCTACGATCTGCGCGGGCAGGACCCCCAGCGGAGTTCCCGGTGTCCCGAGTGCGGCGGTGATTTGGCGAGCGCCAATGCGGTCTCGTTCGGCAAATTCCAGAAACGTCCCCGGATGATGCTCCTGGGCGGCGCCATGGCGCTGCTGCCGCTGCTGCTGCTGGGCGTGTCGCTGCTTCAGGCGGCGATGGGCATTCAATGGTCGGACTACCGGTCCAACCGGTCGGTCATTGCCCACGTGTCGGAGACGGTGGATCGGCCTTCAGACTGGATGGAATTGGATCGGCGGCTGGCCAAGGGCAAGCTGTCGGCGCAGGACGTTACCGCCGCCATCGACCAGCTTATCACCCATCTCAATTCGTTGCCCCAAAAGGGTCAGTCGCCGCTGGTCTGGTGCGATAGTTTTGTGGGGCGGGTGGACTCGGGGGGGCTTATCTCCGACGAGCAATATGCCCGGCTTTCCGATGCCTTCTACGGAAAGGACCCGGCAATCACCGGGCCAGCGCGCATCTGTGCCGGCCAGCCGTGGCGATTTGACATCAAGTATGGCGGCGGCTGGAATCTGCCCAACATGAAACTCATCAAGGCCCTCGCCGGCGCGGAACTGGGCGATGGGCGAAAGCTGGAGCTGAATAAATCCAATACCTGGGGGCTCAGCGCGGAGGGCCCCTTCCCTCTGCAAGACGGACTGGCATTGCCTGCCGAGCCGGGAGATTACAAAGTCACCTTGCACGTCGACCTGGGCATCGTGCCGCAAGTGAGCCGGTACGCCACATCCGATGGCCGGCCGGGACCGGCCAAGCTGTGGCCGCCGGCCCGCCGCAAATGGAGCAAGGATGTTACCGCCAACGTGACGGTCTTCGCGCCGCAGCCGGCCACGTTGGTTGAGGATCCCGCCCAGGACCCGGTGGCGCAGGGCCTCATCAGCGTGGAGTCGCTGAGGGTGCTGCCGGGGGCCGGGCAAGAAGCGATCGAGATCAACTTCCGATGCTCGCCGTGCCTGGCCATGTACTTCGATCTGGAGATCCGGCTGGGGGAGCAGAGTTTTGGAATGGGGACAGTTCAGAAGGTGGCCGACCTTCGCGGCACCTTTGGCACGCGGAACAGTTTTCAGCGCGTGGGCCCGGGAGTCACAGCCACGGTCCTGCTTCGCCCCAACGCACATGCGGCCGGCATATCGGAATTAAAAGCCATCTGGGGCAAAGAGATTGAATTCAAAGAGGTGCCGGTGCAGCGGCTGGACCTGGTGGAGCCGGGGCAATAGGCCGGGATTCCAGAGGATTCCTTCTGGACAGCCCCGGCGGCCGGCGTATCTTGGCTGGCCGGAGAGTGCAAGTTCGATACGAACTTGAGTTGTGTCCCGCCGCGTCGCAGACCTCAGGCAAAAGGAGCAATAGCATGCGACCTACCCGCCATCGTTCCGTGCTCGAGCGCGCCCTCGTCCTCGCTCTGGCCTTCGCCTGCACACCGTTGGCGTGCCTTGCCACGGAATGGTACGTTTCGCCCTCGGGCGCTTCAGACAATGCCGGCACGCAGGCGGCGCCCTGGGACATCACCTCGGCCTGCCTCGGACATAGCGGCAAGGTGCAGCCGGGCGACACGATCTACCTGATGGATGGCACCTACAACTATTACAAGCCCGGATACGAAGGCCACAACGGCAATATCTGGGTGAAGCTGATCGGCACGGCCGAGAAGCGGATCGTTCTGCGGCCGGCCGTCGGCGCACACGCGATCATCAACGGCGGGGTCACCATCGGCGAGAAGGAAAATTACGGGCACGGCGATGTCTTGATGCCCAGCAAATACCTGGACATCCGGGACATCGAATTCTGCTCCAAGGGGTGGGTCAATGATGTCATTTCGACCCAGTCGGGTCCCTGGCCCGGCGACGTTCCCTCTCCCGTTGGCGGCGTCAACATGTACGTGGGGCAGGGCATCCGGATCATCAACTGCATCGTGCACGGCGCCTCGGAAGGCTTCACCAGCGAGATCGAAGATGTCGACTCGCTGGTGTACGGCTGCATCGTGTACGGCTGCGGCTGGAAGGCCCCCGATCGCGGACACGGCCACTGCGTCTATACGCAGAACAAGGACCCCAACAAGACCTACAGCAACTGCATCTTCTCCACGCGCTATCCCGATGGGCAGCAGACGATGCAGGCGTACGGCACCGGCAACACCTTTCTCGATCATTTCTACATCGAAGACAACATCTTCATGGACCAGGGCCAGTTCCTGCTGGGCGGTGGCGCGACCTTCCACGATGCGCATGTGAACGGCAATGTTTTCGATACGACGCCGGTGTGGATCGGCTATTCCCTCAACAAGGCGCGCGTCAACGGCGATGCCGTGGTGACCAAAAACCTGGTGGTCGATGCGGACATCCACTTCTGGTGGATCGAGGCTCTCGAGGAAGCCAACAACACCATTATCGGCGGCAAGAAGCTCATCTATGCCCCTCACTCGCCGGATGCCATTGTCACGCCGGGCGGATCACCGCCCGCAGCGCCGACCATCCTTGTCAAACCCAATGCCTTCGAGCCCGGCCGCGGAAACCTGGTGATCTTCAACTGGCAAAGCGATTCCAAGCCCAAGGTGACCGTGAACTTCAAGGGCCTGGTTGGGGCCAAGCGGCCCTTCCGCCTGATGGATCCCAAGGATTTCTACGGCGCTCCGGTCGCCCAGGGCACAACGGATGCCCAGGGCTGTGCGGCGGTCAACGCACCCAACAAATTCAACGTCTACGTTGTCCTGTCCGGTCCCGCAAAGGAGACACGGCCGGCCAAAGCGACCGCGCCGGCAACACGCCAGGCCACCTCCCGCTAGAGGCGGCTCTAAACATTGTCCCCCTCGGTAGAGGTGGTGCGTTCGCTGGTGGGCGCTTTGCGTCCCCACTTCCATCCGCTGATGGCGGGCATGTCATCGCCGTAGCGGGCGATGTATTGCTTGTGCTCGATCAACTTGTCGTGGATGGCCTGCTCGAAGTAGGCGGCTTTAGCACCCAATTGCGGCAGTCGCGCGATCACATCCTCCACCAGGTGGAACCGGTCCAGATCGTTGAGCACCACCATGTCGAAGGGCGTGGTGGTCGTGCCCACTTCCTTGTAGCCGTGCACGTGCAGGTTCGTGTGGTTCGTCCGCCGATACGTCAGCCGGTGGATCAGCGAAGGGTAGCCGTGAAAGGCGAAGATGACCGGCTTGTCCTTGGTGAACAGAACGTCGAAATCGCGGTCCGAGAGCCCGTGCGGGTGCGCTTCGGCCGGCTGCAGCTTCATCAGGTCCACGACGTTGATCACGCGCACCTTCAGTTCCGGCAGGTGCACGCGCAGCAAGTCGACCGCCGCCAGCGTCTCCATGGTGGGCACATCTCCGCAGCAGGCCATGACCACGTCGGGTTCCTGGCCCTTGTCGTTGCTGGCCCACTCCCAGATGCCGATGCCCTTGGTGCAGTGCTTGATGGCCTGGTCCATCGTCAGCCACTGCGGCGCGGGCTGCTTGCCGGCCACGACCACATTGACATAGTTGCGGCTGCGCAAGCAATGATCCGTCACCGACAGCAGGGTGTTGGCATCCGGCGGCAGGTAGATGCGTATGACCTCGGCTCGCTTATTCACCACGTGGTCGAGGAAGCCGGGATCCTGGTGGCTGAAGCCGTTGTTGTCCTGCCGCCAGACATGGGAGCTGAGCAGGTAGTTGAGCGAAGCGATCTGCCGCCGCCACGGAATGTGGTTGCAGACTCTGAGCCACTTGGCGTGTTGATTGAACATTGAGTCAATAATGTGAATGAACGCCTCGTAGCACGAGAAGAAGCCGTGCCGCCCGGTCAACAGGTAGCCTTCCAGCCAGCCCTGGCACTGGTGCTCGCTGAGCACTTCCATCACCCGGCCGTCGGGGCTGAGCTTGTCGTCGTCGGGGTAGATCTCCGCCATGTAGCAGCGGCTGGTCACCTCCAGCACATCCTGCCAGCGGTTGGAATTGTTCTCGTCCGGGCTGAACAGCCGGAAGTTTTTGCTCTCCAGATTCAGCTTCATGACGTCCCGCAGGAACGTGCCCATGACCCTCGTGGACTCGGCGATGGTGGCCCCGGGGCTGGGCACGTCGATGGCGTACTGGCGGAAGTCGGGCATCTTCAAGTCCCGAAGCAGCAGGCCGCCGTTGGCGTGTGGGTTGTCGCTCATGCGGCGGTGGCCGGTGGGCGCCAGCTCGGCCAGTTCGCTCACGAGCCGCCCGGATGGGTCAAACAACTCTTCGGGGCGGTAGCTCTTCATCCACTTTTCGAGAATGTGGATATGCTCGGGCTTGTCCATGTCGCTCATCGGCACCTGGTGGCTTCGCCAGTAGTCTTCGCATTTCAGCCCGTCGATCTGGGCGGGGCAGGTCCAGCCCTTGGGAGTGCGAAACACGATCATCGGCCATGCCGGCCGCTGGAGACTCTCCCGGGTGCGGGCGTCGGACCAGATGCGCTGGATCTCGGCCACCACCGTGTCCAGCACGCCGGCCAACTGCTGGTGGACGGCCGCCGGGTCGCGGCCTTCGACGAAGTAGGGCTTGTAGCCCATGCCCTCGAAGAACTTCTGCAGCTCGCCCTTGGGGATCCGGGCCAGGAAGCAGGGATTGGCGATCTTGTACCCGTTCAGGTGCAGGATCGGCAGCACGCACCCATCCCGGGCCGGGTTCAGGAACTTGTTGCCGTGCCAGCCCGTGGCCAATGGGCCGGTCTCCGCCTCGCCATCGCCGATGATGCAGGCCACGATCAGGTCCGGGTTGTCGAAGGCCGCCCCGTATGCGTGGCTCAGCGCGTAGCCGAGTTCCCCGCCCTCGTGGATGCTGCCAGGGGTCTCCGGTGCCACGTGGCTGGGAATGCCGCCGGGGAAACTGAACTGCTTGAACAGCTTCCGCATGCCGTCGACGTCCTGGCTGATGTCCGGATACACCTCGCTGTACGTGCCTTCGAGATACGCGTGCGCCACCATCGAGGGCCCCCCGTGCCCCGGGCCGATGATGTAGATCATGTTCAGGTCATCGCGCTTGATGATCCGGTTAAGGTGCACGCAGAGCATGTTGAGGCCGGGAGAGGTCCCCCAGTGGCCCAGCAGCCGCGGCTTGATGTGCTCGCGCTTGAGGGGGTCGCGCAGCAGCGGGTTGTCCATCAGATAGATCTGGCCGACTGAGAGGTAATTGGCGGCCCGCCAATAGGCATCCATCCTGGCCAACAGCTCGTCTGAAAGGGGTCCGGCGACGCGCGCGGTGGTCGTGTCAGTGGTCATAGGTCATCCGTTTCTTGCTTTGAGAATTCAATCCATCACGAAAGTCTCTGCGCGGCAACGACCTGATTCGTCCTATGCGTTCTTTCCTATTCTCTCCGCCCGGCTGGCTTGCACAAGCCGTCACCACTCGGGCTTCGGCAGCAAGGGCAGCTCGCGGGCCGGGGGCGGCGGGTTCAGAGTTTCCGGCGCTGCGGCCGGCGGCAACAAGCTGCCCCAATCGGTGCGTTGCTTCATCTGGTCCTGCGTGGCGCCACAATGGGCTGCCCCTGGCGCAATTCCCAGCCGCCGCCCAAGGCCTTGTACAGGGCAATCAGATTCGTGGCGATGGAAGAGCGAATCTCGGCCAGGCTGTTCTCCCGCTCCAGCAGGGAGCGTTGGGAATCCAACACGCGCTCATAATCCACCGCGCCTTCCCGATATTGGGCCAAGGAGATCTGGACCGACCGTCGGGCGGCATCCACGGAGTTCTGCTCGAAGGCGGCGGCTTCCTGGGCCTTGAGAAAGCCGATCAACCCATCTTCCACTTCCCTGGCCGCGATCAGGACGGGGTTTTGATAGTTGACCAGAAGCTGCTGGAACCGCGCATCCTGGACACGCACGTTATTCTCCAGCCGGCCGTAATTGAGAATGGGCCAGCGGAACGCCGGGCCGTAAGAATAAAACAGGCTGTCGCCGTTGAAAAAGTAGCCAAACGTCGCGTTGCCGGATTGAAGGCCGCCATGGCTGCTGGTTTCAAAGCCAATCTCGCCCACCAGCGAGAAACGGGGATAGAGGTCCGCCTTGGCAACGCCGATGCGAGCGCTTTGGGCGGCGGCATTCAGCTCGGCGCGGCGGATGTAGGTGTACCGCTCTTGGATGTCGGCGGTGTACTTCTGTGCGGCGATGTCCAACCCGCTGGCCGGATCGTTCCGCATGCGGGCCTGAACGCCCTGAGCGTACTGCGCGATGGTCTCCCCGCGGAATGGATTGGCGCCGTCCACCAGCGCCGAGACTTCCGGGCCGGAGCCCTTGCGGAGATCCCTGCCGAAACTCGGGGGCATCTCCGGGATCATCGCGATTTCATTCGACTGCAGGCGCTCTTGGGCCTCCGCCGCGGAGCGGGCCGGCGGCGTATCGACAAAGTACCGGCTCGAGCCGGCGAACTGCTCGAGATAAGCGCGGCTTTCCGGCGTCTGATCGAGATCCAGCGCCGCATAGCGGATATGCTCGACGTCGGTCGTGATGCCAAACCCGAAAACGAGCATCAGCAGCGCCGAACCTACGAAGGCGAAGGCCAGCCGCACCGGGTCGCGGAGGATCTGCATGGTTTCGTTCTGGGTGTAGGCGAGCAACCGTTCCAGACTCAATCCCGCTCCCGGGGGCTTGGGCGGCGCCGTCGCCGTCGCGGGCTGAGCGGCCGGCGGCGCGCTGGCCGTAGCCTTCTCCTCGGCCGCACCGCCAATGGCGTCCTCCATATAGCCGATAAACGCCTCCTCCAGGCTGGCGCTGCCCCGCGACTCGATAAGCTTGTGCGGAGCATCGCACGCCAGCACCTTTCCCGCGTGCATCAGCGAAATGCGGTCGCAGTCACATGCCTTCGTCCTGCGCGAGGTTGTGGAAGGAGCCATCGGGGAACTGTACGCCAGGGTGCCGCAAGAAACGGGAGAGTTGAAAGATCTGGCGGCAGAAGTGCTCCAGGACGACGAGGCGGTCAGGCACTTGATGAAGCAGGTAAAGGCGGCGATCCTGAAGCGCTCCGAGCAGATGGATCGAGCCCAGCTCATGCCGGCAACCCGGCCGTCCTCCGCGCCCTCCCCGGCTAAGCGCTCCGAGCAGATGGATCGAGCCCGACTCATGCCGGCAACCCGGCCGTCCTCCGCCCCCTCCCCGCTGAGGATGATGACTTTTGATCCGCTGCAGAGCGCACGTAATCGTAGTGTGGGAGCCGAGAAGGCCATAAAGAAGCAGAAGCTGGCTTGCCCCTGCCGCAAAGGTCCCTGCCCGGTTCGGGCACAGACATGTTAGACTCCTAGCATGGTGGCGCATCGTATGGCGCACACGCCATAGTCGCGGTTTGACGTGATATGACGCAGTTTGACGCGATTTGTCGCAGTTCGCGCGGGATCCGGTTGGTTGGCCGAACGGGCGGGGGATCGCGAAACCTGGGCCAACGTGTCGCGATTTGTCGCGTCCTGACGCGATTTGACGCGATCTGACGCAACTGCCGGGGGTGGGAGTCGAATCCACACGGGCGGCAATTAAAGTAGCCTGTCCCGAATGCCAGCCGACAGGGCCGGCAAGTCGCTCATCATGCTCGATGGCATGGCGGGACCGGAGTTTGACCGCATCTTCCGCTCTGGGCCGCTCTCGTTTGATGCCGGTGGAGCGGTGCAGTACCTAGCCGCAAAGGCAGGCACGTTGTACCGCGTTCGTCAGGAGCCTCGACCTGAAGCGCCCGGCCAGGCGACCAGCAAGCCCACATCGAGCACGGCCGACTTGCCGCCAGAGCCGGCCAGTCTCCCGGCAGCGAAAACACCTCCGACCTACGAGGAATGGCCTTTTGATACCAGGCAGGCTGCCGCACGCCAGCAGGAGACGGCCGAACAGCTCGGCGTGCCCAAGGACCTGAACGTGGACTGCGGCAAAGGCGTTTCAATCCGGCTGGTCCTGATTCCCGCCGGGCGCTTCATGATGGGCAGCCCCGATAATGAGAAAGGCCGCCAGGAGAAGAACGAGGGACCCTTGCACGAGGTGACACTCGCGCGGCCATTCTACATGGCGGTGACGGAGGTGACGCAGGCCCAGTATTTCGCCGTCACGAGGCTGGACCCCAGCGGCGTAAAGGAGCCGAACAATCCGGTGGAGATGTTGGAGTGGCATGATGCAGACATGTTCTGCCAATTGCTGTCCCACAAGACCGGCCGCCATGTTCACTTGCCCACCGAAGCCCGCTGGGAATATGCCTGCCGCGCGGGCAGCAACGCGGCCTTCAGTTTCGGCGATAACTGGGAGGACAGCGACTCCTACCTCTGGTGCATGTTCAACAGCAAGGTGCCGAATAACTTCATGGGCCAACCGCATCCTGTAGGCCAGAAGAAACCCAACGCCTGGGGTCTGTTCGATATGCATGGCAACGTAGAGGAGTGGTGCGCGGATTGGTACAGCGATTCTTACGCCGAGGGAAGGGCCGCGGACCCAACCGGCCCGGCCGTAGGCGAAGATCATGTGAAGCGCGGCGGCAGTTACTTTACTGATCCGGGCCACTGCAGATCTGCCTCTCGCGGTCAAGGTGGCACGCTCAACGACAGCGGATTTCGCATCGTCGTCGATCTTCCTTGAGGGGCCTTGAGAACGGAAGTGCGGGCCTGAGTCTGGCTGGTCCATGCCCTGCCTCCTCCTTGCCCGTGGCATGTCAACTACAAGGCATCGTGGCGCATCGTATGGCGCACACGCCGTAGTCGCAGTTTGACGCGATATGACGCTGTTTGACGTCGTTTGACGCAGTTCGCGCGGGATTCGGCCGGTCAGCCGAGCGGGCGGGAGACAGAGTCACCAGAAATGGCGGTTGGCGAAAGCGTGGCCGGAGCCTTGTTTGAGATAGGCTTCGAAGGCTTCGGCCTTGGCTTCATCTACAAAGCGAATGGCCAGGACACATTCCCACGGCACGTACTTGCTGGTGTGGGGACTCTTGCCCGCGTTGTGCTCGGCAAGACGCTGGTTCAGATCTGCGGAGATGCCAACGTACTTGCGGCTTTGATCTGTGAGGGAGCGAAGGAGGTAGACGTATTTCACTTGTGGTCCCCGAAAGTTAGAATCTCCCTCCAATTGGCCCTGCTTCGCCAAGGCTACGCAGGGCGGCATTCTGCTGCGCTCGGGTCTGGGGTTCCGGGCGTTCTTCTTGACTTTCTGGCTCTATCCAGGACGACCCTGCTTCGCTAAAGCTTGGCAGGGCGAAGTCCTGCGTAGCTCGGGCCTGGCCCGAGCGAAGCAGGATGCCGGGGGTGGGAGTCGAACCCACACGACCTTTTGGGTCACGGGATTTTGAATCCCGCGCGTCTGCCAATTCCGCCACTCCGGCTGCGGCCGCACCGAAGGGCAAAAGAGACTTCGGCGGGCGAAGTTAGGATAGTCGAGCGGAGAGGCTTTAAGCAAGTGCGCAGTCGCAGGGTATGCAGTCGGCATGGCTTGACAAGTCGTCCTGGACATCGTCCCCGTGGGCGGTCCGCCGCCGCGCGGCTTCATTTGGGGGCGGGGCGGTTGGAGAACGACATGCAGACTCGCTCCAGGGCCGTGAAATACTCCGGGTCCAGGTGGTCGCCGAGCATGGTATTGCGCATCAGGTCGACGGCCTGGCGATGGCTCATCGCGGGGCGGTACTGGCGGTCGGTGGTGAGGGCGTCGTACACGTCGACGATCGCCGCCAGGCGCGCGGGGGCGTCCAGGTCCTTCGCCTGGATGTGCGAGGGGTAGCCCGAGCCGTCGAGCTTTTCGTGGTGCATGAGCACCGCCTGGCGGATGATGCCATCGTTGACGCCCTGCTGCTCCAGGGCGCGCCAGCCCATCAGCGGGTGGGCCTGCATCTGAATGAATTCCAGCTCGCTGAGCCGGCTGGGCTTGTTGAGAATCTGGATATCCACCAGGCTCTTGCCCACATCGTGCAGCAGCATGCCCAGGCCGAAGCGCCGCAGCTCGACCATCTTGGGCGAGATGAGATACTTGTACATGGCCACGCCCAGCACGCAGGTGTGCACGCAATGCGTGTACGTGTAGTAATCGCGCGTAAACAGCGCCGCCATGGTGCGCAGCGCCGCCGGGTCCTGGGCGAACAGGTCGACAGTGCCATTGGCGATGCGGGCGCTGCGGCGGACCACGTCGCCGGCGGTGGGGTTGGTCAGCACGTCGGCCATGATCGTGCGGGCGGTGGTGTGCAGGATTTCCGTGCGCCGCGGCAGCGACAGCCGCGTGTCCTTCATCGTGCTGGACAGGGCCTTCTCGGCGTAGTGCGTCAACGAGGTGCCCTGGTCGCAGGGGACAAACAGCGTGCACTCGCCCTCATCGCGCAGGTGCCGCATCGCCGAGGGCACCAGCCGGTAATTGGAAGCGCAAAAGAGCACCATCTCCTTGCCTACGCGGCGAAACAGGTCGAAATCCCGCCGCGGACCGGGGCTCAGCAGGGCCATATCCACCGGCAGGTAGCCGCGCGGAATAGCGGTCTGGGCCCGATCCACCGCGATTTCCTGCGGTGTCGGGGCCGTGGCGGCGGCAGCGGTTGGCGTCTGGGAAGTCATGGCTTACAAGTCTTTGTTGTCTTGAGAGTTATCTCCGTCCGCACGGTCTGGTGCGGGCTGGCGTTCACAGGTTTCATCACTGGCGGCGATGTCAGGGGAGCTTCCGGTGGGCTGGCCCAGGATGGCCAGCCGCTGGAGGTACATCAGCCTGGCCTGAGCCGTGATGTCGACGAGTTTCTCCGGCATCCAGCCGAACAGCCGCCGGGCCAAGTCCGCCTGTTCGTCGGCGCCGCCGGAAGCAACCAGGGCGGCATTGTGGCCTTGCCCTAGTGCCGTCGCCATTTCCTGCGTCGGTGCCGGCGGCGGATCGGCCTGCGCCGGTGGCGGCGACAGCGGCGCTGGCGCCAAAGACGCTTCGGAGGGTTCCTGCACAGCCGGCGGCTGGGTCTTCAGCAGCCCCAGGGCCAGCGAGTCGGCCAGAATCAGAATCTTCCACAGCGGGCAGCAGTGGGCCGTATCGTTCACACCGTCGCGCCGGTGATGATGGGCCACGGCGGCCGCCAGGTCCGGTCCCAGCCGCCAGCTTTCAAACAGCAGTTGTCCGGCGAGCGGGTGATTCAGCCCGAAGGTGCGCATTTCCAGGTTGGCCAGGTCGCCGCTGCTGATAGCGCCCAGGCGGAGCATCCGGCGATAATGGCTGCCGAACGTCATGGCCATGATGATCACGCCGCTTTCGTGCAGCAGCCCCAGGCAGGCGGCCTCGGCCGCCAGGGTGGGGGCTTCCACATTGGCGATGGATTCGGCCAGCACGCTGGCGCTCAAGGCAAAGTGCGGCAGGTCCGGATAAGGCAGGCCGGGCAGGCGCAGCGTGCCGAACTCCTCGTTGAAGAAGAAGCCCAGCGCCAACGTCCGCACCGTGGCGAAGCCCAGCAGCGAAATCGCCCGCCGCACGGAGGTGACCTGCTCGCGCACGCCGAAGAAGGCTGAATTGGCCACCTGCATAAGCCTTCCGGACAGGGCGATGTCGCTCTCGACGAGGCCCTGCAGCTCACCCAGGGTGGTGTGCTGGGCCTCGGTGGCGCGCGTCACGGCCAGGCATACCTGCGATGGGCTGGGCAACTGCTTGATGCTGCCCAGGATGCGGTGGAATGCCCGCTCCGGCGCTACCACGGGGAATGTCACTTGCCCTGTCATGCGCTGTGCCTGCTACTCCTTGCTCGTGGCCAGTTCAATAAACACCACCTGGTTGCCCTCCTGCTGCTTGGCCCGGTACATCAACTGGTCCGTCGTGGCGACCAGCTTGGTCCAGTCCACCTGTTCGGTCAGCCGCGTGCACCACAGGCCGCCGACGCTGATGCGCAGGGGGATGGTCGTTCCCGGGGAGGTCGCCAGACCCTGGCCCACGGCCTCCAGCAGGCCCACCGCCAGCGCCTTGGCCTGGCGCGCCGTGGCCGCCTCGGCCAGCACAATGACGAACTCGTCGCCGCCAAACCGGCCGACGATCGCCGAGGGGCCGAACGTTTCGGTCAGCACGCCGGCCACGTGCTGGAGCACCTTGTCGCCCACCTCGTGGCCGTAGACGTCGTTGATCGATTTGAATTTATCCACATCGGCGAACAGCACCGCCAGCGGATGGCCCGACTGCCGCGCCGACTGCACGGCATGGCGGCCTTCGACCTCCAGGCCGCGGCGGTTCAGCAGGCCCGTCAGCGGGTCCTGCTGGCTGGTCTCGCGCAGCCGCAGCGCCTCGACGCTGGCGGCGGTGAGCTGGCTGTCGGCCTGGACGGCGTTGGCCATCAGCGCGTGCACGCGGCCCACCAGCGAGACCGTGGTCTCGACCACCTCGCCGGTGGCCTGGCGGAGCAGCCCGGTCAGGTCGATTTCCCCGCCCGCCGACGGGCGGATGCAGGCCACGACCTCCCCGAATCGGCGCTGGATGTGCGCCAGCACATCGTCCACCGGTTCGGACAGGTCGGCAAACTTGTCCTGCAGCAGCGTGGTGAGGCCCTGGGCTTCCTGGCTGTCCCAGCCGCCGAAGGCGTGCGGGAACAGGCCGGCGAAATGAACCGCCTGCGCCAGCACGGCGCGTTCGGTCTGCTGGCTGAGCGCCTCGTGATTGTGGTGATCCCGAAGGATCTGGCACAGCGTGGGGGGCAGGCCGTAGTTCTCCGCCAGCAGACTGGACGCGCACGCGTGGTCCATGCCGAAGCGTTCCTGCTCGATGCGGCACTGCTCGGCGGGCGACCACACGGCCAAGTTGCGCTCGTACAGATCCGGGCACAGCTCGTGCATGACCGGCATCACCATGTCCTGCATGAGGCCCAGCAGGAAGGCCTCATCGCCGGCTCGGCCGTCCAGGCGGCAGGCGTAATGCTCGCCGGCCACGGCCTTGATGAGACCGGCCTGCCAGTGGCGGTCCAGGACGCGCTTATCGAGGCGAATATCTTCGTGCGCCGCCGCCACGCAGTGCGCCACCGCCAGCAGCCGCACATTCACCGTTCCCAGCAGGTTCACCGCCTGGCTGATATTGCGCACGTGGTGGCGCACGCCGAACCACGAGCTGTTCACCGCCGCCAGCAGCCTGCCCGCCAGGGAGGCGCTGGTGGTGATGATCTCAGTGTAGTCATTGGGCGAGGCATCCAGCCGGCGGCCAAGCTCCATGAGCTTCATGAAAACCGAAGGCGGAATGGGCAGTTGGCGTTTGGCGCTGAGCCAGGCGCTGAGACTGGCCTGAGCCTGGCGCGGCTGCGCGCTGAGCAGCGATGTCATTATGCTCTCCCCGGCAAAAGTTGCTTCAAAGGCGGCAGTAACCTCCGGCATAGCATCGATATAGTCATCGGTCCGCCGGCGGGGGTGGTTTAGTTGGGTCAGCGGCTGCCAGTTCCATGGAAGACAAAGGCTTAGGACGAACTTGGCAGGCCGGGTGCCGTGGCTGCGTTTTTTTGCAGCCACGCGTCATCAAAACGAGCTTCCAAGCCGAGTGCAGCGGGGGCACTCTTCTCGCCGGCGCGCTGGCGCGAGCAGCAACCTGCGCTAACGCGTGGCTGCAAAAGAACGCAGCCACGGCACCCAGCTCCTCTATCCTTTGGCGTTCGCCACGAGCTCGACTCCTCTTCAGCGCCTCCAGCCTCCAGTTGACATGCCCCCTATCCAGGCCCTAGCATGAGACACCTGCTCGCCGTGCGGCGGGCGGTGAGCGGACAGCCTGACGAGAGGTTCCTGGCGCCATGGCCCTTGCCGTAATCAGCGATATCCACAGCAATCTGGAAGCCTTGCAGGCGGTCCTGGCCGACATCGACGAGCGGCAGGTGGAGCAGATCATTTGCCTGGGCGACGTGGTGGGCTACGGCCCCCAGCCGGCCGAGTGCCTTGACCTGATCATGGCGCGCTGCCAGTTGTGCCTGATGGGCAACCACGATTTCGCCGTCGTGTACGAGCCCAACAACTTCAACATCGGGGCCGAGACGGCCGCCTTCTGGACCCGCCAGCAACTGGAAAGCGCCGGCCCGCCCGAGGCCCGCGCCCGCCGCTGGGAGTACCTGGGGCTCATGCCCGTCAAGCACACCATCACCTCCAAGATCGAGCGCCAGGGCGAGATGATCTTCGTGCACGGCTCGCCGCGCCGGCCGATCAACGAGTATGTGTTTCCCGATGACGTGTACACCAACCCGGCCAAGATCCACTCCCTCTTCGAGCGGTTCGGCAAGCTGTGCTTCGTGGGCCACACGCACGTGCCGGGCGTCTTCTTCGACACGCCGGACTTCTACGCCCCCGATGAGGTGGATGGGCAGTACGAGATCAGTGAAAACTACAAGGCGCTGATCAATGTCGGCTCCGTGGGCCAGCCGCGCGACCGCGACAACCGGGCCAGCTACGCCGTGGTGGAAGAGGATGTGGTCACGTTTGTGCGGGTGAAATACGATGTGGATTCCGTCGTCAAAAAGATGCGCGCGGTCCGGGAGCTGGACGAATACCTGGCCAGCCGGTTGAGAGAAGGGCGCTAGCGCGCGGGGCGGTGGGAAAAGGCGAATATCGAATATCGAACAAGGAATAATGAATAACCGATCGTTTTTCCTCAGGCCCACAGGGCCGGAAGGTTTTAGTAGCCGGGGGCGTGAGCCCCCGGAAAACTGGCACAAACGAACCGAGCCCTGAAAGGGCGAAAGAGCTTTTGGCTATGGGCTGGTGGCGATGCGGAAATTCTCTTTCGCCCCTCCGGGGCTTTTAAGATAAGAGCGCCGTTTCCGGGGGCTTACGCCCCCGGCTGAAACCACGTTTCGACCCTTCGGGTCTAAGAAACCGGGCAGTTTGAGATTCGACATTCCTTGTTCGTCGCTCCCTTTCTGTTCTGAAGGGGCCGTGAATAACGCCTGACAGGAGTTCTTCTTGGATAAAAAGCAACTGGTCTGGATCCTGCTCTTGGCGGCGGCGGTGGCGTTTCTGCTGCCGCGCCTTTTGCATCCCACGCCTCCACCGTCGGCGACGCCTCCCACGTCGGCCCCCGCGCCCCTGTCCCAGCGATGGAACTACGGCGGAGCGCTGCTGTCGCAGATGGACCTGGAGAAGGATCAGGTTTCGCGCCCGCTGCTGGGCTCCCTGCGGCCGGAGGATGGCTACAAGCTCCAGGTGCAGATCGATCCGCGCGGTGCGGCCATCTATACGGTGAAGCTGATGGGCTATTACAGGACGGTCGAACAGAAGCGCGTCAAGAACAAGACCGACCAACAATTGCAGGACTGGTCCTACCCGCTGCTCAACCCTGTGGCCGGCGGCGATGAGGAGTTCCTGCCCTACAGCACCGAGCGGCTGCGGGTCGAAAGGGAGGGCAAGTCGCCGGAGGAGATTTCGACCTTCCAGGGCCCGCTGACCGTGGTGCACACGGCGGGGGCTGGCGCTGCGACATCAACGGGCGGACGCATCGTCTGGTACCAGGTGGGCGAAAAGGAAACCACGCCCGATGGCACGCAGTCGGTGAAATTCGCCCTGGAGCTTTATCCCAGCCAGGATGCGAAGGAGCCCTCGTATCGGCTCACCAAGACGTATTCGCTGAAGAAGGGCGACAACTCCCTGCGGATGTCGCTGAAGGTGGAGAACCTCTCAGGACAGGGCCAGAGACTGTCAGTGCTGCAGAATGGGCCGGCGGGTCTGCCGCGCGATGATATCAGCCAGGATTTCCGCTCGGTGTTGAGCGGCCGATATGTAGCCGCCGAGGGCAAGATCACCGTGCCGCACGTGATCACCCGCGAAGATGTCCGCAACAACTTTTCAAAGGCCCAGGCGGGCAAGGGCGGCTGGCCGATCGGGTATCGCGAGAGCATGGGCGATAACTCGGATAAGGCCCAGCCGGTCGTATGGGCCGGGCAGATTAACCGGTTCTTCGGCAGCATGATGTACCCGCTGCCGCACGATGAGAATCCATCGGCCATCGATGCCAACACGCCTGTCAGCTCGCTGGTTTTGCCCCAATCGCAATACCCCTACGCCTTCAATGCCCAGGTCGTGCGCGAAGATGCCAACTCGGTGGTGCCAGCGGTGGTTTTCGACGGCAAAGGCGTGGATGTGGCCGACCAGGGCGCGCTGGAGCTGGATTACGATATCTATTGCGGACCCAAGGACCGCGATCTCCTTAGCCGTGTGCCGCTCTATCAGAAGCTCAATTACACCGGGACGATCCAGTTCTATAGCTGCAAGTACTGCCTTGTGTCGCAGTTGGCACTGGGCGTGATATGGATCCTGGAGACGGGCGGCCGGTGGATCCACAACTACGGCGTGGTCATCATCGTGCTGGTGCTCGTGGTTCGCGTGCTGCTGCACCCGATCACCAAGCGTTCGCAGGTCAGCATGATGCGGATGCAGAAGCTCGGGCCCAAGATGAAGGAGGTCCAGGAGAAGTACAAGGACGACAAGGCCGCCCAGCAGAAGGCCATGGGCGAGGTGTTCCGCCAGACGGGCGTATCGCCGATCCTGGGCTGCCTGCCGATGGTGCTTCAGACGCCCATCTGGGCGGCTCTGTATGCCGGGCTCCAGTCGTCGGTGGCGCTGCGTCAGCAGGGGCTGCTGCCGTTCTGGATCACGGATTTGTCGGCCCCCGACACCATCATCCATTGGACCCCCATCACGCTGCCGCTGATCGGCAACATCGCGGGGCTGAACCTGCTGCCCATCCTGCTGATGATCTTCATGTTCCTGCAGCAGAAGCTCACGCCCATGCAGTCCGCGCCCACCACCACGCCCGATCAGCAGCGCCAGCAGAAGCTGATGATGTACATGATGTCGGGCATGATGCTGTTCATCTTCTATAACATGCCTTCCGGGCTGACCTTGTACATCATGACCTCGACCGCCGCCGGCGTGATTGAATCGCAGGTGATCCGCAAGCATATTCGCGAGCGCGAGGCCGCCGAAGCCGCTGCCGAGACCAAGGTCGCCGTGCCCGGCTGGATTCCCCGGGGCAAGCGGCCAAAGAAGCCAAAGGGGCCCTTCGGAGCGTAGGGGAACGAGTGATGGCGATGTCGTATTCAGCCGTCGGCTTGAGCCATTTAGTTTGCAGGTTAGATCCAGTTGGGATGCTTCGGCACCGATCGGGCCAGAGGGGCGGCGTGAGTCTTCTCCGGGTTGAGCCCGCCAGGGCGTTTGACCAGTAGCCCCTGGCGCTGACCCGAGCGAGCAGGGCGAGCGAGGGTCGAGCCTGGGGAAAGGAAAGGCTCTCTTCTGGGAGCCCGGACAGGGCGATTGAACCGCGCGGTCGAGGCATCGTCGCCATTTTCACCGCTCAATCGCCCCTGACGGGGCTCTTCTTCTGGGAGCGCACCTGCACCCCGGGCTCGCCCCCGCGCTCGCTGGCGCCCGCTTGGGGGCAGCGCGCCGGGGCTACTATCAAACGCCTCCTGCGGAGGCTAGACTAAAGCACCGACCGTTTCTGTAGTCTCCTTGCAACGTCTACTTGAGTTGCAGCAACCACGCGCGAATTGCATTATTGGGCAATCCTACGAAAAAGATGCTTGACAAAGTTCCGTTTGTGGATTATGCTGTTAGCCAGTACATGTAGCGTTTGAAATACTTCTGTACAGACTATTATGCATAACGCAATATCCAAGCTGCTGGCTAAGCCCTCGCCTGTTTCGCGCGCAACTATTTATTCATTCAAATACTATGCACAAATATATCGCCTGTTAAGATGGGTAATATGCAGTTTATGTGCTTATGCACTTTTGCATGCCGCCTGTGGTACAAAGGAGTTATGCATAAGCATAACTGTTAAAAGCATTTATGACGAAAATAGCCCGTTTTTGGCCGCCTGAATTGAACTTAACTCATTGCAATTTAAGTCATAAGCAACAAAACGAAAATGTCTGGGGCGTACAGTCAGACGCGCGGGCGGGAGGGCCAAAAATGGCCTGCCACGATGTTGGTGCAACCGCGCCATCGAAGCCGGCGGTTTTTCTGGCGGCAGATGGAGGTTTGCCGCATAATGGTCCGCGATCGTGGCTGTAAGATGACAGAGGGAAACGCCCCGCTTGGGAGATCCGAGATGAAACGCGCAACAGGGATCGTGGCGGCGATAGTGTTCATGCAAGTCGCGACGGCCGGCCAGGCGGCCGCACCGGCCAAGGTCAATCTCACCCAGGATATTCAGGACCTCCGTGCCAGCGCGCTGGTGCTGACATCCGGCAAGCTGGAATCGCAAGGCGCGGCCCTGGATGCGATTGTCGCGCGCATCGCCGACTGGACCCAATCGCATCAGACCGTTCGGAAGACGGACCTGGGGGACCTGGAGAAGCTGGCCGACCGCATGCGGCGGGCGGCGACGATGTTCAGCGGCTCCAACATGAACGACCGCTCGACGATCCTGTCGGCGCAGGCGGATGTCGTGGACCGGGTGTGCAAGGATTTCGCCACGGTCGCGGAGGATGTGGCCCCGTCCGCCTCAGCGCCCGCCACCGGCGCGGCCAAGGGCGGACTGGCGCGCCTGACGGTTCGCCTGACGATCGGGCCCCAGCCGGCCGATACAGGGATGCCCGGCGGCGGCGTCCCCGGCGCAGCGCCCGCCATGCCCGGTGCGGCTGGACAAATGCCCGCCGCCATGCCTCCTGTTGCCGGCGAAGGACGCATGATGGGCGGCGAGGGGCGAATGGGCGCTGAAGGGCGGGGTATGTACGGCGGGCCGCGGCAGCCGGCCATGGCCGGCGCACCGGGGATGGGTTTTGCCGGCAGCCAGACCCCGCGCGTACGCATGGGCCTGGTCATTGCCCTGGTGGAAATGAATCGCAGCTTCTTTTCGCCCGCCGATCTTCGCGTCTACGTCATGCAGAACGCGGAGAAGCTGGGCCAGACGGCGATCTCCTTTGAAGTCTCGCCGGAGGTCACGTGGAAAGATGTGGCCCAGGTCATCAACGCCTTCTCGGGCGCTGAGTTCTCCGGTCCGATGGAGTTTGCCGGATTGAACGTTCGCGGCGGCTTGGCGGCGGCAGCGGCGCCGGCCCCGACGGATGCCGCGGCAGCCACCGCACAGCCGGCCACGCCAGGATGGATGAGCCCGCCGGCCGCCATGGCCACCCCCAGCCCCGCGGCAGCGCCGACAGCCGCACCGGCAGGTGCGACCGCCAGTCCGGCGGCGGCCGCGCCCACCCCCGCGGATGCCGCCGGCATGAAGCTGAGCGTGACGCCGCTGGGCCCGGGTCAGGGCGAATTGCCGCCGGCGTTTGTGGCGGCCACGGCGCCGCCCGAGTTTTCGTCCGAGCCGCTGGCGGATGTGCCGCTGACGCCCGATGGCAAGCTGCCCCAGGCGCTGGCCACATTCCTGGCCGGCAAGCGCAGCGTGCTCATCAGCTATGACGTGGATGCCAACACCACGCCGGCCGCGCGGAAAATGGTGGATTCGGCGCTCGAGGCGCTCGGCGCCGACGCCACGATCTCCGTGCACTGCACGAATACGGACGCCATATCGATCGAACTGATCAAGCAGAAGCCCAACACGCTCCAGACCCGGGAAGACCTTAAGAGCATGTATCTCTTCGCGACGCCGCCGGAAAAGCCCGGCATGTTCGGCCAGGCCGCTTCGGCCCTGGCGCCCGCCGGCGGCTACCGAGGGCGAATGGGTGAGGGCGCAGGCCCCGAGATGGTCGGCAGCCCCGTGGCCGCCGCGGCCCTGGTGATCGCCGATGGCGCGCGTATGACCGCCCGCGGCGATGCCGACGCCATTGCCCACCTGACCCAGATGCCCACGGCACTGGTGATCATTGATCGGGCGCCCAGGAATGTGGAACAGGCCGTCGGCGCCGCCAAGGGCCTGACCGTGGTCTACCTGCCGGCAAAGCAATTGGCGAAGATCGGCGGAGGATCGTGATGCCTTGATGATTATTCAGGTGCCCGCGTCCCGCCTGGCGACTACAAAAAAGGGCCCCGCGCCGGTGGGGTCAGCCGACGCGGGGAGGGGTGAAGGATGTGGCCGGCAGGGGCATACCGGCCCGACCGAATAAGCTGGTCTAGAAGAACGGTACGATGTGCCCGCCAGGCAGGCAAACGAGGGGTTTTCTGCCTTGGCCTGAGGGACGGTGTCGCCGCCGACAAGAAGACGAGATTGCGCAGGCATATAATGGAGCGCACGCCTTCTTGGGCGGGGGGCACGCATGGCGATACGTCTGATTCTTGCTGATGATCACAACCTTATTCGCGAGGGGCTGCGTCTTATCCTCCAGGGCCAGCCCGACATGGTCGTCATCGGCGAGGCGTCCAACGGCCGGCAGGCGGTGGATCTGGCCCGGCGGCTGAACCCGGACGTCGTGGTCATGGATATCTCCATGGCCGACATGAACGGGCTGGAGGCGACGCGGCAAATCCTGGCCCACAATCCCGGCATCAAGATCATCGGCCTGTCGGCCTATGCCGACCGCCGCTACGTCGTTGGCATGCTGGAGGCCGGGGCGCACGGCTACATTCTCAAGGCCGACGCGACGCACGAGCTGGTGCGCGCGATCGAGGCGGCGGTGCAGAACCAGTGTTACCTGCCGCCGGAAATTGCCGAGACCGTCGTCGAAAACTACCGGCAACATTTGCCGGCCGCCCAACCGCCCCCGCCGCTGGGTGCGCGGGAGCGCGAGGTGCTTCAATTGCTGGCCGAAGGGCACAGTTCACCCCAGATCGGCCGCAAACTGCACATTTCCGTGCGAACGGTCGAGACGCACCGGCGCAACATCGCACGCAAACTCGGCCTGCATTCCGTGGCCGAGTTGACCAAGTTTGCGATTCGCGAAGGGATTGTCCGGCTGGAGGAGTAGGACGTTGGGGCGGTTTTTGCGTAGTTCTGATCTCGGAATTACGTACTTGCGCCGATTGTGGCCGCACCGGCGGGAAGTCGAAAATGGGATTTGTCAGTGGTTTGATGCTTGCCGCCTTTTTGGAAAGCGTGGCACTATGACTGACGCAAATCATCATGCAGGCGGAATTGCCGAATGCCCGTACTATCGCCAGGGTGTGTGCGCCTCATTTTTCGATTATTTGCGAGAACATTCCTGTAGTCTGGCTGAGCGGACAGTGCAGTACTTTTGTCGTGATCGTTACGCTGACTGTGCACGTTTCCAGATGTTGCAGCAACACATGCCGGCCGAATACCTGGAGCAAGTGGCGCCGTGGGAGACGAGCATTAAGGCCAATGGCTCCCGCGTGGCCTGACGAGTTAGTCGTCCAAGTCGAGGGCAACGCTGGAGTTTCTGCCCTGCATTCCTAAGCACTTCCTCAACAACGCTTCCAGACAGGTCATATTGTAGGTTTCAGGTGGGCGCTCGGTCTTGTGAGCCAGCGCCGGCGTTGGGCAATTGCATTGATATCCCTTAGCCTGGAGGAGAGGCCATGAAGCAGGTCGTGTTATCCGACGAGGTGTTTGAGCAGCTCAAGAACTTCATCGTCGACCCGTTTGACGAGACCATCGAGACCGTCATCGGCCGCCTGATTACGATCACCGTGAAGGCCCGCGAGCGCTGGCTCACCCTGCCGGCGGCTGGGCCCGTGGCGGCCGAGGCCGCCAGTCAGGAGGAGCTGCCGCTGGCCCAGGTGGACGCCCCGGCCGTGAAGCCTTCGTTCCAGGCCCGCCGGATTAGCGAACCCAGCGTGCTGTAAGGTTGGGCGCGGAAGCGGATTTCCGCTGCCGCGGCGCAGAATACGGGTGCCATGGCCATTTTAGCGCGCCGTCGCCGACGGGCCAGGCGGCGTGCCGGCCATGCGATGGGAGAAAGACGAACTGTCCGCTGAAAGGTCCCCGCGGGCTGGGCGCTCCCGAACCGTGCGCTGGCCGAAGGATGGCCATGGCACCCCGCTGCGTGCGGTCTGTCGACTATTCCCTTCTAGTCTGGCGTGATGGCGTAGCACTCGGGCGCCGTGTTGGCCAGCCAGCGGGAATAGATGTCGTAATAGCTGATTTCGGGCACGTTGCGGAATCGATCCTGGACGACCGCCAGGTACGGCGCATCGCCCACCAGGCCGATGTGCCAGAGGTTCTGGGCGTACAGGTGGTAGATCTCGCGAAACAGGCGGACCCGCTCGGACAGATCGATCGTCTGGCGAATCGCAACCCAGCGCTTCACGACCTCCATCATCTCGGGCGAAGGTTCTTCGCCGCGGTCGCCGTTGGGATCCAGCCCGGGTTTGCGGCCCTGCTCGGCGTTGAGCTCAAACCATAAGCCCCAGCGCCAGCCCATGGAGGAGTAGCGATTGGTGGGGCAGGGTAGATCGCTGGAAGGGTCCTGCTCGCCGTTGGCGGTTTCGGCGGCCACATCGTGCAGGCCCGCGTTGCAGCGCAGGCGGGAGAGTTCGTACGAGCGAATCCGCAGGTCCGACTTGATGCCCACCTGCCGCCAATGTTGCGCCACCAGTTGCAGCGCATCGTCGAACCCGACGTTTGGCGTCGAATCGATATCCACCTGCAGCGTGCTGCCGTCGGGCCGGCGGCGGAAGCCCTGGCTGTCGCGAGCGGTCAGGCCCAGCTCGTCCAACAGCGCGTTGGCTCGGGCAGGATCGTATTTAATGAACGCTTTTTCGAACTCGGGCGAATAATAGGGCGATCGGGACGTCGGGCAGAATTGCCGCTCCACGCCCAGGCCGTAGAACTGCACTTCGTTGACCTCATGGCGGTCGATCGCCAGCGACAGCGCCTGGCGGAAACGACGGTCATTCAGTAGGGCACGCTGGGCATGGTCGTGATGATTTTCATTGATACACAGCCGGACGGTATTGGGACCCAGCAGTTGGCGGATGCTGAAGGGCCGAATCCGGCTGCCGGGCGCATGGCTCTGGCGGCTCTTTTCCATCAGCAGGCCGTAGTTGTCCAGGTTGATGTACGTGGCCTGCACGCCGATTTGCCCGTTGATGGCCTTGAGGTTAAGCGTCTGGCGGTCCGCGGCCAGGTAGACCAGGACGCGATCGATGTACGGAAGCTGGCGGCCCTCGGGGTCCACCTTCCAGTAATACGGGTTGCGCACGAACGCGGCGGGCTTGCCCGGGGTGAGCTTGCTTTGGGGAATCCATGCGTCCAGGGTGGGTAGCTCGTCGTTCTCCCAGAAGGCTTTTTGCCGGTCGAACAACTGATACGGGCCGGCCGCATTGTATTTCACGATCAGCCTGGCCAACTCTTTCGGGTCGGCGTACTTGGGATGAAATTGCTTGAGGTAGTGGGCCGGCACCGGGCGATAGCCGCCGGTGGCCACGTGCATCAGGAACAGCCCGTTAGGCGTGGCGAAGTGCAGGCGAAAGGAATAATCGTCGAGCTTCTCCAGCGTCAGAAGTTTTCCGCCCACCATGTGCACCGGGTGCGGATTGGGATTCTCGTTGGCGTCGGCGACGATGTCCTGGTACCAGAAGACGTAATCGTCGGCGGTGAAAGGCTCGCCGTCCGACCAGCGAATGCCGCGGCGCAGGTGCAGCGTCCAGGTGCGCCCCTCATCGGACATCTCGTAGCTCTTGAGCAGGTTGAGCAGAAATTCCCGGCCGAAGGGATCGTAGCGCAGGAGTTCCTCATAGCACAGCCGCCAGGTAATGTACTGGAGCCCGGTGCCGATGTCGTACTGCACCCACGCCCCTCCATAGGGGCCGCACTGGTCGGGCGGTTCGATCACCAGCGGGTCGGTGGGCAGGCGCTGGGCCACCGGCGGCAATTCTCCGCGGGCCACGCGCTGGGCCAGTTCCGGGGCCTCCTGGAACGCCCGGCCCTTCTCCGCGGGCCATTCCCGAACATGATGCACGCGCACCTGCTCCAGCTCCTGGGCGGTCCAGCGGTGAAAAAGAGGTTTTTCGGATGCCAGTTCCTGGAGATGGACCTTACCCGCGCCCGACAGCGACCACGTCGCCCGCGCTGCCAGTTGAACGCCCGCGGCTAAGAACAGAGCGGCCGCCAGCAAGATCGCCAGGGAGGCACAAAACCGTTTCACATCACGACTCCACGTTTGTCTCTACGGTGCGGCCTTTTAGTACGGCAGGAAACTGTGCCGCAAAGATGCGAACCAATAGCGACGGCGGGGCGGCAGATTCCAAATGAATATACCTGAAGGTCCCCGTCTGTCAAAACACCTTTCGAATCCGCCCGCTGTCGGCCAGGGCGTCCAGAACCTCCTTCGCCGGACTTACCAGGTAAGCACCGCTGGCGGCCAGAAAGATCGGCACATCGGTGCGGCTGTCGCCCATGTACTCGAAGGGGCTGTCCCCCAGCAACTGGCGAATCGCGTGCAGTTTTTGAACGCCCTTGAGGTTGACTTGTCCCTGGCATGCGATGATGGCGTCAAAGATACCCAGATGCGCGGCGACGGCGCGGGCAATTCTCTCATCGGCCGCCGTTGCCAGGATCAGCCTGCGCCCCTGGGCATGCTGCACGCGCAGAAACTCTACCACATTCGCTCGGTATGGCAGCGCCGACGCTTCGGGCACCAGGCACTCGGCGACGGCCTGCTTGAACCGCGCCCTTCCTCGCGCCAAACTGCACACCAGCCGCCCCAGCCGCCAGGGCATCTCGCAAAGGATCTGGCGCAGGGATATCACCAGCGTGTCGCCGTGAATCAGCGTGCCGTCCAGGTCGACGCAAAGCGGCGTCGCCACGGGCTCACCGCCGCCGGTCCACGGTTGTGCGGATGACATCGGACTATCCATTGGCTTTTTCAACGCAGAATGCGGCGGATCTTCGAAGACTGTGGCTAATGCCACGCCGTGGGCAAGGATGGGGAGAAAAACGTATGCATGAACCGAATATCGATCAGCATCAGCGCGATGATGACTGCCGAGCAGACGCACACGGCCACCATCAGCCACCCCTCGCGGTACAGGCGTTCCGGCGAGGCGGCGGCGCTATCGGGCTTGAAGCTCAGGTTGAAATAGACCGCGATCACCCAGGCGATAAACGGAAACGCCAGCACCAGTTCCGGGCGGTAGCGGATGGCGAAGGCCCCGAAGAACATCATCGCCGCGGAAGCATAAAAAATGATCGAATTGAGCAGGCGCCCCTCGGAGTAATACCGGAATGACTTGCGGTATCGTCCAGCGCGGATGCCATCATTGATGTGGCGGAACTCCGCAAATCGCTTGAGCGCCATGAAGTACGCGCCGATCATCCAGTATGAAAACAGCAGCGAGATCGGGATCACCACGTTGGGGCCGACCATGAACCAGCCGATCAGCATCCGGATCGGGTTGTTCACCGCCTCCGTGAGCACGTCGATGTAGGGCACATCCTTGCTGCGCACGGGCGGAATGTTGTAGATACAGCCCATCACCCACAGGGACAGCAACGTCAGGCTCAGCGCCGAAGAGACCACCCACCCCAACAACACCCCGGCCGCCATGAGGGCCATCCATTGTGCATACGCCAGCGGGATCGATACCGTCCCCGCCGGCACGGGCCGGTTGCACTTGGTGGGATGGAGGCGATCGAAGGGAGCATCGAGCACTTCGTTAAGAACATAATTACTGGAAGCGACCAGGCAGGCGGCGATAAGACCCAGCAGAACCTTCCACAGAGTGTCTGGCCGGCAGGCCTGGGGAAAGACGATCAATGCCACGGCAATGCCAGGCAGAACAAAGACGTTCTTGATCCAATAATCGGCCCGGAGGATCCGAAAATGCCCTGCCAGAGTGGCCCGGCCTTTTTCCGGCGCTATCGTCGCGGCGGGGCCAGCCGCACGTTCGGCAGTGTGCTGGGAGGCGGTCAACGGGTCACTCATTCCAGGTTCTTCTCCGGGGGGCAATAGTACTCGAATTGCTTCAGAAAGCAGTCGATAAATCCTGCCCCCAGGCAGACCAAGGCGAGACAGGCGATGGGACGCGAGCGCGCCGGCAGATGGTGCGGCACTGGGCGTTGCAAGGCTCGAACTTGCGACCTCATCCTTGTAAGGGATGCGCTCTAGCCAACTGAGCTAAACGCCCGCCGATGGCGGCCGGTGAGTATACCGCAGGAAGTTTTCTCACGCCAGCGAAGGGCCGGTCGATCGGGGGGGCTAAGGCAGGAACACGCTTTGGTCAGACCGCCTGCGTTGACGCCCGCGCCAAAGCCATCTACAGTGGGCCAGATGATTCCGTGGGTGCTGACATTGGCCCGGCTGCCTTTGGCGGCGGCATTTGCCGTCGTCGTGGCCTTATTCATCAAAGCCGCCGGACCGTTATCCTGGACCCAGAAGGCCGCGCTGCTGGTGCTGGTGGCGGCGACCGAATGTACGGATATGCTCGATGGCTGGGTGGCCCGCCGCAGCGGCCGGCAAAGTGAGTTGGGCGGCCTGGTCGATCCCCTGTGCGACAGCTTGGCCCGGCTGACGATGTACTTCGCATTGGCACTGGCCGGCTGGGTGTGGCTGGGCGTTCCGCTGGCCATGGCGGGGCGCGACCTGGTGGTGGCGTATGTCCGCGTTGTGCAGGGGCTCACCGGCGGCAAGACGGCCGCCCGGGCCAGCGGCAAGGCCAAGGCCATTGTGCAGGGTATCGGCCTGCTGGTGCTGGTCGTTGCCGCCGGCGTGGCCATACCAGGCAGCGCTGCGCTGCTGGCGCGCAGGGTAACCGCGGCGGCGGTGCTGACGGTGACGGCCTGGAGCCTGATCGACTACCTTCGCGCGGGTTGGAGCGCAATCATGCAGATGGCCCGCCGAAAGGGCCACTAGGCCTGCCGGCCGGCAAGGACGTTTTGTCCGCGCTAAAGCTTCGGCCGGACAAACCGAACAAGGAGCCCAAGATGGCTGGACAGGAAGTTCGCTACCACATGCTTCGTCCCGCCCAGATCGTGGAACGCCGCAAGGCGTGCCCGGTCGCGTACCTGCCCATTGGCACGCTGGAGTGGCACGGGCTTCATAACCCGCTGGGTGCCGACACGCTCCAGGCCGAGGCGCTGGCCGAGCTGTGCGCCCGCAAGGGCGGCGGTCTGGCGATGCCTCCGCTGTACTACGGCGAACCGCGGCTGGATGGGCTGATGGAGGCGGTGGCGTCCGATCGCGACAAGATCGCCGAGGCCATGGCCCTGCCGCCGGAGAACTTCACGCCGGCCCGGCAGCCCTTTACGCCGACCGAGCAGGCGCTGAATTACCACTCGTTGCTGATCCACGTGCTGGGCGAGCTGGAGCAACTGGGGTTTGAGGTTGGCGTGCTGGTGGCCGGGCATTACCCGCTGGTGGATCACGCCGCCGCCGCCTCGCTCCAGTTTAATCGCACGCGGCGGATGCGCGGGGGCAAGATGCTGGCCTGGGCTTTTTCTGATTACCTGCTTGTCCGCGACCGCTGGCCCAAGTCGGGCGACCATGCCGGCGGCTGGGAAACCTCGCATCTGCTGGCGATTTGCCCCGAGTCGGTGGACTTGGGGGCGCTGCCGCCACGGGGCCAGAAACTTATCGGCAGTGGTGGCAGCATGCCGCCGCACGATGCCACGGCCGAGTTTGGGCGAGAAACCATGGAGGCCGCCGCCGAGGCCGCCGTGCGCGAAGTGGCGCACCGGCTGGCAAACAAGGACCTCTATTTTGCCCACGGCATGGGCATGGCTCACAACTTGTGGCGGCAGGGCAAGTAGCGCGGGATATTGTTGCCTCCGGCGGGAGCCAGCAGGCGGGCAATCTTTTGCGAAGCAAGCGCGAGCATCTTTGGGTCAACACGTAACTTGTTAGTAGATAATATGTTGTAGTAT
>PMYD01000001.1 GCA_003171335.1 Phycisphaerales bacterium
CTCGCGAACCCGCGTGCCCTACGACTCTTACCCCGGCTGCGCCTCCTGCGCCAGGGGTGCGCAGAACGGGCCGCCGGCGCGAAGGAAGTCTTCCAGGAAGGCCGCCGCCGCCAGCGAATCGTGGCGATGTTTCTTCTGCTTGCGGGTGTACAGGCCGCGGAGCTTCTGGTCGGCGGCAAAGCTGGAGAGATGCTCGTCCCACAGGCGGACGGGCAGGGCGGTCCGACCGGCCAGTTGCAGGGCGAATTGGCGGGCGAGATTGCCCTGAGCCCCCTCGCTGCCGTCATCGTTGAGAGGCCAGCCCACGACCAGGCCGTCGGCGGCGTAGTCGTCGGCAGCCACAAGTATCAGCCGCAGGCACTCGTCCAAGGGTTGGGCCGACAATTGAGACAGGGGTGAGGCGATGGCGGTCAGGCTATCGACCAATGCCAAGCCGATGCGGCGCGTGCCGTGGTCGATGCCCAACCAGCGAGTCATTTTCCCTAACCATTCACAGCCGAGGGCGGCTGTGCTACCTAGTTCGTAGGTCGGGCATACTTGCCCGACATCCGAATTTATTCTCAACTCTATCGGGCAGGCATGCCCGACCTACACTCAACACGGGCAAGATGCCCGTGCCGCTGTGCTGCCTACACGTAGTCCGAGCCGAACTTCTGGGCCAGGCCGTCCACGATTTCCTTAAGCCGCTGCGAATCGGCCTTGTTGCAGATGAGCGTCACGTCGCCGGTGTGGACCACGACGCAGTCGTCCATGCCCATTATGGCGATGAGGTGCTTTTTATCGTCGGAGAAGATGACGTTGCGGTTGGCGTCGATGAGTTCGACGGTGGCGCCGGCCACGGCGTTATCGGCCCCGTCCAGCGCTACCACGTCGGCCAACGCCGGCCAACTGCCCACGTCCAGCCACTGGCAGGTCAGTTGGACCATCAGCACGTTGGGGGCCTTCTCCATGACGGCATAATCGATGCTGATGCGCGGAAGCTGCGGGTAGATCTCCGCCAGCAGCGGCTGGAAGTCCTTGCCCTGTGCGGCGGCCTGGCCCACGCGGGCAAGCTGGCTGGCCGATTCCGGCAGGTACTGCCTGATCGCCTCCAGGATGGCGCCCACCTTCCAGACGAACATGCCGCTGTTCCAGTAGTAGTCGCCGCTCTCGACGTACCGGCGGGCGGTGGTGTGGTCGGGTTTCTCGCGGAAGGCGCGGACCTGGTACACCGAGTCGGCCACGCGCTCGCCGCGGTGAATGTAACCCAGCCCCGTGTGCGGCCAAGTGGGGCGGACGCCGAAGGTGGCCAGGCTTTGCGGGCGATTCTCGACCGCGCTGCACGCCCGGCCCACCGCCTGCGCGAAGGCATCCTGCGGGCGGATGATATGGTCGGCGGTGAAGACGGCCATGGTCGCCTGGCGGTCGCGTCGGGCGACCATGCACGCCCCCAGGCACACGGCGTTGGCCGTATCGCGGCCCACCGGCTCACCGATGATGTTTTCGCGCGGAAGCTGGGGCACGGCGGCGGCCACGGCGTCGGCGTAGTCGGCGTTGGTGACGATCAGGATCTTGTCGTTGTCGAACAAGCCCTGAAGGCGGCCGACGGCCAGCTCCAGCAGGCTCTTGCCGCCAATCAGGGGCAGCAGTTGTTTGGGCCGGCGGTGGCGGCTCAGTGGCCACAGCCGCTCACCCGATCCGCCGGCCATGATCACACCGTATCGCATCCTCGTTCTCCGTGTCGTTTACTCTTCAAGTATATCGCGCCAATCCGCAGGCCGGAGGCTTGAGGCTTGAGGCCTGAGGCTCGGAGGCACTGCCGGAAGCGAAACGCACCTCGCGCTTCACGGCTCGCGCCTCACGCACTCGCACCTCGCGCCTCGCGCCTTCCTTGCCTCTTCGCGTATTCGTCCTATAATCGACACCCCGGCAGACAGACCGTGAGCCAAAGGCGAGGCAATGGCGTACGTCGCGGGCATTGATGAGGCGGGTTTCGGGCCGCTCTTAGGGCCGCTGGTGGTCAGCGGCGTGGCCTTCGAGCTGCCCGCCGAACTGGTCGGCGCTGACCTGTGGCGGCTGCTGCGGCCGGCGGTCGTAAAGAAGCCCCGCAAGAAGCACGGCGGCCTGGTCATCGGCGACAGCAAGAAGATCTACACGCCGGCCATCGGCTTGGAGCAGCTCGAACGTGGCGTGCTGGGCATGCTCTCCACCCTCGCCGATCGCGCCATCAGTCTGCGGATGTTGCTGGGCTGGATCAGCCCGGCCGCCGCCGCGGCCATGGAAAGCTATCCCTGGTATCGCGGCAAGGATATGCCCCTGCCGCTCCATGCCCAGGCGGCGGGCCTGCGCATCCGCGCCCGCCACGTGGCGGGGGCCCTGGCGGCCTCCCGCATTCGCCTGTGCTCGGCCCGGTGCGAGGTGCTGCACGTGGGCCGGTACAACGAGCTGGTCCGCGCCACCGACAACAAGGCCACCACGCTGATGGATCAGACCTGCCGGCTGATCGACTGGTTCTGGCAGCACGGCTGCGGCGGGGAAAACCTCACCGTCCTGGTGGACCGCCAAGGCGGCCGCCAGCACTATCTGCGGGTGCTGCAGCGGCTCTATCCGCAGGCCGCGCTCAAAATCCTCGATGAGCGGGCCGACTACAGCGCCTATCGCCTGACCATGGGCCCGCGCATCCTGGAGGTGCATTTCATGGTCGAGGGCGAGAACGCCCACCTGCCCATCGCCCTGGCCAGCATGACCAGCAAGTACATCCGCGAGCTGTTCATGCGCCTGGAAAACGACTACTGGGCCGCGCAAATGCCCGCCGGCGGCCTGCGGCCCACTGCCGGCTACTACACCGATGGCCGGCGCTTCCTGGCCGACATAGCCGATACCGCCGCCCGGCTCAACACACCGATGGACCTGCTCGTGCGGGAGAGATAGGGTGTATTGCTCCAACGGGCCGTTACCTCTGAGCCACTCTATCGCATTCCTTGCTTATTTCCGCACTCATAAGCATTTAAGCAGCTAACTTGGGTGCCAAAACAGGCCAAAACAAGCATTTAACCTAATTAGCACCTATGCTTATGCGCAAGTCCTTATCACATAAGGCCGCATGCAAAAGTGCATAATGCTTGGAATGCATATCTCCTCCCTTATGCAGCTTCTCCATTTTCACAAACTGCCCTCGCGATTGAGTTCGCATCTTGTCTCTATGGACTTGTCAAGCTAAACGCAGCCCTCAGCGGCCGCCAG
>PMYD01000090.1 GCA_003171335.1 Phycisphaerales bacterium
CGGGCCATGCCCGGCACACCGCATGAAAAAAGCCCGCTTTGGAAGCGGGCTGTTTTCATCCGGCGGCTGGCCTGGATTAGACCTCTTCGGCCGGCGGCCGCCACGTGCGCTTGGGGCGCTTGATGACCAGACCCATCTTGATGGCGTGGGTGGACACATGAATGCGGACGGCCTTGCCATCCAGCAGTGCCCGCACCTTTTGAATATTCGGTTTGAATTTCCGGTTGCTTTTGCCGGTGGTCCGCAGGCCCACGCCGCCGAGGTACTTGGCGCGGCCGCGGTGTGTGTACTGCCGGCCGGCCCGCGTGCTCTTGCCCGTGAAATAGCATTTTCTGGACATCGCCATCTCCACTTTCGTCGGTAAAAGAGCCCTGTAGTATAGGCGGCCAGAAGAGCTTTGCAAGGGGGTGCCTGAGAAAAAGTGGCCGGCCGGGCCGGCAGGCAAGTCAACTGGTCAATGCGTCAATTCGTCAATTAGTCAATTTGCCGATTGCTCCTGCCCCTGGGCTAATTGACCAATTGACTAATTGACTGTTCTTCACACCGACTCTTCCTGGCCCAGTTGCAGCAAAGCCAGGGCGGTGGCCGTGTCGTTGGTGTACTCGAAGATTTTGTCCAGGCCGGTGACGAGGAAAACGCCCCACACCTGGTTGTTGATGCCGCACAGGACCAGCCGCTTGCCGCCGCTCAGGATGGTCTTGCGCAGCTTGAGCAGCCGGGCGATGTTGGAGCTGTTCAGGAAGTCTACCGCCTTGAAGTTCAGCACCACATCTTGCGACTCCTGGCCAAGCATCTCCGCCAGGCTGGTCAGGTCCTCGCTGAAGTTCGGCTCTTCGGCCAACTCGCCCATCAGGATGTCATCGGACCATTTTTGAATGCTCATTCGGTCAGCTCCTTCCTGCATATCCAGCTTAAGTTACCCCGTTTACCCAGTCAAGCGCGGCTGGGGGCGACTTTGGACTAATCTCCGCCGCGCCAAGCGGTTGCGAAAAAGAAGGTTCGTCGGTTAATTGGTTAATCGGTTAACTGGACACGCGGGTTGCGTACCTTCAGCCTTCAGGCGTTGACCGCCCCGCCGCCGCATCCTATACTCTGGCCGCCTTTCCCGTGGCCCCCATATACAAGGCAGACAGCCATGTTCGGATGCTCCATAGGCCGATTGTTCCAGGTCGCCATCGCCGGCGGCAGCTACCAGGAAGGAATGACCACGCACCTCCAAGGCGTGCCGGCGGGTCTGCGCTTCACCGAGGAGGAGATCTACAGCGAGCTGCTCTTGCGAAAACCCGGCCAGGGCGAGCTGGCCAGCCCGCGCAAGGAGCCCGATGTCCCCATCCTGTACAGCGGCTTCAACGTGGCCGACACGATGGAGGGCGTCAAATCGAAGGACCTCACCAACGGCACGCCGCTGGTGATCCTGATCCCCAACCTCGACCGGCAGTTCGTGCACATCGAGCAATACCGCACGACCAACCGCACGCCGCGGCCGGGCCACGCCTCGTACGCCTCGTTCCACAAGTACGGCATCTACGATGATGCCATCGGCGCGGGCATCTTCTCCGGCCGCTACACGTGCACCATCGTGGCCGCCGGCACCGTGGCCAAGCGGGTGCTGGCCGAGCACGGCATCCAGGTGACCGGGTACGTGAAGGAGGCGGCGGGTATCCGCTGCCCCGAGGTGCCGCTGGAAGAGATCCGCCGCCAGGCGGCCGCGTATCGCCAGATCCGCAAGGAACACGACCCGGTGTACGCCGCGCTTTTCGCCAGCGGCAAGTACAGCTTTGAGATGCGATTTCTGGAAAAGTGCGCGGTGCTCGCCCAGTTCTGGGACCTGCTGGAAAAGGCGCCACAGAAAACGCTGAATGTCGAGAAGGTTCAAAAGGAGCACGGCGTCCATCCGCTGCTGCTGTGCCCGCACCTGGAAACCGCCAACGCCATGGTCGAGAAGATCCTCGCCATCAAGGATGAGGGCGACTCGACCGGCGGTCTGGTCGAGGTGATCGCCACGGGCCTGCCCGCCGGCGTGGGCGAGCCGGTGTTCGGCAAGCTGGATGGCGAGCTGGGGCGGATGATGTCCATCGGCGGCGTCAAGGCGGTCGAGCTGGGCATGGGCCTGGCCGTCAAGGATGCCACCGGCTCAGCCGCCAACGACCAGATGTTCGCCGAGGCCGGCAAGGTGAAGTTCGCCTCAAACCACGCCGGCGGCATCACCGGCGGCCTGACCACCGGCCAGGACCTCATCATCCGCCTGGCGGTCAAGCCCACCCCCACCATCGGCAAGCCCCAGCGCACCATCGACAAGCTGACCAATGAAAACGCCCAGCTCGCCGCCGTCACCCGCCGCGACCCCACGCTGGTGGCCCGCATCTGGCCGGTGGCCGAGGCGTTTACGGCCATCGTCCTGCTGGATAATTACATGCAGTACGTGGCCCAGCAGCATTTCCTGGACAGGCCGGAGCATCCGAAGTACGCTGGACGGGTATGATAATTATTAACACAGTATGTTCATTAAAGCTTGACTGACAGACGATATGGAGATATACTTCAGAACGATGAAACTGCAAAAGGCCTGTAGCTGTGCGGCCAGGATGAACGCGGAGTGGGGTCAGGCGATGGCCAGAAAATTGCAGCAGCGCCTGATGGAATTGAAGGCTGCTGAGACACTTTCGGATATATCCCGGTTGCCCCCGGCCCGATGCCACGAGTTGACCGGCAACCTGAAGGGTCTTCTGTCTGTCGACCTGGTGCACCCCTTCCGCCTTATCTTTGCTGTCGCGAACGAGCCAGTCCCTTGCAAGCCAGATGGCGGTGTGGATTGGACGCGCGTCGATAAGGTTGAGGTCACCGATATAATGGATACGCACTGAACCGGAGTAAGCGATGGTCATGGCGAATAAGCATCTTGTTTTTGAGCCCGATTACGCCGTTCCGCCGGGCGAGACGCTGCGCGAAGTGCTCGAATCGCTGGGAATGGCCCAGACCGAGCTGTCCTTGCGCACCGGTTTGACTGTGCAAACGATAAGCCGCGTCCTCAAAGGGAAGCAACCGATCACATTCGAGACAGCCAGCAAATTGGAGTTGGCGACGGGGGTTCCTGCACGAATGTGGAACAACCTCGAAGCCTATTTCCGGGAGCAACAGGCAAGGTTGGGAGAGCGTGGAAGACTTCGAGAAGACGCGGACTGGCTGGCGGAAATACCCGTAAAGGAGTTGATTAAACGCAAAGTCCTGGCGGACGAAAAGGACAAGGCCACCCTCGTTCGCAGCGCTCTTGCCTTCTACGGCGTCAGCAGCGTATCTGCGTGGCAAGCCTATTGGCATGACCAGGCGATCGCCGCTCGAAGCACGAAAGCGTTTGAATCTCAACCGGGACCGACATCGGCGTGGATCCGTCTAGGTGAACTGAAATCGCAGGAATGTAACTGCCAGCCTTATGATCGCCCATCCTTCGTGAAAGCATTGGGCCGAGTCCGGGCCCTGACAATTCAGTCGCCGAGGCAATTTGTTCCGGCCATGCGCCAGGAGTGCTCCAAGTGCGGGGTGGCGGTGTGCCTGGTGCCAGAAATGCCGGGAATGAGATGGTACGGCGCATCGAAATGGCTTACTCCGACCAAGGCCATGATTCTCCTGGGGCTTCGTGGAAAGCGGGAGGATCAGTTCTGGTTCTCGTTCTTCCATGAGGCCGGACACATTTTGAACGACAGCAGAAAGGACGTGTATATCAACGATGGAACAAGAGATGATCGGCGAGAAAAGGACGCTGACACTTTCGCCACCAGCCTTCTTGTGCCACCCCAGTTTCATCCTCGCCTTCAATGTCTGAAGACCAAAACAGAACTTATCGCTTTTGCAAAAGAAACTGGGATATCTCCAGGAATAGTGGCAGGACAGTTTCAACACCTCACCCACAAGTGGAACTGGTTTAACGGTCTAAAGCGTAAGTTTACCTGGACGTCCTAACGCGCCAGTGTTCCCTGGTTCACTCGCGAGGAGACTCAGCCATGTGCTTCGGGTGTGCCTGGTTGTGGCTTGCCGTGCTGGCAGCGGTGTCGGTGCTGGCGGCGCTGGCAATCGTGTGGGGGCCGATGCGGCGGGTTTTGAGCGCCAATTCCACCCTGGCCCTGGCCCGCGGATTTTACACGCGCTGCCTGGTGTTGATCCTCCTCTTTTCGGCCCTGGCGGGCATTGCCGCGGTGCATATGCCCAGCGCGGATGAGCAGAAGAGTTGGGCCACCATGCAATACGTGTGGTGGGTCGCCAACGGCCTGGAATCGGTGTTCTGGGCCCTGGCCATCTTCCTGCTGGGCTACGCCATCGTGCTGGCGATCCTGTACTCGGTCCTGGGGCGGCATCGTGACCAATGAGCAGTATCTCCGGGCCTCGTATTTCATCGCCGCCGGCGGCGGTGTCGCCCTGGCGGTGCTGACGGCCGTGCTGCTGCGCAAGGAGCATGCCCGCGCCATGACCGCCGCCGCCGCGGGGGCCGTGGGCAGATTCCTGCGCCGCGCCTTTCCCGCCTGGCTCATCCTGGCCGTGTTATTGGGCTTTGCCAGCGTGGGCTATTTCGACTGCGCGCACAAGGATTACCACTCCATCACCACCGACCGGCCGTACCTGGTGCAAAAAACCCACGAGCATGCCTCGCACATCCTGTACTTCCTGGCGACCGCCCTCTTGGCCTATACCCTGGTCCTGGCGGTCGTGCTGGGAATCCTGCGAAAGCGAGACGGCCAAGCGCCTTGACAGAAAGATTGCCCCGGTTCGCTCTGCCCCAGCTTATCAGGAGACTTCACTTCATGACGGTCATGAAGTGATTGTGGCTTGGCTTTCCGCAACCACAACAGGTAGTAGGTCCGACGCCGCCAGCTACCACTCAACTCCGAAATTTTCGGAGTTGAGTCCGTCAAGTGAGGAAATTTCCTCAGTTGAACAGGGGCGAAACTTTCGCCCCTGCGCCCGCCGCCGTTGACCCGGCACGTCTGCCGGATGTACGCTTTGGCCCGTGACTTCGCAAATGCCACAGGGTGATGACCCGGCCGGTTCCGCGCGGCCGGCGGCCGCGACTCTCGAGCAGGCGCGGACGGTGCTGCGCGAGCGGTTCGGCCATGCCGCCTTTCGACCCGGCCAGGAGGCCGTCGTCGAGGCTGCCCTGGCGGGCGAGAATCTGCTGGTCGTCATGCCCACCGGCAGCGGCAAGAGTCTGCTCTTCCAATTGCCGGCGCTGCTGGAGGAAGGGCTCACGCTGGTCGTCTCGCCGCTGATCGCCCTGATGAAAGACCAGGTGGACGACCTCACCGAGCGCGGCATCGCCGCCACGTTCATCAACTCCAGCCTGTCGGCCCAGGAGCAGCGCCAGCGGATCGAATCGTGCCAGGCGGGCCACGTGCGGCTGCTGTATGTCGCGCCCGAGCGCTTCCGCAGCGCGGCGTTCGTGAACATGTTCCGCCACATCCGCGTGGCGCGCCTGGCCATCGATGAGGCCCACTGCATCAGCCAGTGGGGCCACGATTTTCGACCCGATTACCGCCGGCTGCGCCAGGCCCGCCAGCTCATGGGCGAACCGAAAGTGACGGCCCTGACCGCCACGGCCACGCCGCGGGTGCAGAAGGATATCATCGATTCGCTGGGCCTGCCCCTTGAACAGGTGCAGGTGCACGTGCACGGCTTCGACCGGCCGAACCTTTCGCTGGCCGTCCAGCGCACCGGCGGGGATGGAGACAAGGTGGCCATCATCGAGCAGTTCATCCGCGAAAACCGCGGCTGCGGCATCATCTACGCGGGCACGCGCAAGGCGGCCGAGCGGCTGGTCGAGCAACTGGCGGCGGTCGAGCCTAGCGTCGTGCTGTACCACGCGGGCCTCGACAGCGAGCGGCGGGCCAGCGCCCAGGAGGCCTTCATGGGCTCCAAGGCCCGCCTGGCCGTGGCCACGGTGGCCTTCGGCATGGGCGTCGACAAGAGCGACATCCGCTTCGTGCTGCACTACCACCTGCCCGGCTCGCTGGAGCAGTACTACCAGGAGATCGGCCGGGCCGGCCGCGATGGCCAGCCGTCCCAGTGCCTGCTGCTGTATAACGCCGGCGACCGCTCGCTGCGGGAGTTCTTCATCGACCTGAACTACCCGCAGCGCGAGCAGGTGGAAGCGGTGATGCACGCCCTGTACGAGCTGAAGGGCAATCCCATCCTGAAGACGCACGCCGAGATCGCCGAGCTGGCCGGCGAGGAGGTGCGCGAGGGCCAGGTCGGCACGTGCCTGCGCCTGCTGGATGAGGCCGGCATCGCCCGCGGGCTCACCGGCGAGGCCTCGGCCACCGTGCACCTGGAAAAACCGGGCGTCGTGGTGCTCAAGGACATTCGCGGCAAGGTGCAGCGCGCGGTGTTTGAGGCTATGGCCGAGGCGGTGGACCTGGAAACCGCTGGCTCGTACTCGATCAACCTGGAGCATCTGGCGCGGGCGGCCGCGCTGTCCACCGTGCAGGTGCAGCGGGCCATGGCGGCGCTGGATGAGGCCGGCCACCTGCGGTACGACCCGCCGTTTCGCGGCCGCGGCGTCGAAAAACTGATGGACCAGGCCCCACCCTTCGACCAGGCGAAGATCGACTGGGCCCGCCAGGACCTGCTCCGCAGCGCCGAGGAGGAGAAGCTGGCGGCGATGGAGGAGTACATCCACAGCCGCTCGTGCCGGCGCGACATCATCCTGCGCTACTTCGGCGAGCAGGGCCGCCAGAATTGCTCCACGTGCGACAACTGCCAGGCGGACAGCGGCGGTCGCGGTCAAAGCGGCGCCGACGGCATTCTGGCCCAGCAGCCCGCCATCGCCCCGGCGGTGCTCGTGTGCCTCAAAAACCTGCGCTTCCCGCTGGGCGTGCAGAAAACGGCCCAGGTGGTGACCGGCTCGCGCGACACCCAGCTTCGCCAGTGGAAGCTGGACCGCAATCCCGCTTACGGCAAGGCCGCCGGCACGCAGGACCAGGTCAAGTCGGTGATTTCGCAGCTCATCAACGAAGGCTACCTCTGCCAGGAAGGCCCCTTCGACCGGCCGGTGCTGGCGCTCACCGAGCGCGGCAGCCAGGCGGCCGAGTCGATCAACCCCGCCGCCCTGGGCGCGGCCGCCGCACCGAGCCGGGCGGCGCAGGCGATTGTCTCGGCGAGGCCCAGCGACCCGCAGCGCGTCGTGATCGGCGCCCTGCGGTGCGTGGAGCAGCTTTCGCCGGCCGGCGGCATCGGCCGCATCGCGGAGGTGCTCACCGGTTCGAAGGCTCAGTGGGTCGCCGACGCCCGTGCCAATCGGCTCGACGTGTACGGCCTGACCACGCTGGGCCAGAAGGAAGTCCGCCAGATCATCCAGAACGTGATCGCCCAGGGTCTGCTCCGCCAGGACCTCAGCGACCGCTACCCCGTGCTTCAGCTCACGCCGGCGGGCCGCGCCAAGCTGGAGACTCTCCGTGCCTCCACCGACAGCCGGCCGGCCAAGGCCGCGGCGGCGAAGAATTTCGCGCAAGAAGATGCGGCCGACGAGGCGGACGCGGCAGAGGCAGCGGGCGTCGCGGGCGCGGCCGGCCCGGCATTGGCGCCCGACGCCGCCAGCGCGGCTGGAACGCGCAAGTCGCCGCGGGCACAGGCAGCCTTCGCATCCTCGTCGGACGAATACCCCGAATCGCCGCGGACTCCTGATCCGGCGGCCCAGGGCGAGCAGAGCCTTTCGGCCCTGCTGGAGACGGCCATCGCGGGCGATCGCGATTCAGCGCGGGCCGCCGTGCTGGGTCTGCGGCTGTTTCATCCCGAGCAGATCGCCGGCCGCCTGCAAACCCTCTTCGCCGATGGCGCCCCCAAGCGCCGCAGCCGGGCCATCTGGCTGGCGGGCGAACTGGCCAGCGCGGCGGCGGTGGACCTGCTGCTGGCGGCCGCACGCGCCCCCGACAGCGAGCTGCGCCGGCTGTCCGCCTTCGCCCTGGCCAAGGCCGCCGCGGGCTTCACCCGCCAGTCCCAGGCCGCCCATCGGCTGGGCCCAGTGCTCCAGCAGGCGCTCGATCAGCTCCTGGCCGATCCGGATGGCGAGGTCCGCCGGCACGCCGAGGCGGCCGTGGAACGGCTCATGGGCCCGCCCGCCGAATAGGGGCCTCATTTCCCTTCGCCGGGGCGGTGGTTTCGCCGACCTGCAACCACGCCCGAGCCGGGTGACTCGTTGCGCGGGAGACGCGTGGCTGCAAACATCGCAGCCACGGAGGATTTCGCATGAAGGTCAAGCAGGTGACCGGGCAAATGCTCCGGCGAAGCCTGCGGACAATGCCTTCTTGGGCTTCAACCCCGGAGGGGTTGAAACAGCTCCAGCCCCGAGTTGGCGAAGACCGCGAAGCGGACGAGCCTACCCGGGGGAACCGGACGCAATTATCCCCCCTACCCCGGCAGGGGTTGAATACCTGCGTCCCGAACAATTCTGCCCGTCGTTGTGCTATTCAACCCCTGCCGGGGTAGGAACTTGCGTTGACGCCACCCAGGGTAGCCTCGCCCTGCTCGGCAACCCTGGGCTGGAGCTATTCAACCCCTGCCGGGGTTAAGAACCCAGCAGTCCGGAGCGGTCGGCCGGGGGCGGTCGGCACGTGCCTTCGTGTGAAATCCTCCACGGCACCCACACCAGCTTAAACTCCTGCCGCCGCCACGGCATCGGGATACTGGCACCTTTTTTTATCCGCTCAAGTGGGGCCGCCGGGCACGTGCATAGAATGGGTTGAGTGCGGAAGCGCCGCCCGGGGCGGCGGCGACGACTCGACCGTCGTCAATTCGTGCATGCAGGGGTACTTCGGACAGGCCGGAAGTTGCCCGCGGACGGCGGGGGCAGCGCGAGGCCATGTGCACAGGAGAGTTGCCATGTATCGGTTCAAAGTTCTCTGTCTATCCAGCCTGGCCGTGCTGATGTTCGCCGGCTGCCAGTGCATGCCCTGGCAAAGCAAGAACCAGGAGGCCATGGACCCGACGACGCGCCAGCTCCGCAAGCTGTGCGTCGACCTGAAGGCCTCCGACGCGGAGGTTCGGCGCGAGGCGGCGGTGGATATTCGCGAGGTCCCCACGGCCGACCGCAAATTCGTGCGCGACGGCCTCGCCGATGCCCTGCGCGACCCGGATCACCAGGTTCGCGCCGAAGCCGCCGAGACGCTCCGGTCCTTCGGCTCGGCCGATGCCCTGGCCGTGCTGAAGAAGGCCGCCTGCAGCGGGTACCAGGAAGCGCGCGAGCAGTACGCGCAGGCCACCAGCCACCTCCGCCAGCAGGCCAGCAAGGGTGATGCCGGAGCCATCAACACACTCGACAAGCTCGGCGAGCAGCGCGTGACCACCTGAGGCGGCCAACGTGCAGCCGGAGCACGAACACGAGAACCGATCCCGAGGAAGCGTCCGACCGGCCGGACGCTCAGGGCCAGGAACGATCGGGGCGCTGACCGCAGGTAGCGCCCGGCGGAAATGCCACGCGGCTGGGCCGGCCACAGATCTGCTCTTTGCGCGACACCCTCACCCGGCCCTTCGG
>PMYD01000107.1 GCA_003171335.1 Phycisphaerales bacterium
CGTTCCTTGATGCCGCCTTTGACAATGTCTTTGAGATGAATTACTCCTAACGCCTTGGCGCCGTCAGCCACTACCAAAGGCGTGCCTCCATTTTTAGCAACATTCTGGCTGGCCAACCGGACTTTGTCCGGAATCACTCCGCCCCTGCTTTTGACAAATTGCTCAATCGCATCCACCGCACCCTTGCGAATATGCCTGTTGTCGAGGTCCACACCGCTCATTCGCGTCTGGGCGGAAAAAGGGATAAATTTGGCGCCAAGTTTCTCTATGTCCCTTCCCCGCAGGTTGTATTGCTGCTTTGCGAGCACAACAATACTCCTGCCCTCCGGAGTTTCATCCGCCAGCGAGGCAAGCTGGGCGGCGTCGGCCAAATCCTCCATCGACACACCGTCCGCGGCGATAAATTCCGTTGCCTGGCGATTACCTAACGTAATAGTTCCGGTCTTGTCCAACAGCAGCACATCCACGTCGCCCGCCGCCTCTACCGCCCGGCCCGACATAGCCACAACATTGGCCTGACTTAGCCGGCTCATCCCTGCTATTCCTATTGCCGAAAGCAATGCCCCTATAGTTGTCGGCGCAAGGCAAACCAGCAACGCCACCAGCACGGTAATCGTTACAACCCCGCCCTGATGCGCTTGCAGAACACTGTAATACGAAAAAGGAAGCAAGGTCGCGCAAACTACTAAGAAAACAATCGTCAGTGCCGCCAGTAAAATCGTAAGGGCGATTTCATTGGGCGTCTTTTGACGTTTTGCGCCTTCTACCATCGCTATCATACGGTCGAGGAATGTATTGCCAGATTCGGCGGTAACACGAATGACTAACCAGTCCGAGATAATGCGTGTCCCTCCTGTAACCGCCGACCTGTCCCCGCCGCTTTCGCGGATTACCGGCGCGCTTTCACCTGTGACTGCGCTTTCATCCACCGAGGCCACACCTTCGATAACCTCTCCGTCGATTGGAATAAAGTCGCCCGCTTCAACGAGGACCACGTCGCCAATCTCCAGCAGCGACGCCAGTATCGACTCGTATGAAGCGCCGTGTTTTGGAGAGGTGAGTTTTTTCGCAACGAGGTCCTTGCGGGCCTTTCTTAAACTGTCCGCCTGTGCCCTGCCGTGTCCCTCGGCCATTGCCTCGGCGAAATTGGCAAACAACACCGTAAACCATAACCAAAACGAAATACCCAAAATAAACCACGGCCCGGCCTCTCCTTTTCCAAGAAGTGCCTGAACAAACAATAAGCTTGTCAGGATGCTGCCGACGAGCACCACGAACATCACGGGATTGCGGAATTGTCTGCGTGGACTGAGCTTGCAAAACGAATCCAGGATAGCAGGCCGGACTATTGCCCAGTCGAACAACTTGGTTTTTTTTGCATTATCACTCATAGTTATCTGCCAATCATCATCAAATGTTCGACAATCGGCCCCAGGGCCAGGGCCGGCACAAAACTCAGCGCCCCGACGATCAGCACCACGGCCACCAGCAGCGAAACGAACAGCGGCCCGTGGGTCGTCAGCGTGCCGGGAGAGACGGGGATCGACTTCTTGGCCGCCAGCGCGCCGGCGATGGCCAGCACGGGAATCTTGAACAGGAACCGGCCCATGAGCATCGCCAGGCCGGTCGAGACGTTGTAGAAGACCGTGTTGGCGTTGATGCCGGCAAAGGCGCTGCCGTTATTGTTGGCGGTGGAGGAGTAGGCGTAGAGAATCTCGCTGAACCCGTGCGGCCCGGGGTTGGCCGCCCCCGCGCGGCCGGCGGCCGTCACCACGGCAATGGCCGTGCCGATCAGCGCCACCAGCACCGGCACCAGCACCACCAGCGAGGCCATCTTCATCTCGAAGATCTCGATCTTCTTGCCCAGGTATTCCGGCGTGCGGCCGACCATCAATCCGGCGATGAAAACCGTCACGATGGCGAAGATGAGCATCCCGTACAGTCCCGAGCCCACGCCGCCGAAGACCACCTCGCCCAACTGCATCAGCCACATCGGCGCCAGGCCCCCCAGCGGCGTGTACGAGTCGTGCATCGAATTGACCGCCCCGCACGAGGTGCCCGTGGCGGCCGTCGCGAAGAGGGCCGAGCTGACGATGCCGAAGCGGACCTCCTTGCCTTCCATGTTCCCGCCGGCCTGCAGGGCCGAAGGGCGGATATCCGCCCCGGCCCCCGCCAGTTGCGGCGTGCCGCCGCGCTCGGACAGCCAGCACAGGGTGAAAAGGCCCACGTACATCACCAGCATGGCCGCCAGCAGGGCCCAGCCCTGGCGGCGGTCGCCCACCATCTTGCCGAACATGTGGCACGCCGCCGCCGGCAGCAGCAGAATCGCCAGCATCTCCAGGAAGTTGGAGAGCGGGGTTGGGTTCTCCAGCGGGTGGGCGGAGTTGGCGTTAAAAAACCCGCCGCCGTTGGTGCCCAGCTCCTTAATCGCCTCCTGCGAGGCCATCGGCCCCACGGCGATGGTCTGCTGGTCGACCGCCACGCCGTTGGCATCCTTGGTCGGCTCGACTAAAGCGGTGCGGGGAAACGCGCCCAGCGTCTGCGCCACACCCTGCGACACGAGCACCAGGGCCAGGATGATCGACAGGGGCATCAGGATGTACAGCGTGGTGCGCGTCACATCCACCCAGAAATTGCCGATCGTCGCGCAGGTCTTGCGCGCAAAACCGCGCACCAGGGCCGCCATCACGGCCAGGCCGGCCGCCGCGGAGAGGAAATTCTGCACCGCCAGGCCCGCCATCTGCGTCAGATGGCTCATGGTGGTCTCGCCGCCATAGGCCTGCCAGTTGGTGTTGGTGATGAAACTCGTGGCGGTGTTAAACGCCAGGTCGGGCGCGACGGCGGTCATGTGCTCGGGGTTGCCCGGCAGCAGGCCCTGCAGCCGCATGAGCCCGTACAGCAGGACAAATCCCGCCAGGCCGAACGCCAGGGCCGAGATGGCGTATCGCTGCCAGCTCATTTCGCTGGTGGGGTTGATGCCGCCGATGCGGTAGATCAGCCGCTCCAGCGGCCCGCCCACGCGGTCCAGGCCGCAGGGCCTCCCCTCGTACACGCGGGCCATGTAACTGCCCAGCGGCTTGGCCGCCAGCAGCACTGCCGCCAGGAAGATCACGATCTGGACGATCTCCAGCCCCATCAGAATTTCTCCGGCCGCAGCAGCGCCGCCAGCAGATACACCATCAGGCCAGCCGCCAGGATGCCGCTCAGGATGTACGCCCACATCATGACGGTCTAGCCTCCTGCAAGCGGTCCAGGGTCAGCACAAAACCCCAAGCCGCGGCGAAAAACGCTACACCGATTCCCAGATACACCGCATCCACTGCGCAACTCCTTGAAGGCACCCGAGCAAGAAGCTTATCAGAATCAAGGGCCTTATGCCCTACAACATGGTTGCCGGGTGGCATGCCCTCACGGATGGGGCGAAAGCCCCGGACGGGTGGGCATGGACGTGCGGCCCGCGGTGCAACCACATGCCCACCCGCCTGCGGCTTCGCCTGCGGCTTCGCCTTCGGCGTGAGGGCATGCCACCTCCTTCCAACTTCCGGCGCGCAGACCTGGCTAGCGTGCCTTCACGTCGTAATGCACCCCGGCCGGCTGGGCCGCGATGGCCTCGTGCAGCGCGGTCAGCGCCGCCTGGCACAGGCCCATCACCTTGCGCTTCTGGTTGAGCGACAGCGAGGCCGAGCGGACGTTGCTGTTCTCGCGCGAGAGCTTCAGAATCTGCGCTTTAAGCTGCGAGAACTGGTCGTAGCTGGCGATGGCGGTTTTGAGGTCGGCACTGTCCGCCAGACCCGGCATCGCGGCCAGCCCATCCAGCGCCTGGCGGACCTGCTTGTCTTCCTGGGCCATGCGCGCTTCCATCTCATGCATCTTCTGGTCGCTTTCCTCCGCGATGTGCGGCGGGATCAAGCTCAATAGCCGCCAGGCGGCGATCCGTGCCTGATCGGCCAGCGGCAGGGCGTTGGCATTTTGGCCGGCCAGGTGCGCCAGGGCGGCATCCATCTGCCCCGCGGCCGCCGCCGCCGGCCCGAAGGCCAGGCCGGAGGCCTTGACGTTGGTGTTCTGGACGGCCAGCGCCAGCAGGTCCTTGTCGATCCGCTGGAACTCGGCAAACGACTCCGTGAATTGCCCCAGCAGGTTCTTCTCCTCCGGCGTGCCCGTCTGAGCCAGAAGTGCCTCCAGTTCCCCTCGCAGGCGATCCACGGCGGCCGTGTCCGCGCGGGCCTGGTCGGCCAGTTTCTGCGACTCTTCATCCGTGGTCGCCAGCACGGCGCTCTTTTCCGCCTCGGCGGCCGAGGTCAGACCCAGTTGCATGCGGGTCACCAGCCCCAGTTCGTGGGCCTTGCGGGCCGCTTGCCCGGCCGGTTTACTGCCGCCCTGCACATAGTGGGCCACCAGGGCCAGAAGCGCCAACAGGAGCGCCCCGGCCGCCATCCACAGGACCTCTTTGATTCCCGCCCGGACACGCATCGTGGGTCTCCGTTTCAGCCGCGAGGGACTCCTTGTTTCCCTTGCGCGGTCCGTGAATCTTAACCCCGTCTGGTTCGGCTAAGAAGGAATGATTTCGAAATCAGCCATTGGGCCGCCTTTACCAGCAGGACCAGGACGAAACCGCCGCAGGTCATCACGGCGATGGTTTGATTGGTGGGCAGGTCCTGAGCGATGGATTCGTAGAGCCCCAGCAAAGTGCAGGCGATGGCGATGAAAGCCGCCGCACACATCACCAGCCAAAGCCTGCGGCTGAGCACCAGGGCCGCGGCCGGGGCGACCACAAGATAGCAGAAAACCAGCATGGCCCCGGCGACCTTGGAGGCGGCCGAGACGGCCAGGCCCAGCGCGAAGAAATAGCCAAACTCCCACAGGTTCACCCGCACCCCCAGGAGCTTGGCCGCCTCGCGGTCTAGGAATGTGTACAGCGTCGGCCGAAGGGTCACGATCAGCCAGACCAGCACGGGCGCCAGGGTGGCCACGATGATGTTCAGGTCCTTATTCGTGGTCAAAATCAGGTCGCCGTACAGGAGGCTCTTGACCTCCTCAAGTCCAAAGCCGCTCTTGGACACCAGAAGAATGCTCAGCGCCGATGCCAAAACGAAGATTACGCCGAGGATAGCATCGCGAGGGATGCGTTCCAGCTCGAAGGATTGGGCCAGCAAGGCCACCGCCACCAGCGTCAGGATGCCCGCGCCGAGGTACGGGTGGATGCCCAGGACCATGCCGGCCGCAATGCCGCAGGCGGCCACTTCCGACAGCATGATCCCAATGAAAACCACGCGCTTTAGAATGACGAACACGCCCAGCAGGGAACAGACCGCGGCAATGATGACCCCCGCCAGGAGCGCCTGGGGAAAGAGGGAGAATAGTGTGCAACATTTTTCAAGCATGCGCATTACCTCGCGAAGCACGGACCTCTTCCGTCTTAACCATGCTGACGTGGCCGTGATTGAAGACGCACAGGAGCGGGGCCATGTCGCAGATGTGGTTTAGGCCGTGGTGTGCCAGCAGGACTGTCTTGCCCTGTTCCTTGCTGAGGCGGTGTAGATGGCCCAGCAGGTCCTTTTCCGACTGTTCATCCAGCTCGGATGTGGGCTCATCCATGATGAAGACATCCGCCTGGCCGACCACGGCGCGGGCGATAAACGCCTTCTGGCGCATGCCGCCAGAAAGTTCGCCGAACGTCTTGGCGGCATGCTCGGCCAGGTTGAGTTCCTCCAGTGCCCGCTGCACGGCCTCTTTTTGCGCGCGCGAAATCCTTCGCCACCAGCCCACCTGGGGATACAAACCCATGGTTACGATCTGCCGGGTCGAAACGGGGTACAGCCGGTCGATGGACTTTTGCTGCGGGACATATCCCGGCCGACGGCGGTGAAAGGGCGTGAGGATACGCCCGTGGCGGGGCTTGAGCAGCCCCAGGATAGCGCGGAGCAGCGTCGTCTTGCCCGCGCCATTAGGGCCGACAAACGGCAGGAAGCTGCCCGGCGGAATGGAAAGGCAAGCATCATGGATCACCTCCTCGCGGCCGTAGGCCACGCTGACGTGATCGCACACGATGATGGGCTCGTTGGCGGCGTTGTGCATCGGTCACCTCAATGTCGCTTGCGAGGCCGTGGCTCTGGCCGCCGGCGCGCCCAGGGCATCACTCAACTTGTTCACGATCAGATCCATCAAGGCCAGATAATCGGTCGCTTCCTTCTGTCCGCCCACGGCGCTGGCGCACACGACGACCTTGGCCCCGGTCTTCTGTCTGACGTTGTCGGCCGCCTTGCGCTCGTAGAAGGGCTCCAGCAGGATGACCTTGATGCCGTTTCTCTTGATCAACTCGATGGTTTCGGCCAGATGGGCCGCCGTGGGCGGAATGCCCGGCTTGGGCTCCAGTTCGCCGGCGACGGACAGACCGAACCGATTGGTGAAGTAGCCCCAGCTCTTGTGCTGCGTGATGATGCTCTGGCCTGCCAGGGGCAGCATTGCCGCCTGCCAGCCGCCCAGTTTGCCGCGAAGCTTGCTTTCGTCGAGGTAGGGGAGCAACTGGTGCCTCAACTGGAGGGCCCACAGCTTGTCCCCGCCGAGTGTGGCCACGAGTTCCGGCCCGAACATGCGCTCATCCAAGGCCTTTTCAAACGCTTTGTAGTTTTGCGCAAACGCGGCTGCATCATTCGGGTCGAGCTGAGCCAGCCGATCCGCGATTTCCCTGGCCATGATGCGGCCGTTCAGCGGGTCCAGCCAGTAATGGGGATTGCCCAATGGGTGCACATCGCCCATGTCGCGGGTGACCTTGCCGGTCGGCACCTCCAGCTTGATGACTTTCTCGGAGACGTCCAGGTGCCCCGGCTGGCCGACGCGAATCTTCCCATTGCGTGAGCCATCGAGGATCAGCCCCTCGTACCCGATCTCCAGTTCCATGCCGACGCGAACCCACAGGTCGGCCTTCCGCGCCAGGACCATGAAACTGGGCTTGGCCTGGATGAAATGCGGGTCCTCATCGCCCGCGCCGATGCTGGCGACTTTCACCTTGTCGCCGCCGACGGCCTCGACGAGCGACTTCAAAGTCGGCGTCGTGGTCACGACCGTCAACGGTTCGGCGGCCCGGCTGATGTCGGCAAGCAGCCACAAACCCAGGACCGACGCGGCAGCGGCTATCTTGAAAGACGTATTCATGCGTGTTCACCTTTCGTTAATACGCCAGGAGTCTGTTCCTAGTACTTGTGCGCTGGGTGCGGACCCAGGCTGAAATCCAGTTGCAGGAAGATCGTGTGGTCATCCTCGGAGTTGTGCACCAGGAAGTTGCGGTGGCTGAACTGATACCCCAGTCGCCAGTAGAGGAACTCGCTTTGGGCGAAGGTCAGGTAGGCGCCGATGGCCTGGGTATTCCTGCTGGAGTCCGTGGGATCCTGGGTGTAGTCGTAGCGCAACCCCGCCGCCCACTGCCGGGCGAACTGGTACTCCGGCGCGCTGTAGCCGCCCCAAGCGCAGACGTGCCGGCCATCGACCTGCCGTTGCGAGGTCAATAGCTCGTTGATCCACTTGAATGACTGATATAGCCCTTCCTTTGTCGGACGCCACTTGTAGGTGAGGTCCATGCCCTCGACGGCGTCGCTGGCCGTGCCGGGCGTGTCGGAGGTAGGCATCACCGCCCCGGACAGGCCCCATTCCAGGGTGGAATTGGTGCTCAGGTCGTTGAACGTCTTCAAGTGCAGCAACTGGACGAAACTGTCCGAGTCATCGCCCGCCAGAAGACTGTCTTTGCTCTTGGCAACCGACTGAGAGGTCAACTCAATGAACTGATCGGTCGGCGCCAGCCAGGAAACACTGGCACCCTCGGCCGCCACGCCCTCTTCGCCAAAGAAGCTCTGAATGACCAGGGGATACTCCGGCCAGGGCAGCGCGTGCTGGTGCAATTCGTTGATCTTGCCGAAGTCCAGGCGGAACTTGCCCACCTTGCCGCCGAATCCGTCGATGCTGGACAGCGACTCGACATACGCCTCCTCAACATCGATATCGTAGCCGGAGTCCGGGTCTGGCTTGGGATGGACGCTGAAGATGCTGACCACGCGGGCGTAGGGATCGATGTTGCCGGAGATGCCCAGCTCCAACTCGCGCACGATGCGGTTGTCGCTGAGAAAGCCGCCGACATCGCTGTCGTGTCGGCCCTGAAAATCGCCCACCAAGCTGATATCCGGATTAAAACTCTGTACCGGGGCGGGTGGCTGGGAGAACGACAGCCAATCGGTCGAAAGCCAATTGCCCTCGGCAGCGCCCGGCTGGCTCGTGGCCGCTGGGGCGGTCGGCGACTGGGCCTGCCGAATCGCCGCTTGCAGTTCATCCGCCGGCGATGAGGCCGTTGCAGCGGGTTGTGATGCCCCCTGGGCCGGCGCTGCGGCCCCAGCGGCCGGCTGCGACGTGGCGGGCATGGTGGCGGGGGTTTGTGCTGACATTCGTTGCCGCAACTCGCTCATTTGAGCATCATGCTCGCGCTGCTGCTGTTCGAGTTGCTGCCGCAGTTCCTGCACTTCCTTCCTCAAGGCCGCGACATCGCCATCTTGTGATGGTGCGGATTGGGCCAGCGCCGGCAGCCCCGGCAAAATGGCCAGGCAGAGCAATAAACGTGCTAATATTCTCACCTGTAGCTCCGTTCTGGAAAGAGTCTGTTGAGCCGCTGCGCACGCCGGTGGGGATGAAGTGTCGCCGGAAGCGCAGGGAACCAGCTACGAACGGTTTAGAGAGCGGCCAAAGGTGGTGCCCGGGCGGCCAAAGAGTTCAGATGGGCGCTGACAACAGGTTGATCCGAGGCCAACGGCTGGACAGTGGCGACGTGATCGATAGCCGGCGGCGCTGACACCACGGTTGCAGTCGCCGCCAAGGCCAGAAACGATTGGCAAACGTTGCATTTGTCGGGATCGTGATGTTGGTGAACCGGCTCGCCTGGGCGGGCGGGATGTCCCGAGTTGGGATGCACATCCGCCTGGGCAAGCGGGCTGGCATCACACTCATGGCCCCCCTCACGGCAGCAGCAATCGCCTTGCGATTCGGTGCATTCCGCGAGGTGAACGAACCAAAACGCGCCCGTCGCCTGAAGGGCGAAAACAGCGAGTGCCAGCCATCGTACCGCCATCTTAGCCATGCCGACTTGGAACACTAACCAACGGGCGGTCGTCTGTCAATAACTGCCCCAAGCCACTGGCTTACAGGCCCACTGGCATCCAGACGAATCTGCTAACTCGTGCACTATATTTCTGGCCGGCGGGGAGTCGTTGGAAAGAAGACGCCGTATGGGAAAAAAAGAGCTTGACAGGCGGCAATATCATGGTATACTAGCCATGGTACATAACATCAGTGTTGCAGCGTATAGGCAGTATCCGGCAATGAACGAAGTAGGTCGATGAGGACCCTGTGCGCGGCAGCCAATGACTGCCGCGACAGCCGAATTGACAATTGAAGAAGGCCAGACACCAGAAATCGGTAAATTCCCGGTGGCTCAGGGTTTCCCGGCCAGACCCTTGAAGTAAGTAGCTTGCAGTGAAATACTTACACATGCTTTCCTCAGTTGGTTTTCGGCACCCGCAACTGAGGAATTTCCTCAGTGGATCGGATTCTGGGCAACTGTGGAATTTCCGCGGTTGGTTATGTCGGAGGCCCAGGCAACTGAGGAATTTCCTCAGTCGGCGGGGTCGAATGCCTGGGCAACTGCGGAATTTCCGCAGTTGGCGGCCTTCCAGGTGGCACAGGCTTTTAGCCTGTGTTTTTCCAGCGCGGGCCACAGGCTAGAAAGCCTGTGCCACCATCCAGCGCAATAGAATTCTCCAAGGAAGTAAGGCTATGGACGCGCTGGTCATCGTGGCGCATCCGGATGATGAAGTGATCTGGTGCGGCGGCCTGTTGCTGCGGCGGCCCCGGTGGCGGTGGCTGATCCTGAGCCTCTGCCGGGCCGGCGATCCGGATCGAGCGCCGCGGTTTGGGCGGGTGTGCGGCCGGCTGGGAGTAGAGGGCATTATGGAGGACCTCGACGATGGCAACCCTCTGGCCGAGCTGGATGGGCCGCGCGATATCGCCCCCTTGATCCGCCGCCTCGCCGCCGGCCGGCGGTGGGATTTGTGCCTCACGCATGGCGCCAACGGCGAGTACGGCCACCCGCGGCATCGGCAGGTTCATGCCGAGGTGGTTCGGCTGGTGCGGCGGGGCGAACTGGCCTGTCGGCGGCTGTGGACTTTCGCCGTGCAGTGCCGGTCGGATGGGCAATGCACGCCTCTGGAAACGGCCAACCGGCGGCTGAGGCTCAGCGCCCAGGAGTTGGCCGCCAAGCGGCGGATCGTTCGCGAACTTTACGGCTTTGCCGAGGATTCGTTCGAAGTGCGGGCCTGCAGTTCGCCCGAGAGTTTTGCCACTGCGGCCGGCGTTGCCGCCGGGAGATCCGGCAAGCCTCTTTTGAGGTAGTCGAGCCATGAAAGTGCTGGTGCTGTACGATTATCCGCCGGCGCCCGGGGGCCTGGCGACCCAGGGCGACTTGCTGTACCGGGGGCTGTGTGAGGCGGGCGTGGAGGCCCGGCCGGCCCCGTACGATTCGGCCCAGGAAAAGGAGTGGTACTACCGCTCCTTCGGACCCGACGTGGTGGTGGGTGTGGGCTATTGGGGACATACGCCGCACCTGGTGCTCCACCCGCAGCGCTACGGCGTGCGGGCGGTGCCGTGGTTCGTGGCCGATGGGTACGTGGCCGGCTTCCGCGAGGCCCTGGGCGACTTGCCGCTGATCCTGGTCACCTCGCAGTGGGTGCGCGAGGTGTATGCCCGCGATGGGCTGGATGATGCGCAGATTGAAGTGCTGCCCGTCGGCTGCGACACGGATGCCTTCGCCCCGCGCGACCGCGGCGATCCGCGCGTTAGAGCCGTGCGCGAGAGCCTGGGCATCGGCGAGGACCAGATCATGATCCTCACCATCGGCGGCGACGCCGCCAGCAAGGGCGCCCAGGAGGTGATGCAGGCGCTGGCGCTGATCGACCACAAGGCCCCGCCGTGGAAGTACGTCTGCAAGGTGTGGCCGCAGCCGCGGACGGAGCGGCAGAATCTCGAGGATCTGCAACTGGCCACGCACCTGGGCATCGAGAAGAACGTGGTGTATACGACCAGCCGCATCAGCCGCAACTTCATGCCGTACCTGATGGCCGCCTGCGACATCTACGCCGCGCCCTCGCGGCTGGAGGGTTTCGGCATGGCCCAGGTGGAGGCCAACGCCTGCGGCAAGCCGGTGATCGGCATTCGCGCCATGGGCATGCTGGACACGATGGTGCACAAGCAGACGGCCTTTTTGGCCCACGTGGCCCAGGAGGTGCGCGTGCGCGAGACCGTTTTGAACGGCGAGGGCGACGGCGACCCCGCCCGGCACGTGGTGTTCAAGCGGCCGCGCACGGCGGATTACCGCGCCAGCGTGCATGACATCGCCAATTACCTGATGGACCTGATGACCGATGAGAAGCTGCGGCGGCGGATGGGTGCGGCGGGCCGTGCCCACGTGGTCGATCGCTTCGATTACCGCGTGGTGGCGCGGCGGTTTGTGGAGATCGTGTCGAGCCGGCTGAAGATCGCGTGACATGGCGGAATTTGACGAGGAATTCATCGAGCGTACCGCCGCGCTGGCGCGCAAGGTGCTGCTGCACAACCGGCGCGGGCCCTGCGGCGGGCTGCCCCGCGCGGCCGGCTGGGGGTACCCCGAGCCCTATACCCGCGACCTGTTGATCTGCGGGCTGGCGGCCCTGGCCACGTCGGACCGCGTGCTGATCTCGACGCTCCGCAAGGTGCTTTCGACGCTGGCGGCCCATCGCTCCCCGCGCGGGCACATTCCCTCGCTGGTGCACGACCCCAACGATCGCGGCGCCAGCGACACCACGCCGCTGTTCCTCATGCTGCTGGGCATGTACCGCCGGGCGATGGGCAAGAAAAGCTTCCTCGACAAGGCCGCCCGCGCCGCCCTGACGTGGATGAGCTACCAGAGCCCGGAGGATGAGGTGATGGTCTCGCAGCTTCCCACCACCGACTGGCGCGATGAGCAGTGGGTGCTGGGCTATGGGCTGTACGTCAACACGCTGGTGTACGCGTACCTGCGGCTGTTCGCCCAGCACGAGCGCGCCGAGCAACTGGCCCGGCTGATGCAGCGGCACACGATCACGGAAAACGCTCAGCCCCGGCACGTGAAGGAGGGCCTGGCCGTAATGTATGTCCCCTATTATGCGCTGTGGTCGTTCAAGCTGTACTCCAGCACGCGTTTCGACCTGGTGGGCAACAGCCTGGCCGTACTGACGGGCTTGGCCCCCGCGACGCGGGCGCGGGCCATCATCGACTGGGTCGAGGAGGAGTGCGAGGGCCTGCGCCGCTCCGGCGACCTGGTGGGGGACCTGCCGCCGGTGTTCTTCCCGTATATCCAGCCGACCGACCCGGAATGGTCCAGCCGGTACGAGCAGCACAACCCGCCGGGCCGCTACCACAACGGCGGCATCTGGCCGTTTGCCTGCGGCTTCTACGTGGCGGCGTGCGTGGCCGTCGGGCGGCAGGAGCTGGCGCGCGAGCGGCTGATGGCGCTGGCCCGGGCCCTCCGGCCGGCACGCTCGGCGGAGCTGGAGTTCGGCTTCAACGAGTACCTCCAGGCCCAGACCGGCCAGGCCGGCGGGCACGACTGGCAAAGCTGGTCGGCGGCCATGTTCCTGTACGCCCTCCAGTGCGTCCGCGAAGAACGCACGCCGCTGTTCGAGGAGATGCGCGCGGCGTGAAAGGCGGAATCTGGCTTTGACGAAAATGCGCGTGTCCGTTACTATTCGCCCATGGGCATCGAGGCACTCGAAATCCCGAGGGAGCAGATCGCGTCGTTCTGCCGCAAGTGGAAGATCAGGGAGTTTTCCCTGTTCGGCTCCATTTTGCGCGCGGACTTCCGCTCCGACAGCGACGTGGACGTGCTGGTCCTGCTGGAAGAAGGCGCACCGTGGGACTTGTTTGATTGGGTGGACATGATTGACGAGCTGAAAACGCTTTTCGGCCGCCACGTGGATCTGGTCGAACAGACAGCGATAGAGAATCCCTTCCGTCGCCGCCAGATTTTCAAAACCCGCCAGGTGATTTATGCTGCCTGATGATTTTGACGCCGCGCGGCTGATTCCGCCGAGTTCATGATCATCATTCACTGATGTCCCCATTATCGAGTCCGCGTCAGTTGGTCAGCTATATCGCCCCGGCGGCGCCGGCGACGCGCCGGTGGGCGCGCGGCGATGAGCCGCAACTTGACCGCCCGGCCGCGCCGGGATAGAGTCTCCCCAATCGCCGAATCCTTAGAATGCAGGAGCGGAGGACCCCGTGTGTCTGGGGCGAATCGCCACGAGGCGTAGGGCAACTCTTTCGGCCCGAGCCCATCAGCTAACTGGGCAGGCGTCGAAAGAGAGAACCTGGCGGAATCGGCCGCGAGGGCTCTCCCGGTGTCGATTGCGAGGTTCCGGGCATGGACAATTTGCCGCCCGACACGATGGGCCCTGAAGGCCCGCCCGCGCCGGAGAGCCCCACGCCCGCCGAGCGGATCGTGCGGATGGTCATGGGGCCGCCCCGCGACCTGTCCGACCGGAACATCTTCCAGCACATTTCCGTGGTGGCCTTCCTGGCCTGGGTGGGGCTGGGCGCCGACGGCCTGTCCTCCTCGTCGTATGGCCCGGAGGAGGCCTTCCGCACGCTGGGCGAGCACACGTACTTGGCGATACCCATCGCGCTACTGACGATGACCACGGTCATCATCCTGTCGGCCTGTTACAGCCGCATCATCGAGCGTTTCCCGCACGGCGGCGGCGGGTACGTGGTGGCGACGGCGCTCCTGGGGCCGCGCGCGGGCGTGGTGTCGGGCTCGGCGCTGCTGGTGGACTACGTGCTGACGATCACCGTCTCCATCGCCGCCGCCGGCGATGCCCTGTTCAGCTTTCTTCCACAGCATATAGGGCTGCTCGCTGGCGGGGACGTGAACACGGCGAGCCTGAAGCTGCCGGTGGAAGTGTTCCTGATCCTGGCGCTGATGGCGGTCAACGTCCGCGGCGTCAAGGAACCCATCCTACTGCTGCTGCCGATCTTCGTGGCCTTCCTGGTAACCCACATTGTGCTGATCGTGGCGGGCGTGGCCACCCACGCCGCCGCCGCCGGCCAGGTGGCCCAGCAGGTACACCAGCATTACCAGGCCGGCTACTCGGCCCTGGGCCTCGGGGGCCTGCTGCTCTTATTCGTGCACGCCTACTCCATGGGCGGCGGTACGTACACGGGCATCGAGGCCGTCTCCAACGGCCTGCCCATCATGCGCGAGCCGCGGGTGCGCACGGCCAAGCACACGATGATCTACATGGCTGTCTCGCTGTCGTTCATGGCCGGCGGGCTCATTGTGTGCTATCTGCTGTGGAACGTGCATCCGGTGGAAGGCAAGACGCTCAACGCCGTGCTCACCGAGCGCATCTCCGCCGGCTGGCCGCTGGGGCGCGAGCTGGTCATCCTGACGCTGCTGACGGAAGGCGCGCTGCTGATCGTCGGCGCCCAGGCCGGTTTCATCGATGGCCCGCGCGTCATGGCCAACATGGCCATCGATTCCTGGATGCCCCGCCGCCTGGCCGCCCTGTCCGACCGGCTGACCATCGGCAACGGCATTGGGCTGATGGGCACGGCCGCCCTGGGGGCGCTGCTGTACACACGCGGCGATGTGCGGCATCTGGTGGTCATGTACAGCATCAACGTGTTTCTTACGTTTTCGCTGTCGATGCTGTCGATGTCGCGGCTGCTCTGGCAGCAGCGGCGGACGCGCCAGCAATGGAAGCGGCCCTTCACGCTTTTCGTGGTGGGCCTGGTCTTCTGCATCACGATTTTAGGCATCACCATCTTCGAGAAATTCGGCGAGGGCGGCTGGCTGAGCCTGCTGGCCACGGCCGTGGTGGTGCTGCTGTGTTTCTGGGTGAAATCGCACTACACGCTGCTCCAGAATCTGTTGACCAAGCTGTATCCCACGCCCGCGCTGCCGTCGCTGCCCGCCGACTTCGTGCCGCCTGCGCTCGATCCATCGCAGCCCACGGCCGCCGTGCTGGTGGGGGGGTACAGCGGGCTGAGCGTGCACACGCTGCTGAACGGGTTTCGCGCGTTTCCGGGCATGTTCAAGAACGTGGTCTTCATCGGAGCCGGCATCATCGACAGCGGCGCGTTCAAAGGTGATGACAGCATGGACCTGCTCCGTGAGCAGACGGAGAAGGGGCTGAAGAAATGCGTCGCGTACGCCCAGGGCAACGGTCTGCCGGCCACGTACCGCATGGCCATCGGCACCGACCCCGTGCACGAGCTGGAGCGGCTGTGCCTGGAGGTGGCCAAGGAGTTTCCGCGGGTGACGTTCCTCTCCGGCCAGCTTGTTTTCCGCCGCGAGAAATTGCACCACTGGCTGCTGCATAATCGCACCGCGTTCTTGCTCCAGCGCCGGCTGCACCTGTCCGCCCAGGTGCTGGTCATCCTGCCGGCGCGCCTGTAGGCCGATAGCGTCCCTTAATTCAAATGATCCCGGAGGTGGCATGCCCTCACGGACGGTGCGCAAGCACCGGACGGGTGGGCATGGGCGTTCGCTGAGGCAAGACCTGCCGCAGCGGCAAGACATGCCCACCCGCCTCGGCCGCCACAGGCGGCCTTCCGGCGTGAGGGCATGCCACCTCATGCGATAATTCCGGCGTTCACCCCACCTGCACACCCCTGCAATTCCCTCTTGCGTGTCGACCGCTTCTTTGTGAGGATCGATTCTCATCCGCCGCTGCAGGGTCTGCCGTTTCGTTGCACGCCAAAGCCGCGGCGGCGCGGGAAGTGCTTTTGCAAGGAGCGAGAGTCCATGGCCACCAAGTACGGCAGTATCACGGTCGATCACGGGGCAGTCACGCTGCCGGCCGAGTCGGGCAAGGAGCGGGAAACCCGCCTGATTCTGGAGAAGTGGGGCGCCGATGCGGTCCGCGACAGCGACGGCACCGAGCTTTCCCCCGAGATCCGTGAGCTTAACTGCAAGGTCTTCTCCACGGTCTGCCTGGTGCGGGCCGACCAGGCCTTCGCCCGCAAGCACATGGACAAGGTGCACCAGCACGCCGTGATGAGCGACCCCGTCGCCGCCACCGGCCGCACGCTGACCATTCACCTCCTGGATGGCCATTTCCGCCAGCAGCACGTGATCAACTGGGCCGAGGACCCGAAAAAATGGTGGCAGGTGTTCGATCGCTCCACGGGTGAGCTGCTGCCCAAGACGCGCTGGAGCGCCAACCGTAAACAAGGGACCGTAACAATCCGCGGCGCCCTCAAGGGCCACCTGTACACCGTCAACTTCTGGGCCTACCAGATCTGGGACCCCACCTCGATGTTCAACCACATCATCAACCGGTGGAAGGCGCCCCACAAGGTCGCCGTGGACCCGATCTACCCGGAAGTGCGAAAGCACCTCTTCGACACCCTGGAAACCTGGCTCGATGAAAACCCCCAGACCGACGTCGTGCGGCTGACGACGTTCTTCTACCATTTCCCCATTTACCACCGCGCCGACGGCTGGGACAAGCAGCGCGACCCGTACGGCTACCTCGATTGCGCCTCGCCGCGGGCTTTCCGCGAGTTTGAAAAGGCCACCGGCATCAAGCTCACGCTGGAGGACATCGTCGATGAGGGCCACTACCACTCCTCCATGCGGCCGCTGTCGCCGGCGTTCCGCGCGTGGATGGATTTCATCCACGATTTCGTAACGACGCTGGCCGGCGAGCTCATCGAGCGCGTGCACCGGCGCGGCAAGAGGACGCTGGCTTTCCTGGGCGACCACTGGATCGGCTGCGAGCCGTACCGGCCGACGTTTGCGCGCATCGGGCTGGATAGCGTCGTGGGTGCCGTCGAAACCGGCGTGCAGTGCCGGCACCTGACGGACATTCCGCACAAGCTGGTCAAGGAACTGCGGCTGGGGCCGTATTTCTTCGACATCTGCTTCCAGCAGGGCGGCGATGTGGCCATGGCCGCTTCCCAGAACGTCTGGGTGCGCACCCGCCGCGCGCTGCTGCGCCAGCCGGCCGACCGCATCGGCTGGGGCGGCTACCTGCACGTGCCGCTGGCCCACCCCCGGTATGTGGAGCACATCCAGGATGTCTGCCGCGATTTCCGCACGCTCCTGATCAACAGCCAGCGGACGATCTCGCAGAAGTCGCGCCCCAAAGTCGCCGTGCTGACGTACTGGGGCAAGATGCGCTCCTGGAGCCTGGCACCGATCGGGTACGAGCGGTTCACCCCGGAAACCTGGCTGGAGATCCTCGCCGGGCTGCCGTTTGATGTGTCCTTCCTCAGTTTCGAGGAAGTTTTGAAGGGCGGCGTGCCGCGCAACATCTCCGTGCTCATCAACGGCGGCCGCTCGGCCACCAACTGGTCCGGGGGTGCCTGCTGGGCGGATGGGCTTCTGGCGGCCCAGATCCGCCAGTGGGTGCGCGCGGGCGGCGGCTTTATCGGCATTGATGAGCCGGCGGCCGTTGCCGCACAGGGCCGGTTCTTCCAGCTTTCCGACGTCCTGGGCGTGGAAAAGGAAATTGGCTACACCACCGAGTGGAACCTGCCGCCGGTCGTGGTCGATCGCAACCACTTCATCGTGGATGAGGCCGGCGAGGCTTTTAGGCCCGAGGAGGTCGAGAGCTTCGTCAGCCCCATGCCCTCCAGCGGCAATCTCCAGGTCCTGGCTGCCCGCGGCGCGCACATCCTGGCCGCCACAAACCGCTACGCCAAAGGCCGCTCGGTCTACCTGGCCCGCGCCAGCTTCAGTTGGGAAGCCGTGCGGCTGCTGCACCTGGCCATCCTCTGGGCCAGCCGTAGCGAAGGCGAGACCCGCCGCTGCTACAGCACCAATCACCTGGTGGAATGCGCCTATTACCCCAAGACCGGCCGCACGATCGCCGTCAACAACAGCCCCGAGCCGCAGACCACCCTCCTCTACGATGGCCGCGGCCGCCGCCGGCGGCTAAGGATTGCGCCGTATCAGAGCGTGTGGGTGTAGGGTGCGGCCCTGCCGCAAACCACCGGCTTAGCGGATGAAAAGTGCGAGCAAGGTCTAGTTAGAATGGCGAGAAAGAGAAAAACATCTAGATTGTCGCTGCGCAACGCAGACTCCCTCTCAACGGAATCCTGTACGCATCTTATTGAAGTACAGCGAGAGTCGCGAGTCGTGGATTTCAAGTCATCCTTTGATCCGGCGAGTAGCGGTGAATGGTGTGAATTGATTAAAGACATGGTGGCCATGGCCAATACTGGGGGCGGGTACATCATTATCGGCGCAATGAACGATGGTTCCTCCAGTGGAGCTGACTTAACAGGTCTAGCTGCAGTAGATCAGGCAGTTGTGGTAGACAAAGTCGCCAAGTACACAGATATCCAGCCTTCCGACATTAGTTTCAAGCACTTCAAGTGGGCCGGTGGGGAAAGGCTTATATTTTATATCTCGCCCTCGGACATTCCGATAGTCTTCTCAAAACCAGGGACCTATGCTGTTGGCGAAAAGCAAAAGAACGCGTTTAGCGCAGGAATGATTTACTTTCGACATGGGTCGAAGAGTGAACCGGCAAGACAAGGTGATATTGATCGAGCATTTCAGGCGATGTTCTTGAAGAGAAGAAATGAACTGCTGGAAGGAATTTCGCAGGTGGTAAGAGCGGGGCCAGGCGAAAAAGTCGTTGTCTTGCCGAAGGCTGCGGTCGTAACTGACGATGCAAATGCTTTTCCAGTTAGGGTTACAGACAACCCGCTAGCTCCCGAGGTAAGGGGCCTAGTTTCATCTGGTAAGTATAGCTCCTGTCAGGAGGAATTGGCTGGTGTTGTCAGAGACATGGAGACTGATCCCGAAGCATTCGCAGCAGCTGCTCAGTTGTGGCGATTTTACATGAACAGACGCAGCCTAACTGAGGACCCGAAGTCAATAGGTTTTATTCTTACAAGTTCGTTGAATAGACGTTGCCCACCGTACTACTGGGCATATCGTCTAAGGCCGGCGCATGCGCTAAAAGTAATTGAAGAGGAGTCTTCTCGTGACACATATCCTTCGGTCGCTTTAACAGTTCGATTGGCCTTTGCGATCGGTGGAAATGGCGGTCGGCACGTAGTTGAGAAGGTTGCGGGTAAGTCGCGTTACCCGAGCGCACGAAAGCTGGCTAAACGTCTGCTCCCATTGATAGGAGTGCCGGGAAGGGTATGGCAGGAGTGCGGCTCATCATCGATACGAGTATTGTCATCGACGGGCAGCGAAATTCATCGTCTTTCCGAGGCCACGCCAAAAGAGACAGAATTATTGATCGATAGATCGCCTTTCAACCATTCCAATTATGGAGCGATAAAGAAACTTGATGCAATTGTTTACGGTTCAATGCTCGAAAAGGAAGGGAGAGGAGCAACGTAAAGCAGGGACGGTGGGCGGCAACACCGGTACCGGTGTAAGAAGTGCAACCAGTTGCGCGCAACTTGATGAACAGAGCGCGCTCGCCGCGTGTGCAGCGAAGCTGCACACCCTACACTTTGGCGCCCAGCGAGAACATCCGCTCCAGGTCGAAGCGGCTGAACTGGCGGAAGGCGATGAGCGTCTCGGTGCGGGTCAGGCCGGCGATGGCGATGAGGTCTTCGGTCACCAGCTTGGCCAGTTGGTCGTTTTCGGCCACGCGGGCCACGGCCACCAGGTCGTAGGGGCCGGCGACGCTGTACACCTCGGCGATGCCGTCGATTTTCAGAATCTCCTGGGCCGCGGCGGCGATGCGGGTACGCTCGGCGGTGATCAGGATGAAGGCGGTTACCATGTGTGGTCTCCAAATGAGACTGAAATCCGTTCCCAGGATTCCAGGCCCGAAGGGCCGAAAGAATGTAGCCGGGGGCGTAAGCCCCCGGATCGCAAAGTAACACGGGCAAAGCCCTGAAGGGGCGACAGAAGAACCCACAGAGGACTGACCCAAAGCGCGTCTTTCGCCCCTTCGGGGCTTTTCTCACTCTCGGCTCTTTTCCGGGGGCTTACGGCCCCGGCTAAGTCCTTACGCCCCTTCGGGGCTGCTTCCTTACTGCCTCCTCTTCCCAGGCTTAGGCCACCGCCTACCGTCCATCTGCCCGCGATTCTATCTGGTTTCTCTCCTCGGCCGGCGGCCGACGTTTTCCTTCTTGGCCGCGCCTGCGCACGGCGCGGGGATTTTCAGCACTCCGCCGGTGTCGGCGGAGGTAGCCAGGGCGGTGTAGCGGGCCAGCCAGCCGGTGGTGAAGCGCGGCGGCGGGGCGGTCCAGCCTTTGCGGCGGCGGGCGAACTCGGCGTCGGAGACGTCGGCGCGCAGGATCTGCTTGAAGACGTCGATCTCGATCATGTCGCCATTTTCCAACAGGCCAATCTCCCCGCCGGCGGCCGCCTCGGGCGAGATGTGGCCGATACAGGCCCCGGCGGTGCCGCCGGAGAACCGGCCATCGGTGATGAGGGCGCATCTGTCGCCCAGGCCCGCCCCCTTGATGTAGCTGGTGGGCGCGAGCATCTCCTGCATGCCGGGGCCGCCGCGCGGGCCTTCGTTGCGGATGACCACCACATCGCCCGCGTTCACCTTGGAGGCCAGGATGCCGGCGCAGGCATCCTCCTGGCTCTCGAAGATCACCGCCGGCCCGCGGTGCGTGTACATCTTGGGATCGACGCCCGCCAGCTTGAGCACGCTGCCGCTCTTGGCGATGTTGCCGCGCAGCACCACCAGCCCGCCGCGCTGCGTGAAGGCTTTGGCGCACGGGCGGATCACGTCGAAGGCGTCAAAGCCGTTGATCGCGGCGGCGGTGCCATCGCCCGCGGCCAGATCGACGGTGACGGGTGCATCCTCATCCAGCTCCGCCGCCACCTGGGCGATGGTCTTGCCCGTGCGCTGCCAGCCGCCGGCCACCAGCTCGCGCGCTGGCTTGGTCGTGCGGCCGCTGCGCAGGCTGTAGGCGCGGATGTTCTGTCCGAGGGTCTTGCCGGTGACCGTGAGGGCCGATTCATCCAGCAGGCCGGGCAGGTCCTTGACGAGCTGGCCCATGATGGTGTGAATGCCGCCGGAGCGGTGCACATCCTCCATGTGGTAGATGCGGCCTTCGGGCGTGGAGGAGGGGGCGACGCGGCAGATATTGGGGACGCGCTTGCTGATGGCGTCGATATCGGCCAGCGTGAACTTCACGCCCGCCTCCTGCACCATGGCCAAGAGGTGCAGCACCGTGTTGGTCGAGCCGCCCATGGCCATATCCAGCGCCATGGCGTTGGCGAAGGCGGCGGGTGTGCAGATATTCCGGGGCAAGAGCGCGTAGCTCGCCGACTCGCCGGCGGCGGCCCATTCCTTGGCCATCTTCACCGCCCGCTCGGCGGCCTGGTGGTACAGCCGGCGGCGGATGGCGGCCGTGGCCAGCACGGTGCCGTTACCCGGCAGGGCCATGCCCAAGGCCTCGCCCAGGCAGTTCATGCTGTTGGCGGTGAACATGCCGCTGCACGAGCCGCAGCCGGGGCAGGCGCGGTCCTCGTAGCTCTTGAGGCCCGCGGCGGACAGCTTGCCCGTGGTGTGCTGGGCGACGGCGTAGAAGACGTCGATCAGGTCGGCCGCCTTGCCCGAAGGCAGCTTGCCCGCCTCCATAGGCCCGCCGCTGACGAACACGGTGGGAATGTTGCAGCGCAGGGCCGCCATGGTCATGCCCGGGATGATCTTGTCGCAGTTGGGAATGCACACCATGGCGTCAAAGCCGTGGGCGTTGACCATGGTCTCGACGCAGTCGGCGATCAGGTCGCGGCTGGGCAGGCTGTATTTCATGCCGGCGTGGCCCATGGCGATGCCGTCGCAGATGCCGATCGTGTTGAAGACGAACGGCACGCCGCCGGCCGCACGAACCGCGCGCTTCACCAGCTCGCCCACCTTGTCCAGGTGGGCGTGGCCGGGAATGATGTCGGTGTAGCTGTTGCAGATGCCGATGAACGGCTTGCGCATGTCGGCATCGCCTACGCCCAGCGCCTTGAGCAAACTGCGGTGGGGGGCCCGCTCGACGCCCGATTTCACCCGGTCACTTCTCATGGGAACTCCTTCCGAAGTCAGAATCATGGATTTTACAGGAGCCGCCGCGGGGAGTGGGGGAATTTCAAATTGCAAATTTCAAATTTCAAATTAGAGATGCCGGGTGCCGTGGTTGCGTTTGTGTGCAACCACGCGAGTCGAGAAGGACCTGCCGGCAAACGACACAGCCGCGTTTGGGTCGGCGGGATTGAGCCGCGCGCCAAAATTCCTACAATGGGTCAAGTGCCCGCGAGGATCTTCCACCACGCACGGAGCCTCCCATGAACCGACGGTTGGCGATGGCCCTGACCTTGGCGGCGGCGATGCTGTACCTGGCCTGCGCGCGGGCGCAGGAGCCGCCGGCTTCCCAGGCGGTCAAGTCGGCCCCGGCGGCATCCGCGCCGGCGGCAACAACCACAGCCGCATCGGCGCCGCACAGCCGGCCGCGCGGGCCGGCCAGCACGCGCCCGGCCAGTTCGCGGCCGGCCGCGCGCCGAAGCTCCGCCTCGCGCCCGGGGGCCACCTCGCCAGCCAGTTCGCGGCCGGGTAGTTCGCGCTCGGCCAGCGAGGTGAACTACATGGCCATCTTCATGGATGATGTGAAGGTCGGCTACGCGCGCGAGGAGCGGCTCCGGAAGAAGACCGCCGTTGCCTACGACTACGAACAGCGCCTCACGATCGGCCCCGGCGCGTTGAAAATGACCTTGGATTCACGGCTTCAAACCCTCGAGACGCCCGCGGGCGAGCCCTTGAGCTTCCGCAGCACAACCACCACGGGGATGGGCAGCCCCCAGGTCACCAGCGGCAAGATTGAGCACGGCATCATGCACGTCACCACCGACACCGGCGCTGGGGCCAGGACGAGCGATGTTCCGTACCCCGCCGGCGCGCTGCTGAACGAAGGCGCCCGGCTGCTGCTGCTGAAAACCGGCCTCAAGAGCGGCACGCAGTTCAGCTACAAGGCGTTCGACGAGACCAGCCTGGGCGCCACGGAGATGAAGGTGACGGTGGGCGAGGCCCAGAGCGTGGCCCTGCTGGGGCGGACGGCGATGCTGACGCCGCTCCAGACCGTGGCCGACATGAACGGCACGCGCATGAACATGGTGATGTACGCCGATGCCAACGGAGAACTGCTCAAGGCCGTGACCACCCTGGTGGGCATCCGGCTGACGTACGTTGCCTGCGATGAGACCTACGCCCGCGGCCCCAACGGCCAGTTCGACCCGCTCAAGGCCGTGTCGCCCACCTCGCCCGTGGCCATCGAGAACCCGCGGCAGGTCACAGCGGCCACGTTCACGCTGGCGCCGCTGGATGCCAACGGGCCCCTGGTGGTGCCCAGCCTGGAGGGCCAGAAAGTCCGCCGCGCCGCCGACGGCACGCTGATTGTCGAGGTGCGGCTGGTCGAGCCGAGGCCGGCGGCCCTGAAGCCATATGAGGGACTTGATAAAGAGGTGCGGATGTCGCTCCAGCCCAGCGCCTACGTCGAGAGCGACAACCCGGAAATCGTGGCCGCCGCCCGGCGGATCGTGGGGGACAAGACGGACGCCGTGCAGGTGGCCCGCGCCATCGAGCGCTGGACGAGCCGGCGCATCAGCGGCAAGACGCTGGCCATGGGTTACAGCTCGGCCGTCACCACGCTCCATACCCGCAAGGGCGACTGCAAGGAGCACGCCGTGCTCACGGCCGCCTTGTGCCGGGCGGCGGGCATTCCCTGCCGGGTGATTACGGGCATCGCGTATACCCCCAAGTTCGGCGACCTGGAGCAGCGATTCATCGGCCACGCCTGGAACCAGGCATATGTCGGCGGGCACTGGATTATGCTGGATGCGGCCCTGGGGCCCGATGCCGCGCGCATCGCGCTGCTGGCCGGGGCGGAAGACCCCGCCAGTTTCATCGCCCTGCTGCAAAGTCTGGGCAATATTCGCATCACCGCCGTGGAGGTGGGCGCGACCGCAGATACCGATCCCGCGGCAGAGGCGGGCGCAGCGGCGGATACGCATCCCGCCGTGAAGGCGGGCCCAGCGGCGGATACCCGGCCGGTCGCGGAGGCAGGCGCAGCCGGCCCGGCCCGTCCAGTGGAACAATAGGGTGAAAGGTGATTTGAATCGCCCTTCGCCTTAGATGCAAAAAGCCCCGGGCTGCCCCGCCCGGGGTTCTTTTTCCCGGCGATTCTGTCTGCCGCCCGCTGGCAGTATGATGACGGCATGAGCCGGCGGATTCTGCATGTCGATCTCGACGAGTTTTTCGCGGGTGTCGAAAAGCTGGATAACCCGCAACTTCGAGGCAAACCCATCCTCGTGGGCGGCAGCCCCGAGGGCCGCGGCGTGGTTTCGACCGCCAGCTACGAGGCCCGCAAGTTCGGCTGCCGCTCGGCGATGCCCATGCGGCAGGCCATGAAGCTGTGCCCGCAGGCCGTCGTGCTGCCGGTTCGTGGCGCGCGCTACAAGGACATGAGCGACCGCGTCTTCGCCATTCTCGACCGCTTTACCCCGCTGATCGAGCCGTTGAGCATCGATGAGGCTTTTCTCGACGTCGCCGGCAGCGAGCGCCTCCACGGGCCGGCCGTCGAGATCGCCAAGGCCATCAAGCACGCCGTGCGTGGGGAGCTGGGCCTTACGATCAGCATCGGCGTGGCGCCCAACAAGTTCCTGGCCAAGCTCGGCAGCGAGATGCACAAGCCCGATGGCCTGACCGTGATCGAGGAATCCGACCTGCCGGCTGTGCTCGATGCGCTGCCCATTGAGAAAATGTGGGGCGTCGGCCCCTCCTCCGCCTGGCGGCTGCACGAGCTGGGGTTCTCCACTTTCCGCGACCTGCGCACCGCCGACCTGGCGCGGCTGACCGAGGCGGCCGGCTCGTGGGCCGGAGAGCTTCAAAAGCTCGCCGCCGGCCAGGATGACCGGCCGGTCACGCCCGACAGCCAGGCCAAGAGCATCTCCGCCGAGCAGACCTTCGCCCAGGATGTTTCGGACCTGGACGAGTTGCGGCGGGTGCTGCTGGATGAAGTGGAACATGTCTCCCGCCGGCTGCGGCGGCACGGGCTTTCGGCCCGCACCATCACGCTGAAGCTCCGCTACGGCGATTTCACCACGTTGACCCGCTCGGCGACCGATGCCGAAGCGACCAACCTGACGGAGGTTCTCTGGTCGCGGGCGGAAAAGATCTTTGCGCAATGGGCCGCGCGCTCGCCCGGCGCGCTGCGCCTCTTGGGTTTCGGCACCTCGAATTTCCGGCAGCGCGGCGATGGCGCGCAGCTTCCGCTCTTCGAGGACCCGCGCCAGACCCGCCAGCGCGAACTGGACCGCACCGTCGATGCCATCGCCCAGCGCTTCGGCCCCGCCGCCGTCCGCCGCGGCAGGACGAAAGAGTGAGGGGGAAATTCAGTCTGGCACAGCCAGTGTGGCACAGCCGCCCTCGGCTGTGCCGGCCTGGAAGAGGCCACCGATTCGGGAAAATCCGTGCAATTTGAAGAACACCGCTCCATCTTATTGAGCGGTGGGTCTGGCAACGTCAAAGGCGGTGGAGGTTGTGCATCGATGTGGTGGCCTGTCCTGGCAATCCTGGCACTCTTGGTTGGCCTTAGCCTGATTCTCAGAGGCCTGCGCGGCCGGACCATTGGCGACCACCCCCATTGCACCAAGTGCGGCTACGACCTCTTTGGCAACAGGCGCGCAACTCGCTGTTCCGAATGCGGTGCCGACCTGACGGCCGCTTTCAGCGTGCGGATCGGCCAAATCAAGCGACGGCCCCGGTTGATAGTCGGAGGAAGCATTGTTCTGTTCCTGGTAATCCTGCCTGGGTGTCTGATCATTATTGGCAATTCCCGCAACTACAATTGGAATCAGCTCAAGCCGTCCGCGTGGCTCCAGTACGAGGCGTTCGGGCCGACGACAAACCTGATGGACGACAGCCGCCAAAGGGCTGACAGCGCCTGGGCCGAACTGATCCGCCGACAGATGGCCGGCAAGCTGACGGCCCGGCGGGCAAGTTCCATGGTGGATGTCATCCTTCGTAAGCAAAGAGACCCGGGTTTTGCAGCATGGAAGGGAGATTGGGGCGAGTTCGTAGAGAAGCAGCGAGGTGATGGCAATCTCGATGACAAGAGATGGGCGACCTACATGGAACAAGGGCTGGACCCGAGCCTATCTCTGCCGGTTGAAGTCCGACAGGGCGAGCCGATTTCTCTTAGCGTTCATCTCAATAGCCGCCTTGGAAACGGCTTTCACGCTCGACATGTTTCCGGTTCAGTCAGTCTGGGGCGCTGGACATTTGCGGGCGAGGCTGGAAATAGTGGCGAACACGCCATGGCAGGCTGGGGATTGCTTGCTTTGGAGCCGCTCATAGTGTCGCCCGAGGATTTCACCTCGGATCCAATTCCTCCCGGTGAGTACGAGGTGAGTTATACGCCGAGCATCACAGTCTGGCCCAACCCTGCCAGGACGCCTAATCCCTCTTACACGTGGACAGCGCCGCTGCGCGGCAAAGTTCATATCATTGCGGCATCGCCGCCGGTCGAAACAGCCGCAGATCCAATGGTCGACGCCATACGGGCGGCCATTTCTGTGGAATTGGATGCTCGAAATGGCGGACGTGCTTTGATCACGATAAAGGAACCTCCAGTAGACCTGGCATTCGAAGCTTTCGTCAGAATTGCAGATTCTGCGGAGTCAAGAATAGGTTTTGTCTCGGCGAAGAAGGGCGCCGATGGGCGTCTTGATGCGTATGGATGGAACCGAAGTGAAAAGCTAAAGCAGAGCTTGCCTTCTGCGGTAACGTTCGTTTTTAGGCCTCGTATCGATTGGGGGAAGACCGACAACCAATCTCGCATCTGGAAGAAGACCATTGAGATTCCCGATGTTCAGGTGAAGCGAGATTTCGCTGGCCCTGCTTCCGCTGCATCGAACCCGTAGAGGGAAAACTGATACGGCACAGCCGAGGGCGGCTGTGCCACACCTAAGGCGAAGGCTTCCACTCCAAGGTTTGGGCCTCTAAATCCAAAGCAAGTTCCAGGCCAAAGGCTTTGCATTCGCTGTTGAGCCGATCGAATAGCCATCGCACATCGCCGCGCGAAGGCCGGTTCAGCCGGAACCGCCGCATGTGCATGGGAACCAGTTGCAGATGCAGCAGGCGCCCAGTGTGCCCATCGAGTGTCACCAAAAACATTACCGCCAGGTGCGGGCGATATGCCTGGTTGCCGCTGATGCCTTCGTAATCGTTGATCAGATCGCCGCAGCCGTAGAGAATCGGCCGGTCGCGGTACACCTCCAGCGCCTTGACGTGATGCGATGAATGGCCGTGGACGACGTCCACGCCGGCATCAATCAGCCGATGCGCGAAAGCCACCTGCTCATCGGGCACCTCATAGCCCCAGTTGCCGCCCCCAGTGGATGGAGGCGACGACCAGGTCCTCGGGTCGCTGGCTTAGGCCGATCTGCCGGCCTGCGCGCTGGGCTGTTTCCTCGGCCAGATCCTCCAGGAAATTCACCCCCGGCCGGTCTTCGCCCGCCGCCCAGGAATGGGGGATGCCGCTGGAGGGCGCGCCGAAGGAATAGACCCGCACCCGGGCATTTCCCGGTCCGGCCAGAATGGCCGGCCCCGCGGCCGCGGCCGCATCGCGGCCTGCCCCACAATACGGGAGCCCCGCCACTTCCAAGGTCCGCAAGGTTTCCAATAACCCGCCATAGCCCCAATCCAGCACGTGATTATTCGCCAGGCAGCAGCAGTCGATGCGCGCAGAAGTCAGGCAGCCGATATTGGCGGGGTTCATTCGATAGTGGATTTCCTTGCCCGGCCAGTAGTCGTCGCTGGTGGTCACGGCCGTCTCAAGGTTGATGATACGCAGGTCGGCCCGGCCCAGCGCCGCCAGCCCATCGCCCCAGATATATTGCCAGCCCAGCGGCCGCGGGATTGGCCCGTGCCTCAATTCCGCGCTCTTGACGTACTCTCGGGCATCCCGAATGTACGGCTCATGCAGCAACGGCACCGCCGGGCAGGGCAAGGCCTGGTCAATGCCCCGCCCGGTCATCACGTCGCCGCCCAGGAACAAACGGACAGCCTGGCTCAACAATCGCCCCTGCCGGTCTTATACGGACACCATCGCCGGCGTGCGCGCCAGCTCCTCCATGAAGAGGACCTGGGGCTCGCCGATGAGGCCGGCTTTCTGGATGCACTGCTTGAACTGCGGTGAGCTGTAAAACGCACGCACCTTGTCCAGGTCCTCGACTTCATGCACGATGATCAGCCGGTTGGGGTTGTCCAGGTCGCGGTTGAGAAACGTCCGCGCAAAGCCCCAGCTCCGCAGGGAATCCTGCATGGAGTCAAACTCGGCCTTGAATCGATTGAAGTCCTCAATCGTGAAGAATCCCGCGGTGTAGTATTTCATGGCTTGTCTCCCGACAAAGGCAACTTGCCCTGTCAGTTCATTCTATGGCCGGACGGCTGTGTCAGGACGGCTGATGATGTACTGCGTATACTGCTGCGTATACCGCCAATGGGTTCGCCCGCCGGCCGCCGCCGGCGAGCCCTCGTGGAGGGGCAGCATCATTCTGCAAATTTGTGCGATCGGCTGGCGCAATTCTCGGATTCAGCTTGCGCCAGGTAGAATTCCGCTTCGATCATGGCGGGGCCTCGTTCGGAGCATGCTTCTTTCATAGCGAGGCAAAAGCCCGCTGTATCTCCGCGAGCTAGCCGGTCCACCCCTATGAAGAAGGTCGCTTGGCAGTTGTATCTACACCGAAGGGCATCTGGTAATCCAACGCGGGTTACGAAAGAGCGCAATTCGGTTTGGGCCATTCGTCCACACATGAAAAGTGCAAGCGGTCCTGGCCAATTCATGATTGGCGGCTGCAGAGAATGCCCGATGGCATCGGAAGGAGTAGAGGAGTCCATGATATGGCAAATCCTCTCAGTCGCCTCGACCCTCAGGTCTTGTCGCCCAAGCCGGATCGAGGCGTATAGAAGCAGAAGTGGCACGTGAACACCGCCGGCAGCGTCCGTATACGCTGCCACATAGGATTCCTTCCAGGCCGATACCGCCTCGTCGTAATAGCCCTGATTCCAGAGCGCGATCCCCAGGTGGAGATAGTCGCCATCATTTGCTGCCTTCCGGTCAAGCTCAATGAGATGCTTTGAAAGCGAGGCGGCCTCCGCGAATCGCTTCATGGCGAGCAAGGCCAAGACCTTGTTTCCGAGTCGGCGATGAGAATGGTGCCTGAGGGACTCTTCATCAGCAGCAACGAGGGCCTCCTCATACCGCCCAGCTTTTATTAGAGCACTTTTGCTTTTCTTGTAGCGGTCGAAAGGCCTAAAAATGACTGTTTTTAGGCCATTTCCAGCAAGAACATCGCTACACGATTTGTTAACCTGCTCTAGGTCCCAAGAGCTACTCATCGCATACTCTCCCTGTTGGCACCGGCAAAATGGAAAGTCAGCCCCGCCGCCCGTGCGAGCGATGCCACCGGTCATTATGCACGCGCATGGCACCTGCGTCGCGCCGCGCGATCAGTACATGTCACTCTTTCGGCGGGGCGTACTTCATATCGTTCGTAATGATGATCTTCTCCAGCTTGCAGCCCGGCTCGCGGCCGCGGAAGGTGAGCGTGTGCTCGCCTTTGGAGAGAATGAACAGCCGCGGGTCAAGCTTGGCCACCTCGCGATTGTCGCGGCCGTTGACACGGATCCAATGCCACTGGCCCCAGGCGTTCTCGGCCGCATCGAAGGCATCCTCGCCCGCGCCATCGAGGCTGACGAAGAATGAGTCCGAGTGGTAGTCGGGGCCAAAGATCCGTGCCCAAACGACGTACTGCCCCGTGACCGGCGCGGTGAACGTGAAGACGGCCTCGCCCTTGTTGGCCTGGGAGGAAGAGACAAAGCTCTTCTCCTCTTCCTCCGCCGCGGCCATCGGGGCGGTAAGTTTGGCCTCCTTCACCGCCAGCGGGATAACGGCCGGCTCGGCGGCGGCCGCATCGGCCACACCCACGGTAATCACGTAATCATCGGCCGTCACGTTGCCCGAGCCATCGCGGGCTTTCACGTAAATGGTCTTCACCTGCCCATCGGCCAGGTCGCCGAGCGTCTGGCTGTGGCTGATGCCGCCGGCGGAAACCATGGGCGTCATCCGCTCAAAGGGCCCCCCGCGCTGCAGGCCGTAGCGGCACATGGCCCATTCGCTGGTGGTCACCTCGATCTTCACCTGGCGCGTGCCGGCCGGCAGCAGGCTGGTGGGCTCGCCCGCGGAGATGACCGGCGGGGTGGTCTTGCTCTTGCGCATGAAATCGGCCGCCGCCACCGCGCTGGGGGCTGCTAAACCGGTGCGGAAGGCCCGGGCCTTCACCGTGCAGGTCTGACTGACCTGGAACGGCGCGGAGTAGAGCGTCGATTGCTCGCTCGGCTCGCTGCCATCGGTCGTGTAGCGAATCTGCGTCTGCTCCGGGGCGCTGACAATCGGCCAGGAAAACGCCACCAGCATCGGCGCGGTCATCATGCCGCCGGCGGGGTAGATCACCGGCGCGATCAGCTTGCCATCGGCGCCGGTGGGCGCACTGCCCGGGTCGGCCGGCCCCGCGCCGCCCACGGGGTTTTCCCGCTGCGGCCAGGTCTTGGCCGCACCGGCCACCAGCTTGTCGCCCTGCGGCCCGAGCGTCGGATCGTTCGTAACGACCAGGCATGCCAGGCGGCAGCCGGGCTTCTTGCTGCGGAAGACCAGCGTATGCTCACCTTGGGTCAGCGGGAAGAGGCGCGCCGGCCGCACATCGACATGCAAGCCGTCGTACATGCCCACCGTGCGCCAAACCCACTTTTCCCAGATGGGTTCCATGAGGAACGTATCCTCAGGTCCGCCATCCATGGAGTAGAAGAAGCTGTCCGAGCGATAATGGGGGGCGATGGCCCGGGCCCAGATGGCGTAGTCGCCCGCGCGCGGCACCGAGAACGTCCACGTGGCCGTACCCGGCAGGCCGCTCCTGGCGGCGGCGATATGGTTGGGCGAGTCCGTGATGCCCTCGGCGGCCAGGGCAGCGGTGGTGTTGGCATCCGGCTTGACCGGACAGACGACGACCTCGCCGCCCAGGGCGTTGGCGTCGGCCTCGATCATCATCGGCGCCACGAGCGTGGCATCCTTCGGCCCCAGGGCGATCTGGATGGGCGCGCTGGCCGAGCCGGCCTCGTTGATGACCACGTCGAGGCGATAATCATCCGGGTTCGTGTGACCGCCAAGATCGCGGGCTTTGATATAAAAGGTGACAACCTTCCCATCGGCCAGGCCTTCGCTCACCGCGGTGGCATGCACCAACCCGCCGGTGCTCAGGAAGGTGTGGTCCATCTCGTCGTAGGACACGCCGGGCTTGGTGGCATATTTGCAAATGGCATTCTCATGTGTGACCAGATGCAGCACGGCCACCTTCGAGCCGGCCGGCAGCATCGTCTTCGGCCCGCCATTCGTCCGCACGGGCGGCACGTTATCCGCCTCGATCGGCAGCGGCGGGTTGATCGTGTACTTTTCCGCGGCGACGGCGCTAGGGGCCGCGCCTTTGGCAAAGGCCCGCGCCTTGATCGTCGCCGTGTGATTGATTGCCAGCGGCGCCTCATAGCGCGCGGCTCGCTCATCCGGATCGCTGCCATCGCGCGTGTAGCGAATGATGGCCTCATCCGCCGCCGCCGACAGCGGCAGCGACAAGGTAACTTTCACCGCGCCATTGAACGCGCCGGCGACAGGCCACAGCAGCGGCGCAGGCGCGCTGCCCGCCGCCGCGGGCGGATTGACCACCTCGTAGGCGGCCTTGCCCACGGTGTCGCGCTCGCTGGTGAAGCCGGGTCCGCCGGCGGCGACAAAACCCAGGCTGGCGCCCGCGGCATCGGGGCTGACCCAGAAGGCGTACAGCTTGCCGTGGGTCAGGTGAAAGCGGAACTGCACGGGTTGGCCCGCCAGTGAAGACAAATCGTCCACGCCTTTCCACGTCACTTCCTGCAGCGTGCGGTTGACACGCACGGGCATGCAGGCGGCCTTGGTGAAGCCCTTGATAACATGTCCCTTTTGGTCCAGCACCTCGGCCGTCAGCTCGCCCTGGGGGCAATCCACGTTCACGAACAGGCGCTTACCCGCGAACGTCAGCGGCCGCGTGGTGAGCGTGCCTTCCTTGTCGGCGGCATCCATCGAGGCAAAGCCATCTCGCCTGAGCGTGGCCAGGCCCGTCACATTGCCGTGGCTGGAGCGGCCGCTGCAATAGAAATACAGCGTGTCGCCCATCACCAGGCAGCCGCCGCCGACGGACTGCACGTTGACCCAGTTCCACGTGCCGTAGCGGTCATCGACCGGCAGGAACGGCCGGCGATCGGGCCGGTCGAAGTGGAACCCATCGCGGCTGAAGCCCAGGCAGACATCGCAGATCTTCATCCGGTAGTCCGGCTCGCCGCGCCAGATGGAGTAATACCCCAGCATCAGGCTCTCGTACGCCACCGCGTCAAAGTTGTAAAGCTGCGGCTTATCGCCCAAGTCCGGCCGCACGTAGTCGGCCGAGTCAGCGCCGGTCCAGTAATTCGGCCGGCCGTCGGTCAGGGAGGAGGGCGGGTCACGATGGAACGACAGCCGCGTGAACGCCTCGCCCGCGGGTTCGAGCTTGCCGGCGATGATGCTCCAATCCGGCCAGTAGGGCCCATCGACCAGGTTCTTCACCTCCCAGTATTTCCGCATCCGGCTCCAGCCCCAGCGGATGGAGTACACCCACACCTTGCGGAAGGGGTTATAGAACCCGCTGGACCGGTCCCCGTAATAGTTGCCGGATTGCGCCGCCGCATCGCTCCAGTGCACCCCATCGGGGGAGAAATGGATGAAGTAGCGGTAGATGTTCTCCTTGTGGCCGGGACTGACATTCTGCAGCTCAAAGTTCACCCAGCGCTTGTTCGGGTCCGTCGCATTCTGATCCAGCCACACCGTAGCGTTGCCCGAGTCGGGCACGGGGTTTTCGAAGTGGATGCCATCGTGCGAGGTCGCCATGGTCGGGCCGGCGAAGAGCTTGATGAGCTGGTCCTTCGGGTCGTACCAGATGCCGCCGGAAAACGGCATGCGGCTATACACCGGGTTGGCCGGGTAATACTCCGCCTGGTGGAACGTCCTCATCAGCGTCGTGCTGTGAATCAGGAAGTCATCCACGAAAAGCTGCCGGCCCACATCGATGGGAATGACCTTGGGCGGCGCCGCCAGGTACGGCGGGGTCACCGGGTCGGCCGGCGGCGTGAGCAGGCGGGGGGGCCAGGGTTTTGGCAAGACGATGCCGTTATACAGCACTTCCCCGGCCTGACCGCTGCCGACGGCGGGCGCCGTGGCAGGGGCCGCCTTGGCGCTGGCGCAGCCGGCCAGGGAAAGCACGTAGAGCGCCAGGAAAACCGTGACCTGCACGCATACCAGAACGCTCGTCCCCTGCAAGACCCGGACCTGACCCTGTCCCATCGCGTGACTCCCTTTTGGCATTTTTTGGCATTTTTTGGCAATACAGCAGCCGGCCTGCAGTCGCTTGGCGAATGCTCATGATTGCCCGAGATTCTGACCGCCCCGCCCCCCGGCGTCAACAAGTTTCGCCCGGGGCCGGCGGCACTGTCGCAGGCCGGCACGACCGAACCTTGCCGGCGGGGGCAACTGCGGAAATTCCGCAGTTCAATTATCTGTTACGGATTCTCGTAAGCCTTTGGTCGACAATAAGCTGCCAAGAGGCCGGGAACGGCGGGCTTTGGGGCCGCAGGGGGGAGCAACTGGTGAAATTCACCAGTTCCATTATCCGTTACGGGGAAAAACTACTTGTGCCGCAGATCCGGGGGCAACTGGTGAAATTCACCAGTTCGATTATCCGTAACGAACTTATAAACCTTTGCCTTGCAATAAGCTGCCGCGAGGTTATGAGAAACCGAGCCTCGCGGCCGCACGGGGCAACTGAGGAAATTCCTCAGTTGATTCATCCGTTAGGAGGCAAGGGTACCGGGCGCCGGGATCGCGCAGCCCGTACATCCTTTATGCACTTGTCAATGTTGCCTTGGGGGCGATCCTCATCGACCGCCGCTGTCGCTGCACCAAGAAACGCCTAAGCGCAGCATTTAAAACTCGCATAAACAATCAGTTACTCGCATTTAACATGCGGAACCACGTTCTTAACGCCAGCCACGTCAGCTCGAACCATCACACAAGCCATAAAGACACCGCTGCGTGTGGCTAGTTAGTGATATTCTATTTATTTTCGGCGTTACGTCAAGAGGAAAAATTCCTTCTTTATCATTTCCGCTGCCGAGGACTTGCCCCAGCGTGCCAGGAGGGTTTTCAAGTGCCTCAAAACCCATGCGTTGCGGCGATTTTCGATCTTTGAGACCAAAGCCCTTGACTTATCCGGCCGAAAACAGGATAAGTGCTCTTTCCCCGCCGCTGGGCGGGGTGGAATTGACAAGTGATTCCCCGATAGCTCAATGGTAGAGCGGCCGGCTGTTAACCGGCAGGTTCTAGGTTCGAGCCCTAGTCGGGGAGGTTCGGCTTAGGTTGCGAACCGACGCGACCAGCCAGTTAGCACAGAACCCCGAGAGGTCCGATCCTCCGGGGTTCTTTCGTTTCCGCCAATAATCGCAAGGTGTTACGTCGCTCCAAACTCTCAACGCGAGCGCCGCGAGAGCGCTCGAAATCGCGGACGCGACGCCTCCCGACTGGGCAGAGGCGGTTGCGAGGCGAGAACTCTCTGACTCTCTCTGACCGAACCCCCTTCCAGTTAACAACCCTGTTGCTTTCGTACCCCGAAAGCAACCAATTCCGAAATGAACCCGGTAGATAGGAGGTGTGGGGATCGGCAGCGTGCCGGTCTCCCGCATCCAGTTGCCAGGCATCGCGCCGGTCGCCGAGCGAAGGTCGTTGCGGGCATCGCCTCTCACGGAGAGCGCCGATGGCCTTCGTCAACGATCCGACCGATCCCGCCAACATGACCCCCGAAGAGCGTGTCGCCGAGGTTTCCGCCATCCTCGCCGAGGGCGTACTGCGTTTGCGGCGCAGAGCCGCTGTGTCGCACGATGTTCCCGCCGTCAAGATTCCTCTGGAATCCGGTCAGAAAGGCCTTGAGGAGTCCGCCGAAACAAGGCTTCATGGACACCGTGGTTAACGCCGCAAGAGATTCAGAGAACAGGAGTTACACGATGATCCAGAGCGTGAAAGCCGAGGTCGCGGCGCTGCGGCGGATGTCGCCTGCCGAACTCCGCGAGAAGTACCTGGCGGTCTTCGGTGAGGCGACTCGTTCGGGCAATAGGGACTTCCTCTGCAAGCGGCTCGCTTGGCGGTTGCAGTCCATGGCCGAGGGCAGCCTGTCCGACCGGGCACGCCAGAGGGCGGCGGAATTGGCCCGGGACGCCGACATCCGCATGACCATGCCCCACGCGCCAACGGTCACGGCGGGAGCAACCCAGCGCATCCAGGCGGTGCCGACCGCCAACGCCGCGCGGCTCCCAATCCCCGGAACGGTGCTGGCCCGTCCGTACCGTGGCCGATTGATCGAGGTCACGGTGTTGCCCAAGGGGTTTGAATGGGAAGGCCGGGTCTACCGGTCGCTCAGCGCTGTGGCCCAGGCGGTGACCGGGGCGCACTGGAACGGGCCCCTCTTCTTCGGCCTCAAGGATGGAGACAGGCAATGAGCAAGGTGAACGGCAAAGCCACTGGCGAGAAGCGGACCATCCGCCGCTGCGCCATTTACACCCGCAAGTCCACCGAGGAAGGCCTCCAGCAGGAGTTTAACTCACTGGACGCCCAGCGGGAAAGCGGCGAGGCGTACATCGCCGCCCAGAAGCACGAGGGGTGGGTCTGCCTTCCCGACCGCTACGACGACGGCGGGTTCACCGGCGGCAACATGGACCGGCCCGCCGTCCATCGCTTGATGAAGGACATCGAGGCAGGCAAAGTCGATTGCGTGGTGGTCTACAAGGTGGACCGCCTCAGCCGCTCGCTCATGGACTTCGCCCGAATCATGGAGGCGTTCGAGAAGCACCAGACCTCATTCGTCTCGGTGACCCAGCAGTTCAACACCAGCACGTCGATGGGGCGTTTGATGCTCAACGTGCTGTTATCGTTCGCCCAGTTCGAGCGGGAGATCATCTCCGAGCGCACACGGGACAAGATCGCGGCGGCGCGCCGCAAGGGGAAATTCGCCGGCGGCAAGCCCGTCCTGGGTTACAACCTACTCAGCAGCCCCGCCGGCCCCAAGCTCGTGGTCAACGACGACGAGGCGGCACAGGTGCGTGCGATCTTCGAGTTGTACCTGAAGTACGAGGCGCTGATCCCGATGGTCGTGGAACTGGACCGGCGTGGATGGACGACCAAGGTCTGGCAGACGAAGGATGGTCGGCGCGTGGGCGGTCGCCCCTTCGATAAGAACATGCTGTACCACCTGCTGACCAACGTGGTCTACCTGGGCAAGGTGCGGTATCGGGACGAGGTTCACCCCGGCGAACACCCCGCCATCGTGGATGAGCAGATTTGGGGGCGCGTGCAGGCGGTGCTGCAACGGAACCGACGGACGGGTGGCGCCCTGGTGCGGAACAAGCACGGCGCACTGCTCAAGGGCCTGCTCCGATGCGCTCCCTGCAAATGCTCGATGGGCCACGCCTACACGGCGCAGGGCACAAAGCGCTACCGCTACTACGTCTGCCTGCGTGCCCAGAAACGCGGCTGGCACAACTGCCCGACCAAGTCGGTGCCCGCTGGCGAGATCGAGCGGTTCGTCGTCGAACAGATCAAAGGCATTGGCAAAGACCCCACCGTTCTGGCCGAGACGCTACGCCAGGCGCGGGGCCAAGGCCAACGCTCCCTGGCCGAGTTGGAGGCCGAAGAACGGGGCCTCGGGCGGGAACTTGCCCGCCACAACGCGGAACTTCGGAAACTGGCCTCCAGCGTGCAGAACGGTGAGCAGGCCAGCGAACTGGCCAACCTGCAGGACCGTATCCGAGCGGCCGAGCAACGAGCGACCGAGGTCCGGGAACAGATCGTGGCGCTCAGCCGCGAGATGTTGGACGAACGCGAGGTCGAGACAGCGCTTTCGGTCTTCGACCCGGTGTGGGACACGCTCAGCCCGCGCGAGCAGGCGCGAATAATCCACTTGCTGGTCGAGCGGGTGGATTACGACGGCAAGCTCGGAACGGTCTCGGTGACGTTCCGACCCAATGGCATCAAGACCCTGGCCCAGCAGCTTGAGGAGGTTGCGTAATGACGGCGCTACAAACCAGTCTGACGTTCAAATGCAAGGTTCACTTCACCCAGGCCCGGCGTGGGCGGAAACAGTTGGCCGTGGGCGAAGCCCCCGCGCCGGCCCCCGTGCCATTGGGGCGTGTGCCCCGGATCGCCCGGCTCATGGCGCTGGCCATTCGCTTCGAGGGGTTGCTGTCGAAGGGCGAGGTGCGCGACTACGCCGACCTGGCGCGGCTGGGCCACGTTACGCGGGCGCGGGTGACGCAGATCATGAACTTCCTGAACCTCGCCCCCGACATCCAGGAGGAACTGCTGTTCCTGCCGCCGATTGAGGCGGGCCGCGACGCGATCAAGGAGTGGCAGATTCGCCCCATCGCCGCTGAACCCGAATGGCCGAAACAGCGTCGGGCATGGAGCGCCCTGCGAGCATCGGTGGTCGAGCGCTGATTCCGCCTGCTGCCCCTCAAAACCCATTCGCATTTCAGAATCCATCCCCCTCCGTGACGTTGACTTGGCAATGGACCAGGCCGTCCACCTAGGCGCGGCCTATCCGATCTTGCGCGGTAGACTCCCGTGTGATGGCGAAACGCCACTTTATTATGCCATACCGCTGCGATAGAATCTGCGTCCCCATGTGAAGGACGGGCGAATCGCCCCGGGGGGGCCTGTCTTGGCTCACCTGGCCGACAGGCCTATCGGGACAACCGAAAGAGAGGTGTGGAGCAATGGTTAGGCGTAAGACCATTTCGGCGGCCATAGGCCCACCGAATCCAACCAGCACGGTGGGGCCGCATTTCTTGGTTGTGCGATTCCCGCTGATCTACCTGGTGGACCATGACGGCCCAGAGGTGCCCGAAGGCAGGCTTGGCGAGTACGAGGAGCACGGCCACCCTTTCTACGAAACCGAAGACCTCCATGTGGCTGAAACGCTGGTAGAGCTGCTCGCACACGGCCCCGACGCCGGGCTGGAGCCTGGAGACGAGAGTCTGGGGCATTGGCCGGAAGAGGCCCACGGATGTCCTTTCAACCATGCGCCACTTTTTGAAGTGGTCGATCACCTGCCGCCCGCCAAGCGTCTGCTGTACCGGCGACGCATTGAGATGCTGCGAAGCAAGGCACCCGGCCAAGGCAAGAAACCGAAGGGCCGGATTTCGGTCTTCCCGTTGTTGCGGGAGTTTCACGACCATGCGGCAAAGTGGGAAGTGCGGATAAATGACGAGTTGAAGAGTGGCGAACGAGCCGAGGAAAAGGTATCTGTTTAGCGGGTTACG
>PMYD01000059.1 GCA_003171335.1 Phycisphaerales bacterium
ATCAGGTTTCGGGGAGCATTCCAGGGGCAAGCGGATTGGAGCGGAACAACATTTAGATGGCATCCAACCAGCGAAGCCCCTCCGGTGATGGGGCTGGTTTTTGGAAATAAATCAGCGGCGCACTCTTTATTCGGCGATTGGGTCGCCGCCGCCAGCAATCGCGACAGCTACGAAGAACTTCGTATCACGATCGTCGGCCTTGATGCGCCGCGACATGCTCCCGGGTACATCGTCCATTTGTGCCCCGATCCCAAGAACACGCTCGCGCATGCCACCGCCGAGAACATCGTTTTTGACGTGAACCAGTTCCCGTTGTATTGCAGGGCCAACAAGATGGACATCCTGCCGGGTGCTCCATCCATGCTGGATCGCTTTCGGCAGGAGTACGCCAAGCACAAGGAGTTCCTGCTGGCCCCGGTAACCAAACGGCAGAACGGGCAGCTTTATTTCGATTTGGACTGGGGTATCGTCAAGACCGAAATTCACTTCACAAGCGAAGCAGTCCTCGCTGTCGAGCTTAAAGAGCAGGGTTTTGACATGGTTCTAATCCGCAATCTGCTGCAAGGCCTGGGGCCGGACCTTCCCAGTTCGGCTGAAGCCTAGGCGCTCGATGCCGGGTGCCGTGGCTGCTTTTTTTCCGCAGCCACGCGTTAGCAGACTATAACCGCTGAATTCACAAGTATTTAATTTCGTATCCAGGTCGCGGCATCGGTGGCGAAAAATGTCCATTGACAATTTTCGAAAAAGAAGTAGAATCTATCTAACTAGCCACACCGATGCTTGTCTATAGGACTAGCGAAAGCGTTTGAACGGAGATTGATAAGCCCTTGTGATTGTTCGGCTATAAGAGAAAAACATTGAACCATGGGCCGTTAGATGGTCCTGCTCTATGCGAAATGTATGCTATGCTTGAACACATAAGAACTTATGGACATTCATTCCATCGCCGGCGAAGTTCCTCACTCCGGCACTTCAAACCTCCAAATCCCGGCTCAACTGGTGAATTTCACCAGTTGATGGGGTCCGCAAAGGCCACGACCCACCCCGAAGGTCCGGCAACTGGTGAAATTCACCAGTTGGTCGGCTCCGCCAATGGCGCGATCCGCCTGAAGGGTCGGGCAACTGGTGAAATTCACCAGTTGATGGGGTCTGCCGCAGGCGCGATCCCTCCCAACGCCCCGGCAACTGAGGAATTTCCTCAGTTGACACGTGTTGTCCGGAAGTTGTATAGCCATAATGATGCGGCAACTGAGGAATTTCCTCAGTTGATAGGTTTCGGCGTGCATGATGGCAAGGAAGGACTGTACGATGCGTAAGATCTTGTTGCTGCAAATCTTACTGACACTCACCGCCCCCGCCTTCGCCCAGCGGATCGAGCCTCTAAAGCAGGAGCGAACCACGCCGGCCGTGCGGGTGTTCAAGGCCGCGCGCGATGCGGTGGTCAATATCTCCAGCACGCGGGTCGTCAAGACCAGCCTGGGGTTCTTCGGCGGGATGGAGGAAGATGACAACATCTTCCAGAGCCCCTTCACCCGCGATGTGCCGGTGCAGAGCCTGGGCAGCGGGTTCATCATTCACCCTGATGGCTATATCGTCACCAACGAGCACGTCGTGCGCAAGGCGATGAAGATCTCCGTCATCACCGCCGATGGCAAGAGCCACGATGCCGACGTCATCGCCACCGACCCCCGCCACGACCTGGCCATGCTCAAGATGTCGCCGCCCGAGGGCAAGCAGTTGCCGGCCCTGCCGCTGGGCCGAAGCGATGACCTGATGATTGGTGAGACCGTCATCGCCATCGGCAACCCCAAGGGCCTGCAGCATTCGGTCACCGCCGGCGTCATCAGCGCGCTGGATCGCGAGCTGGAATTCGGCCGCGATGTCCGCTACACCGGGCTCATCCAGATGGATGCGCCCATCAACCCGGGCAACAGCGGCGGGCCGCTTTTGAACGTGAACGCCCAGGTCATCGGCATCAACACGGCCATCCGGCCCGATGCCCAAGGCATCGGCTTCGCCATCGCCATCGACGATTTCACCAAGGACCTGCCCTCCCTGCTGGATGTCGCGCGGCTGCACCGAGTCATCCTGGGCATGGCCGTCGAGCAGCAGCAGCGCGCGGGGCAGAACGAGGTGGTCGTCGCCAAGGTGGATGAGGACGGGCCGGCCGCGGCGGCCGGCGTGAAGGCCGGGCGAGTTGTCTCCCGGGTGGATGACCAGGAGGTGGCGACCCTGGCGGATTTCTATATTTACCTCCTGGGCAAGCGGGCCGGCCAGGAGCTGCGCGTGACCACGCTGGCCGGCACGCAGCCGCGTGAATTCAGCATTCGCCTGGCGGAGCGCCCGCGGCCCGATGGCGCGAGCCTGGCGCGGCAGAAGCTGGGGCTGGGTCTGCAGGTGATCACGCCCGAGTTGGCCAATCGCCTGAGCCTGCCCACGGACCGGGGATTATTGGTGACAGAAGTTACGGACGCCGGCCCGGCCCAGCAGACGGGCATTCACGTGCACGATGTGCTGTTCCAACTAGGCCAGAGCTACACCACCAGCCTGGACGACCTGGGGGGGGCGCTGGAAGATGTGCATGCCGGCCAGACCTTGCGGATCGGCATCATCCGCGGCCGCATCCGGGCCTGGGGCGATATCAAAACGGGGGACAGCCCGGCGCCCGCCCCGCCCGCGGGGCCCTCCGAGCCGGTGCCGACGGCGTCGGCGCTTTGATTCTTTCGAGAAGGAAACCACAGAGAACGCAGAGGAAAACAGAGAGCAAAGACACAGAGAGGTAAACGGCCGGAAGAGAAGCAGAGAGGCCTCAGAGGGGACGAGAGAACGCGGAGAAGGAAGAGAGGCAAGGCGAGTTGCCAATGACAATAAACGAGACCGTCCGGTCGCTGGTGCGGGCAACTCGGCAGATCATCGAGACGGAGCGCGCGCTGGGCGGCGCCGTGTTGCCGGCCCAGGGCACGCCGCTGCCGGTGATTGAGCGGCCCGCCGCCGCGCTGGCCGAATCGGCTGAATCCGTCGCTGCGCCCGCCGGCGTGTCCGCAGCGCATGCGCCGACCGCCGCCGCTGCGCCGCGCGCACCCAAGCTGCACAGCGACCCGGCCGTTCTGGCCCGGAAAGCCGCCGCCCTGGAGGCGATCGCGCAGGAAATCCGCACCTGCTGCTGCTGCGGGCTGCGGGCCGGCTGCACCCACGCCGTGCCCGGCGAGGGCAACCCGGATGCGCGGCTGATGTTCATCGGCGAGGGCCCCGGCGCCGACGAAGACCTCCAGGGCCGGCCCTTCGTCGGCCGCGCCGGCCAGCTCCTCAACAAGCAGATCGAGGCCATGGGCCTGAAGCGCGAGGAGGTATTCATCGCCAACGTCGTCAAATGCCGCCCACCGGGCAATCGCCCCCCTACCCCGGAGGAAGCGGCGGCGTGCTGGCCGTTCTTGAAGCGGCAGATCGAGATCATCGAGCCGGAGGTGATCGTCGTCCTGGGCAATGCGGCGGCCAAGGCGCTTTTGAACACGCCCATCGGCATCACGCGCCTGCGCGGGCAGTGGCAGGAACTCTGGGGCGTGCCCGTCATGCCCACGTTCCACCCGGCCTACGTGCTGCGGCAGTACACCGTCGAGAACCGCCGCCGCGTCTGGGATGACCTGCAAAAAGTGATGGAACGGCTGGGACTGCCGAAGAAGAAGGATTAATCGAGGCGGCTGCCCTTCGACAGGCTCAGGATCCTGAGCGAAGTCGAAGGACGGATTAACGCATTGACCGATTAACGGCTTTTGGGTCTTTCGCCGTCTCCTCGGCCGGCTCTTCCGGGGCCGGGTCGAAAAACGCCACCAGGGCCGGATCGACCGGCGGGATATTCGCCGGCGCCGAGCCGTGGCGAAGCGACCAGGTGGCCATGTAGCCGGCGGCGACGCTTTGCCGGGCGGCGATGGGCGAGAGGGTGCAGACCGCATCCTCGCGGATGAAGCGGATAAATTCCTCGACCATCGCCTCATCGCCCCCGCCGTGATGACCGGCCGAAGGAGGGATGAAATATTGCTGATCGCCATACGGGTTATAATCCGTGCGCCGGTTCCACACGCGGATGACCATGCGGCCGGGGACATCGCCGAAGTTCTCCACGCGGCCCTCGGTGCCGATGATGCTGTAGTTTCGCCAGGCATCGGGCGCGTAGTGGCATTGCTGGTAAGAAGCCAGCACGCCGCTTTCCAGCTCCATGAGCATCATGGAGAGGTCTTCGACGTCGATGATGGGGTTGAGGCCTTTCTGGCTCAAGGGCGGCCAGTTTTCCACGTGCGGGCTGGCATCGCCGCGCTGGTTGGGGGCGTGGCGGTCGGTGACCTGGTTATACACGCTCAGATTGCCCATGGCCGTTACACGCCGGCTGTAGCTGCCGCACAGCCAATGCAGAACGTCGATATCGTGCGAGGCTTTTTGCAGGAGCAGGCCGGTGACATACCGGCGGTCGGCGTGCCAATCCTTGAAGTACGCATCGCCGCCGGCGGCGATGAAGTGCCGGCACCAGCCGGCCTTCACCTGGCCGATCGTGCCCGAATCGATGATTCGCTTCATCTGGCGGACGAAGGTGAAATGCCGCATGTTGTGGCCGATATAGAGCTTGGCGCCGCTGGCCTTGGCCGCCGCCAGCATGCGGTCACAGCCGTCGATGGTGATGGCCATGGGCTTTTCGACGAACACGGCCTTACCGGCCGAGAGGGCGGCGACGGCCTGCTCCTCATGGCAGAAGTCCGGGCTGGTGATGAAAACGGCGTCGAGATCGCGCTGTTCCAGCAGCTTGCGGTAGTCGTCGTACGCGGCGGCCTGCGGGCCGGCCCACTGGCTGAATTTCTCGAATACCTTCGGATTCGGGTCCGCCCCGGCCACCACGCTGACGCCGCCGGCAGGATTATGCGCCAGCGCCGCCAACCCACCTCGCCCGCCGACACCGATTACACCGATACGCAATTCACGGTTACTGCTCATCGCCATCAAAACCCTTCCTGGGGTCCCTTCTTTACACCTCCGGACTACCTTCATGGTAGTCCATACCCGCCGTTATATCGAAAATTGGCCGAAGTGAAAAGACCCTGGCAACCCACGGCAGAGGTTGTGCTTGATCGCGATAACAGATTAACCACCGGGCAAGTTTCGGCCGAAAGAAGAGATAGGCCGTAATGTGCCAAGCAAGGATTTGTCGTCATGTTGAAACCCGAGCACGTGAAGATCGACAGCCTGGGACCCTGCCACTTCCGCAGCCCGCTGAATTTGGCCACGGCCTTCGGCGATGGGTTGGTCAACTACGTTTCCGAACAGGCCCGCATGCCCATGGCCGTGGAGATGCTGCCCGGCGGCCCCATGGGCGAAGGCGTGCTCTTCGAGACCGCCGGCCCGCGGGAAACAATCTTCTTCGACCCGCCGGAGGTGAAGGCGGCCGTCATCACGTGCGGCGGCCTGTGCCCGGGGCTCAACAACGTCATCCGCTCGGTCTTCCTCGAGCTGCACCACCGCTACGGAGCCAAGGAAGTGCTGGGCATCCGCTACGGCTACGCCGGCCTGGAAGAGGACCAGAAGTACCCGCCGCTGTCGCTCACGCCGGATATCGTCGGCGATATCCACAACGAGGGCGGCACGTTCCTGGGCAGCTCGCGCGGCCCGCTCGATGCGGCCGTCGGCATCGCCACGCTGCGCCGGCTCGGCGTGAACATGCTCTTTTGTGTGGGCGGCGACGGCACCCAGCGCGGCGCATACAACCTGTACCGTGAGGCCCAGAAGCAAAAGTACCCCATGTCCATCGTGGGCATTCCCAAGACGATCGACAACGACATCCAATTCGTCGACCGCACGTTCGGCTATTTCAGCGCGGTGGATGAGGCCAAGCGCGTCATCGCCTGCGCCCACACCGAGGCCACGGGCGCGCCTAACGGCATCGCCATCGTCAAACTCATGGGCCGTCACGCCGGCTTCATTGCCGCGGCGGCCACCGTGGCCAGCCAGGATGTCAATTTCGTGCTCGTGCCCGAGGTGCCCTTCGCCCTGGAAGGCCCCGGCGGGCTCTTCCAGCTTGTCAAAGAGCGCGTGCTGCGCCGGCGGCACGCCGTGGTCGTGCTGGCCGAGGGCGCCGGGCAGGACCTGCTCGAAGGCGCCGAGACGAAGTATGATGCCTCGGGCAACAAGCTCAACGAGGATATTGGCCCTTTCATGAAGAATGCCCTGACGGATTACTTCAAGCGCGAGCAGGTGCCGGTCAACATCAAGTACATCGACCCCAGCTACATCATCCGCGCCATTCCCGCCAACTGCGAAGATGCGCTGCTGTGTGATGCCTTCGCCCGCAACGCCGTGCACGCCGCCATGGCCGGCAAGACCGGCATGCTGGTGGGCTGCTGGTACAACGTCTTCATCCACATCCCCATCGCCACGGCCATTCGTGTGCCCAAGCAGATGGACACGGAAGGCGGCCTCTGGCGCGCGGCGCTGGCCGCGACGGGCCAGCCGGTGCGGATTGGGGCATCTTGCTGATTCGAGAAGAAAATTAGCAGGGATGCAGGGGATGCAGGGGATAAAGACAGGAGAAAGAACGTAACCATTCTATTTCTGTTTCAAAGGAAACTATGTATGCAGTCGTCGCAACGTAACGCCACGACCAAAACCACTGCTCATGCCAGAATCCGGCTGTTCTGCCCTCGTTACTCTCTTGCCTTTATCCCCTGCATCCCCTGCATCCCTGCTATTTTTTCTTCTGCTTTAGAACGATTAGACCCTGCTCAATAGTCGGCGGGCCAGCTCGCTTCGACGCTGGGAGAAGGTGTTGGCGCTATGGCGATTGGCGAAAGGCTCGCAGGTTTTGGCGGCGTAGCGCATTTCTTCCCGGGCCGCCGGGGGGTCCATTTCAACCAGGGCGCTGATCGTGTACCAGAAGGGGAACCGCTGCCATTGCCCTTGGCCTTTGCGCGAGTCGCGGAGACATTTGAGCCCGCGCGAGAGGCGCTTTTCCACCTGGTCGAAGCCGCCCAGAAGCAGGTGCCGCCAGAAGCCCACGCTGCACTTGCCACAGCAGTAGGTACCGCCGCGGTAGGCCCAGTCCCAGTGCTGCTTGCCATCATCGGGTCGAGCACCGCCCGGCGCCGCCGGCCCCACGCACCGGGCCAGCGATTCCTCAGCCGCGGTCAGGGCGGCACAGGCGGCGGAATCTTTGGGCTTCAAGATCCGCAATGCCCGGCAGGCTTCCTGGGCGACGATGTGGCGAGCGGAGGCGCTGACCGATTTCTCGCCGGTGAACAGGCGGATTCCTTCTTTGCGTTCAGAGGGGAAAAGGGCAAACGTGCCCGCGTACGCGCCCTCCTGGCCATACCGCGAAGCGATCATCGCGGCGGCCTTTTTCGCCTCGGCGGCCGAGATGGCCTGCCCGGAAAACCACGCCGCGTTTATGGCGTCAACGGTTTGCGCCAGACTGTCGGCAAAGCTAAGCATCTCTCACCTTCCAGTCCCTCGTTGTCCATCGATTTCGGAGGACACAGGCATGAAACCTTGTTTCTTGTCGAATAGTCGACGTGCTTCCTCGTGGCTCATCCCACGATCAGACCCGCCATTGACCGCGAAAGGCGCCAGATCCGAAGCCAATGCAATATGTAGAATCACTGCAAGATCTTCACGCCTTCTTAGGTCTTGTGCATATTCGATGTAATAATCGCCAATTTCAAAACTGTAAATGCTCACTTCTTCATCGGCCGATGTGGAGACTAAATAATGTTTCAATTGAGCGAAGTCAGGCTCCCGCTCGTAAAGGTAGATACCACAGGCTGTAGTTTGTTCCGCTGCACCAGGGAACTGTTCCTTCACGGCAACCAGCTTACAAAACTGCTTTCCAGGCAAGTCACAATATATGGTGTCCCCTTCTTTCAAAAGCAACTTCTTCTGCAGCGGAATGTCATGACTACCAAGCTTCAGCTTCATTTTCGGATGGGAGCTGCACCCAACCGCGAGAGCCAAGCTAAGTGACCCCGCCCAGGCGAACATATATGTCAGCTTCATGCACGCCTCCCACCCCGAGTTGTCTGGTTGTACGGCACTTGCCAATAAGTCTCCGGGCGCTCCTTTGTCAAGCTCCAAAGAAATACTTTTTTCTCTCCTAAAACAGCTTTCCCATCTTCGGCAGCCCGCCGGTCAGCGGCAGGGCATAGCTGCGGAAGGCCTCGGTCACGTCGTGGCCGTTCTTGTCGATGAACTCCTCGGGCAGGTCCTTGGTCTGGCGGGCGACATCGGCCAGGGAGGCCAGGAAGCATTCGCAGGCGTACTGATCGCCTTCACCCGTGCGGCGGAGGGCCACGGAGCCATCGCGGTTGCCATCCATGACGAAATGCACAGCGCTGTTGCCCACCATGCGCGCTTCCATGCGGTCCACCGGGCTGGCGAAGCCGGCGAAGCTGCGCTGGAGATAGCCGAAGGTGTCGCCGCGGACGCGCTTGATCTTCAGCTTGTCGCGGACCAGCGCGCAGAGGTAGTCGGCCAGGGCCCCGGTGCCGGAAAGCTGGATGTTGCCGTGGGCATCGCGCTCCTCGCCCAGGGCGATCTTCTGGGCCCAGGCGGCGCCATCCTCATCCTCGATGCCCTCCGACACGGCCACCACGCAGCGGCCCAGCCGCCGGTTCACCGCGTCGATATCGGCCAGCATTTTGTCGGGGCTGATCCGCCGTTCGGGGAAGTACACCAGGTGCGGACCATCGCTTTCATCCTGGCGGCCCAAGGTGCTGGCGGCGGTGAGCCAGCCGGCGTGGCGGCCCATGATGACGTCGATCTTGACGCCGGGCAGCGAGGCGTTGTCGCGGTCATCGCCCATCACGGCGCAGGCCACAAACTTGGCGGCCGAGCCGTAGCCGGGGCAGTGGTCGGTCACGCGCAGATCGTTGTCGATGGTCTTGGGAATGTGGAACACCCGCAGCTCGTACTTAGCCTGCATGGCCAGCTCGTTGATGATGCGGGCCGTGTCGGCCGAGTCGTTGCCGCCGATATAAAAAAAGTAGCGGATATTGTTGCGCGAGAAGATGTCGAAGATCTTCTCGCAATACGCCTTGTCGGGCTTGTCGCGCGTGGAGCCCAGGGCGGCCGCGGGCGTATCGGCCACGCGCTCCAGGCTCTGGAAGGGCACGCTTTTCAGGTCGATGAATTTTTCCTCGACGATGCCGCGCACGCCGTGGCGGGCACCCAGCAGCCGGTCGATGACCGGGGCATGCTGGATGGCCTCGATGACGCCCACGAGCGACTGATTGATCACGCTGGTCGGCCCGCCGGACTGCCCGATGCAGGCGTTGCCTTTAAGGAGGTCTGCCATGGTACACCTTTTTCTCTAATGCTTGGTCAAATCGTATGGCGCGTCAAATCGTATTACGCGACGTCTCGCGTCTTCGAGGCTGGAGGCTGGAGGAACGGCCGGAAGAGACCTGAACCCCTCCCCCTCCTACGGGGGAGGGTGGCCCGAAGGGCCGGGTGAGGGTTCCGCGCAAATGGGTGACATGCCATTGCGACACCCTCACCGGGCCTGAAGGCCCACCTCTCCCGTCAAGGGAGAGGGGTCAGTTGTGCCGTTGCTCCAGCCTCCTGCCTCCCGCCTCCAGCCTTCTTTCAGCGGGCCAGAAGATACTTCTCCACAAAACTCGTGTCGAACTGGCCGCGGTGGAACGTGGCGTCCGACATGATCTCGCGGTACAGGCCCACGGTGGTCTTGATCGGGTGGATCTGGAACTCCCGCAGGGCCCGGCGCATGATGGCGATGGTCTCCTGCCGCGTGTTGCCCTTGACGATCAGCTTGCCGATCAGGCTGTCGTACGTGGGCGGAATGACGTAGCCCTGGTACACGTGGCTATCGAGCCGCACGTTGGGGCCGCCGGGGGGCACGTACGACTCGATCTTGCCGGGCGAGGGTCGAAAATCGTGGTCCGGGTCCTCCGCGTTGATGCGGCACTCCATGGCCCAGCCGCGGGGCTGCACATCATCCTGGCCCAGCGTGAGCCGCTCGCCGGCCGCCACGCGGAACTGCCATTTCACCAGGTCGATGCCGGTGAGCATCTCGGTGACCGGGTGCTCCACCTGGATGCGGGCGTTGACTTCCATGAAGTAGAAATCCTCGCCATCCAGGATGAATTCCACCGTGCCGGCGCCGTAGTAGCCGGCCTCTTTGCAGATCTTTACGGCCGCCTCGCACACCGCCGCCCGCAATTCCGGGGTGAGGGCCGGCGAGGGGCTCTCCTCGATGAGTTTCTGCCGGCGGCGCTGCACGGTGCAGTCGCGCTCGAACAGGTGGATGAGGTTGCCGTGCATGTCGCCCAGCACCTGCACCTCGATGTGCCGCATGGACTGGATCCACTTTTCCAGGTACAGCCGGCCATCGCCGAAGGCGACCTCGGCCTCGGCCTGGGCCTGCTTGAAACTAGTCCGGAGGGTGGCCTCGTTGTGCACCGCGCGGATGCCGCGGCCGCCGCCGCCGGCCGCCGCCTTGATGCCCACGGGGTAGCCGATGCGGCTAGCAATGGTGATGGCCTGCTCGACATCCTCGACCGCGCCCTCGCTGCCGGGCACGATAGGCACGCCGGCGCGAACGGCGATTTTTTTGGCCTGGATCTTGTCGCCCACCGCCTCCATGGTCGCCACGGAGGGGCCGATGAACTCGATCTTGCAGCTTCGGCAGATCTCGGCGAAGTGGCTGTTTTCCGAGAGGAACCCGTAGCCGGGGTGAATGGCCTGCACATCGGCCAGCTCGGCGGCGGCGATGATGCGCGGGATATTCAGGTAGCTGTCGGCCGAGGGGGCCTCGCCGATGCAGATCCGCTCATCCGCCAGGTGCAGATAGCTGGCGTTGCGATCGGCCTCGCTGAAGACGACCACCGTGTCGATATCGAGGTCGCGGCAGGCCCGGATGATCCGCAGGGCGATTTCGCCGCGATTGGCGATGAGTATTCGACTAAACACGATAGAAACCCCGGAAAATTACCACAGAGGGCGCAGAGGTCACAGAGAACAGCAAAGATGCGGAAAGAGACACGGAAAACAAAGACCCAGGAAGTAAAGATGGAAAAAGAGCCGGAGTCGCATGTGCATGTTTCTGCCCTGATTCGCCCAGGCTTCTTCCCATTTCTTCTCTTTTACCCACTGTGTCCTCTGTGTCCTCTGTGGTTCACTTTCTCGACGCGTGCTCACGGCCTTACCTTGAACAGCACCTGCCCATATTCCACGGGCCGGCCGTTCTCCACCACCACCTCGACGAGGGTGCCGCTGCACTCGGCCTTGATCTCGTTCATCACCTTCATGGCCTCGATGATGCACACCACGGTGTCGGCCGTGATGCGCGTGCCGGCCGACACGTACGGGTCGCTGTCGGGGCTGGGGGCGGCGTAGAAGGTGCCCACCATCGGGCTCTTGATCTCCACAAACTTCTCGATCACCTCGGCGGCGACGGCGGGGGATTGGGCGAGGGCCGAAGCCGCCTTCGCCGCGGCCGGCGAGGATCCGGTCGGCGCAGCCGCCGGCAAGGCAGCCGGTGCGGCGGCCATAAAGGCCCCTTGCCCGCGACCCAGGGCCACGCGCAGATCGCCGTTGGCGATCTCCAGCGAGGTCAGATCGTTGGCCACCATCAGGTCCACCAGCACGCGGACCTGGTCGGTGTAAAGCTTGTCCTGGCCGACGGCGCCGGTCGCCTTGGAGGCGGCGGCGGCTTTGGGGGCGGCCGCAGGCGCGGCTTTGACATGCGGGACCGTCTTGCGTTTTGCCATTGGCTTTTGGTACCTCAACTCAGGACCATTTGACCAAGCTCCTTGGTCAAGCTGGACAACAGCCGCCCCCCGCCGGCCTGCACCAGCACATCATCCTCGATCCGCACGCCGCCCACGCCGGGCAGATAGATCCCCGGCTCGACCGTCACCACTTCCCCCGCCGCCAGCCGGTCGGTACTTCGCCAGGAGACGGCCGGGGCCTCGTGAATTTCCAGCCCGATGCCGTGCCCCAGCCCGTGTCCGAATTGCTCGCCGAAGCCGGCCTCAACAATGAGGTTACGTGCGGCGGCGTCAACCGCTTTCAGCGCCCGGCCCGCCCGGATGGCCGCAATGCCGGCTTTTTGGGCGGCCAAGGCAACTTCGTAAATCCGGCCGACTTGGGGCGGGATTCTACCGGTAAAGACCACCCGCGTCAAGTCGCTGCAATAGCCGGCGAAACGGGCACCCCAGTCGATCAACACCGGCTGGCCTTTTCGAATGGCTCGCCCGCCTGGCCAATAATGCGGCAGGGCGGCGTTAGCCCCGGCGGCAACAATAGTTGGAAACGATGCCCCTTCAGCCCCGAGCTGCCGCATGCGGTATTCCAGCTCCCCCGCCACCGCCGCCTCGCCGCGGCCGACGAAGGCCTTTGCGCCGCTGGCCGTCAGGCCCAGAAAGGCCCGCTCGGCGATGCGAACCGCCCGAACGATAGTGGCAATCTCGCTTTCATCCTTGCGGCAGCGAAGCTCCGTGACAAGGCCGTGCGTGGCCACCAACTTCTTGCCGCCGATCACCTCTGCCAGCTTCTCGCGGAATTCCAAAGTGGCATGCTCGGCCTCCAGACCCAGCCGCCGCACACGCCGACCGCGCAGGACCACCGACACCGCCTGGGCCATCGCCCCGCGGCGGATATGCACTTCCAGGGCCGGGCACTCGCGCTGGACCTGCGTGGCAAACCGACCATCCGTCAGCAGCACGGCCCAGCGCTGGCCCACGAGCAAGGCGCTATCCTCCCCCGTAAAGCCCGATAGATACCGCACATTGGCCGGCGCGGTGACCAGCAGCGCCTCGACCTTCATCTCGGCCAGCTTCTTCACCAGCCGCCGCCGCCTGGCGACGGGTGCGTGTGTGCTGCGGGCACGTGTTCGGCGCATGGCATCCTTTCTGAAGCCCCGAAACGTGAGGGGCGATTCCAGTAACCTACGCCTAATTAGGGCTAGGAGCAACTCGTTTGAGGGGTGCCACGGCTGTCCGCAGCCGTGCGCTCGGCGCGGCCCGTCAGCGGCGGGTTCGATGGAATCCATTCAGAACATGCTCTCTATGGGGGCCACAGCGCACGGCTGCGGACAGCCGTGGCACCCCCGGAACCTGGTGCCGCCAGAATCATCTGCAGGTGACAACGGATGTCACCTGGGTAATCACGGCAACGGCTTGACCGCCCCGGGGGCAATTGCGAGAATCATGCCACATCGCCACACGGCGACAGAATACGGAGAGAGTATGCGCAGAAATATCGTCCACCAGGGCGCCGGCTCACTGACGTACGCGATCCGCGAGATCGTCGAGGTAGCCCGCCGGTTCGAGCGGCTGGGCATGACGATCACCTGGGAGAACATCGGCGACCCGGTGCAGAAGGGCGAGAAGATCGCCCCGTGGATCCGCCAGATCATGCACGACCTGGTGGATGAGGATGCCTCCTGGGCGTACTGCGACACGGCGGGCGTACCCGCGACGCGGCAGTTCCTGGCCGAGCAGGTCAACGCCCGCGGCGGCGTGCAGGTGACGCGCGATGACATCATCTTCTTCAACGGCATCGGCGATGCCGTGGCCAAGGTGTACGGCTACCTGCGCCGCGAGGCCCGCATCCTGGGTCCGACGCCGGCCTACAGCACGCACTCCTCCGCCGAGGCCGCCCACAGCGGCTATCAGCACCTGACGTACGAGCTGGACCCGTATAACCGCTGGATGCCCGACCTGGACGACATCCGCCTGAAGGTGAAGTACAACGATTCCATCGCCGGCATCCTGATCATCAACCCGGATAACCCCACCGGCGCGGTGTACCCGCGCGGCGTGCTGGAGGAGATCGTCCAGATCGCCAGGCGGCATGGCCTGTTCCTCATCACGGATGAGATCTACGCCAATATCGTGTACAACGGTTTTGAAGCGCTGCACCTGTCGGAGATCGCCGGCGATGTGTGCGGCCTGGCCATGCGCGGCATCTCCAAGGAAGTGCCCTGGCCGGGGGCGCGCTGCGGCTGGATCGAGGTTTTAAACCGCGACAAGGACGAGATGTTCAGCACGTACGTCAACTCGATCCTGGCTTCTAAGCGCCTGGAGGTGTGCTCGACGACGGCCCCGCAGATGGCGATCCCGCGCTTCATGGGCGACCCGCGCTGGCCGGGCCATCTCAAAAGCCGCTCGGCCATCTACGAGGCCCGCGCCAAGCAGGCCGTGTCGGAGCTTTCGGGCATCGACGGCGTGAAGGTGAACGAGCCCTCCGGCGCGTTTTACCTGACCGTGATGTTCGAGGATGGGGCGCTCAACAACCGCCAGACCCTGAAGATTTCAAACCCCCAGGTCCGCCAGATGGTCGAGTCGCTGGTGACCAACTGCGCCGATGACCGGCGCTTCGTCTACTATCTCCTGGGCGCCACGGGCATCTGCGTGGTGCCCCTGAGCGGCTTTTGCTGCAGCCGCCCGGGCTTCCGCATGACGTTGCTGGAGTGCGATGACGAAAAGCGGCTCTGGACGCTGCGGACGCTGGCCAGCGCGCTGCGCGAGTATGTCGGAAAGACCGCCGCCGCACCGGCCGTGGCGAAATAGAATCTCCGACTTGTCCCCAGTTCCTTGGCGCCACGGCTGTCCGCAGCCGTGCGCTGTGCGCACCAGGTAGAACGAAAGCCTGGCTGGTTTCCGCAGAACCTGCCGCATGGCCGGCGGGCGGGAGCGCACGGCTGAAGACAGCCGTGGCACCCAAGAATTATTCACCGCCAATTCTTCACAGGTATTTCGCCACCAGCGGCCCCAGCTTGGCCTTGAGCGCCGGGGGGATTCTGGAACGATCCGACCAGATAGCCATCTCCAGCGCCGAGTGCGCCGGGCTGGGCGTGCGGGCGATTAGGCCGAAGCGGCTGATGGCCACGCGGATCAGCTCGATGGCATTCCGCGTCGCCTCCGTGAGATTTCCGATGATCTCCTTGAGCAACTCGTGCTTATCCAACTGGGTGGGAGCTGGCCGCCAGCAGTCGTAGTCGCTGGGCAGGGCTACCAGGGCGTAGGCCATTTCCGCTTCGCGGGCCAGCTTGGCCTCGGGCATGACCGTCATGCCGATCAGGTGCGCCCCCCACTGGCGATGCAGCTCGCTCTCCGCACGCGTGCTGAAGGCCGGGCCTTCCATGCACACGTACGTGCCGCCGTCGTGCACCTTCGCGCTGACCGCATCGGCGCAGCTTACCAGGTGCCGCCGCAGCACGGGGCAGAACGGCTGCGCCAGCTCCACATGCACCGCCAGCTCCTCGAAAAACGTGCCCGCGCGGCGGTACGTCTTGTCGATGACCTGGTCGGCAATAACCAGGCTCTTGGGTGCGATCTCCTCGCGCAGGCTGCCCACGGCGCCGCTGGCGATGATGTGCGTGCAGCCCAGCGACTTGAGCGCAAAGATGTTGGCCCGGTAATTCACCATCGAGGGCGAGAGCAAATGCCCCGGCCCGTGCCGCTCCAGCACGGCGATGGGCATCTGGTCCCACATCGTCTCGATAATCGGCCCGGAGGTCGGGCCAAACGGCGTGGCCACCTGCCGCACCTCGCCCTTGAGCTGGCTGCTCAGCGCTTCGCCCAGTCCGCTGCCGCCGATGATGCCCACTTTCATGGAGTCCTCTCGTTCAATGTCCCGATGCGCCCGGGAAAGCTGTCCGTGACAATGCCTACGTTCGTTTGCGATAAGCCGCCGGCTCACTTGTTCGTGTCCATCTCCTGCAGCAGATGCTGCAGCTCGCTCAGCGGCACGGTCTGCATCTTGGGGTGCCGCCAGGTGCCGCTGACCACCGTGGGCGCCAGCCCCTCGGCCGTCATCCGCCACAGTTCGGCGATGACCGACGGCACGATCTTGGGCGCGCCGGAGACGAAGATCAGGTTCACCTTCTCCGTGGCCAGGTCCACGCGGCCTGAGCCCAGGATGGAGGCGTTGGCGCCAGACAAGAAGATATTGCGCAGGGCCAGGTTGTTGCCGCGAAGATAATACTCCACCTGTCCTTCGCTGAACGCGTCGGAGGTTGGCAACTGGAGGAAAATCGTGTTCACCAGCCCCAGGATGACCGGCACGCGAACCAGCCGGCCCTGGCCGATGACCAGCTGGCCGCTGGCCTCGCGCTGGCCGGGCTGATCGATCACGCCGCACAGGTCCAGCCGGCCGGCCAAGCGGCCGGACATCGGCATGGATGCTTCACCCGTTTCATCCTTGCTGGTAAGCACCTGGGCGAGGTCGATCTGCTCGGCGTTGATAATGAGATAGTACGTCATGATGTTGCCCAGCGACAACTCGCCGCGCCCCCACAAGCGGCCGCCGCACGTGCTGGCCAGCAGGTCCTGCAGCTCCAGCGGCGGCTCCTCGGTGGAGCTGGAGGGGCGGGCCGGCTTGACCAGCCGGGCCCGAACGTGCTGAAGCAGCCGGCCTTTGAACTCCATCTGGTCCAGGTCCAGATCGGCCTGGAGACTGGAGCGGCCGGGCAAGGCGTCGGCGGCAACGTCGACCTGGCCGGTCGCGCGAATCCCCTCGGCGCCGCCGAGAGTCACCTGGCGCAGCGTGAGGCGCCCCGCAATGCTTCGCGCCGCCGTGGTGGGCGGGTCAGCCGGCTGTGTGGCGGGCACCCAGGCGGGTACCACCCGTACCGGCGCCGCGGCCGCCGCGACAACGCCCTTTTGGCCGGCCGATGGCCGAATCGCCGGCGCCGCGGCCAGCTTCACCGTCACCGGCGCTTCGGCGACCTCCAGGTCCCACGCCAGTTTGCTGAGGGCCAGGTCCAGCGAGCCGCCGGGCGACAGCAGGCTGCGCACGCCGGCCCCCTGCGCGGGCACGGCCGCCAGGAGCCGATCATCCACAGGCAGGTTCTCCGCCGTCAGCAGTGCGGCGGTGGGCCCATCGCCGCCGGCTAGGCGCACGCGGCCATCCGCCACGGTCAGCGTGCCGGCCAGGCGAATGGGCGATTGGGGCGTGCCGGCGGTCAGTTCGGAGGCCTGCGCCCAGTCCGGTTCGATTTTCATCAGCCCGTGAATATTCTCAATCGGGTAAGGAAATGGCGCGTAGCGAATGCCGATGCCGGGCGAATCGGCGCGCCGCGAGTCGATGGTGATGCGGTAGGCCTTGCGCTGGAGGGCGGCGGCATTCGGCGCCGCCGGCCCCAGGTGAAGCTCGACCGCCGCATCGGCCCACCCGCGCGGCGAGAACAGTTCCCACGTGCGCACGGCCTCGACAGGCAGGGCCCGCCGCAGCGCCTCATCCAGCGCGATATCGGTCGCGTCAAATCGCAGGTCGATGCCCACCGGGTCGCCCGGGCGAACCTCGCCGGAGGCCTTGACCTGGCCGCGCCCGGCCGAGGCGCTGACATGCTCCACCTTCACGCTGTGCGGGCTCAGTTTCAGCAGGCCGGTCGCCTGGCTCATTGGGAAGGGGAAACCGTCGTAGGAGAAGCTCACGCCTTTGAGCGAGGCCGTCAGGTCGAAGTCCTCCACGCGGCCGTGGCGATGCTGGACCGTGCCGACGATGTCCACCTCGCCAGAGGGGTGGAAGGTGTTGTAGATGGTGCAGATTTCCGTGCCCAGCGAGCGCGCCAGGCGGTCCTCCAGCGGCAGCCGCTCGATCTGGAGCGACAGGTCGATGTCCGGGTTGCGGTGGGAGAACGCGTTGACCGAGCCATCCAGTTGCAGCGCCGTCTGAGCGCAGCGGCCGCGGATCACATCCAGCCGCAGCGAATCGCCGACGACGCGGATGTGCCCGGACACGCCGTCGAGCCGATACACCGGGCCGGGCCGGTCGCCCGCTTCGGCCGCCAGGGCCGCCCGGGTCTCCTCGCCTTGCAGCGCATCGGCGCAGATCGACAGCGACGTCTTGCCCGCCAGGTCAATATCCAGGTCGGCCTGCACATCGCGGTCGGGCCCGTGCACGTGGGCGTTGACGTCACACGCGCCGGCGGGCCGAAACGCATCGTAGATCGGCAGCACCGACTTCCAGATCGCCTCGCGCAGGCGATCGTCGAAGGGCAGGTTTTCAGCCACCACGGACAGATCGTAATTCCCCTCCGTACCGATGGAATCGATGCGGCCAGTGATGCTCATGGCCGCCGCCGGCCCCATCGCCCCTTTGCCCGTCAATTGGCGGATATAGATCGTATTGGCGTCAAACTCCACCAGCCCTTCGATCTGCTCCAGCGGATAGGCGAAGACCAGCAGCTTGGCCGTCATTCCAGCCGGCCGGAACTGGCCGTTCACCTGGATGGGCCCGCCGGCGTGGCGCGACAGGACCACGCGCACCGTGGCCGGGCCCGAGGGGCGAAGTTGCCGCTGGATGCGCCCCACCCGGTAATCCACCGCCTCCTGCCCGACGGGTGCAAGGGGCAGCATGAGATCCGACTCGATCGTCACCTCCAGGTCGTCGCTGGCCTCCAGCCCGGCCAGCCGGCCGTGCACGCGGACCGGGGCCTGGCCCCATTGCACCAGCTTGCCGGTCAGGTTTTCCAGGCGGATGTCGTGGCCGGTCATCACGATCGTGCCGGACATTTCGTTGATGGCCACGCCGCCCTGCTCGGCCGGCAGAGTCATCGAGCCCTCGCTGAGCGTCACGCTCAGCCGGCTGGGGGCCGAGCCGCTGGCATAGTCGCCCTTAACCTGCACATTGCCCTGGATGCCGTAACGATCGGCAAGTTGGCGGTACTGGCTGGGTAGCGCGCGGCTGATGGCCAGCCAGGGCGCAGCGCCGGTCCATTCCGTCTTGCCGGTGGAGATGTTGATCGTGCCGTGGCCGCGGCCGTCGGGGCCTTCCAGATCGACCGCGTAGAGATCCGGGTCGGCCTGCGGCACGGCCGAGAGATTCAGCGACAGGCGGCCGACTTCCACCTGCGTGCCCTGCACCCACTGGCAGAACACCACGCGGCCTTCCCGCAAGTGAATGGCCGGCCGGCCGGCGCTGCTGGCGGGCGGCCCCTGGGTCACCTGATCGAGCAGCCGCTGGTAATTCCAGACGTGGCCGTCGCTTTCTTCCGTCAAGGTCAGCACGGGCGCGACGCAGATCACCTCGGTCACTTCCAGCCGGCCGGCCAGCAGCAGGCTGGAAGGCCGGTGCCGCAGCAGCAGTTCCCGGGCCTCCAGGAACTCTTCCGTTCGGCCGTCCTGGCGATACGACAGCCGCACGCCCTCCAGGCGGATGCCCTGCGACAGGCTGAAGCCCGCCGAGCGGATGCGCACGGAGGCCCCGGTCAGGCGGTGCAGGTAGCGCTCGGCGGTGGCCCGGATGCGCTGGTCGTTGGTGAAGTGCCACCAGCCGTAAATGCCCAGGATCACCACCGCAAACAGCACCAGCCCCACGCCGCGGCGGCGCGCGCTGACGTGGCGCCAGAACCGCCGGCGCCGCTGCGGAAACAGGGCTGCGAGCGTTTTGATCATAAAGAAGGCTGTAGGCTGCAGGCTTTAGGCTGTAGGCTCCGGAATTCAAGCGCCGAGCCGCACTCCGGTGGTCCAGCTATCCAGCCGGACGGCTTTGGCAAGCCAAATCATCAGAATCTGGCTCCTTATTGTGCGAGCTAGTTTACCCTAAAAGGCGTGATGGACAGTTGGCGAATTCGTTGCCAGTCAGGCAGCCAGACAGCCGGGTGCCGTGGCTGCGCCGTTTGCAGCCACGCGTAAGCGGATGACCGTTTCCGCACACAGCTCAATTGCGGCACTTGTCATGTCTCTCCTTTTCGCGGAACCCTCACCCGGCCCTTCGGGCCACCCTCCCCCATAAAAGGGGGAGGGATTCAAATCTATCTCCGCTTGGCGCGCAGATGCAGCAACTCGGCGGCGGCAACGATGTGCTGGGTGAGCAGGTCGGCCGTCAACGCGGCGCGGGGCAGAATTAGCCCGCGGCGATCGGGATCATTGAGCATGTAAGAAGCCACCAGCATCATTCGCCGACGGGCCAGTTCCTCGTCGGCCTGCTGACCGGTCAGACGATCCGCCGCCGCCAGCACCCCCTCCGCCGCCGCGGCCGTGGGCGGGAAATCCACGATCGGTCCAGAGACAAGCTCCCCGCCGGCGCAAAAGAACGTGCAGGCCTGGTGGAACGTGGGACCGGATTGGACGATGATGAACCGGAAATCCGTCATGTCGGCGATCTGCCCGAATCGCTGGGCCTCAAACTCCCCTGCCCGTTCCAGCCGGCTTTTAAGCACGCTGGCCCGCTCGAATTGTCGGGCCTGGGCGGCTTGGCGCATATTCGCCGCCAGTAGTTCCTTTTGCCCCTGGCGGCTACCCGCGGCAAACTCCACGGCCTGGGCCACAAGCCGGCGATACTCCTCCATGGAGCCGGTGCCATCGCACGGGGCGCTGCACCGGCCGATCTGCTTATACGGGCAGGCCTGCCCCATAGGCGCACGGCGCAGCACGGAGAGGCAGCGGCACAAATCGAACACATCCGCCAGCGCATCGATAAACTCCTCGGCGCCTCGCCGGCTGGAAAACGGCCCAAATCGCCGCGGGCCGCTGGAGATGTCCGAGCTGACCGCCAGGTGTGGTGCCGGGTCATCCAGGTGGGGAACCACGAACCACACCGTTCGCCGCGGCAGCAGCTTGGCGTAGCTGTCCGGCCAGATCTGCCGGGCGAGTTCCAGGAATTGCCAGTCCGTCTGAAAATGGCTGTGCATTAGCCGCCAGCAGATCGTGGCGGTGATCTCGCGCAGGTCGGCGGTCTTGTGCCGCTTGCCCTCATCCTCCGGGGCGCTGAGCCGAAAACGCAGCCGCGAGCGGATATCCGCCGCCGTGGTGAGCAGAATCGGCCGCCCGTCGGCCGCGATCAGCAGGAAGATGCCGCGCTTGGCGGGAATGGCCCGCAGGGCCACCTCATCCAGGGGCGGTTTGACCACCGCCGTCGAACCCTCGAACAGGCTGGCCAGGTCCATCATGCCACCACCGGCGCCAGGGGACACAGACTTTGGGCCAAGAACAACAGGGGCAACAACAGGGTCGCCGCCGCGGCGCTTCGGTTGCTTTTCGCTAAATGAGCATCCCGGTGATCGTCCCCTCGTACACCATCGTGCCGTCGATGTACCCCTGCGTCGCCCCGATCGTCCTGCGGGCCCGCATCTCCAGCAGCTTACCGAGCAGCACCAGTTTCTGGCCGGGGACCACTTGGCCGCGGAACTTCACATCCGTCACGCCGCCAAAGCCGATGAAGCCTTCGGCCTGCGTGACTTTCTTGGCGAAATAGCTGATCATCTGCGCCGACGACTCGATCATCAGCACGCCAGGCATCAGCGGCCGGCCGGGGATGTGCCCGCGAACCCAGAAGGCGTCCGGGCGGACATCGACATACGCCATCATCTCCATGTTCGGCATGTCCAGGTGATAGAATCCATCCAGCAGGGCAAACTCGTACCGGTGCGGGTTCAGCAGGGCGATCTCATCCCGCGTCACGAGCGGCCGGGTCATATCGATCTTGCTGACATCAAATAACACTTTGGGAGGCATGATTCTGAGTTCCTTAACTCTGCTCGTTACACAGGCCGGCATCGAGACGGAAAGGCTAGCAGCGCGGGCGGGGAATTTCAAATTTCGAATTTGAGGCATTCCGGCAGAATGGCCGGTAAGCGTATGGCGTGGTGACTCCGACAATGTTGGAGTCGACAGGGGCTCAGGTGGAGAATTTCTCCAGTTGACTCGACAATGTTGGAGTCGCGCCGTGTTCGGAAGCCCAAAGGGCGTATGACCATTAGCCACGGGCGCAAGCCCGTGGAGACGAGGCGCCCCCCTGTGCAAGAGCCCGCAAGGGCGATTGAAGGCTTCGGCGTCGCTCATGCTTCGGAGCGGATTGCACAAGTGCTGGCGCCACCATGGCTTGAGAGATTCAATCGCCCAAGAGGGCTCCAGAGGAAAATGGGGGCATCTTTTTCCACGGGCTCGCGCCCGTGGCTAATGGTCAATCGCCCCTTGGGCTCTCTCGGATCAACTGCGGAAATTCCTCAGTCGACTCCGACATTGTCTGAATCGCGGTGGGGTCAGCCGGAAAGATGCTGCAGCCGCAACTGCGGAATTTCCGCAGTTGTCTCCGGGTATTCACTTCATGACGGTCATGAAGTGATTTAAGGACCGACTCGGAAAACTTTGGAATCGCGCCTCAAAGGCCCCAAGAAAATACTTGCGCACCACAATATGTAGTAGGTTCTCCAGCGGCAGCTACTACGAGCTCCGGAATTTCCGGAGGTGACTCCAAACCGTTCGGAGTCGCGCCTTATAAGTGTATGGGATATGCCATATACTTAGAGTAATTTGCCTTTGCCCTACCGTGTTCTCAGACTCGAAAACTGGCAGCTTGAAGTTCACGCCAGGAGCGTGACTCCAAACCGTTTGGGGTCGCGCCTTATAAGTGTATGGGATATGCAATACACTTAGAGCTATTCACCGTTGCTCCGCCGAGCCTTCACACTCGAAATTGGCCCCTGGAGTTCACGTCAGCGGCTTGAGCACCATGCCGGTCGCCAGCTTGGGATAGAAATACGTGCTCTTGTGCGGCATGACGGCTTTGGCAAGAGCGATGTCGCGAATGGCCACCATGGGCGTGCCCTGGAGCAGCACGGCCATCTGGCAGCGGCCATCGCGCAGGGCCGCCATGGCCTGGCGCCCGAAGGCCGTGTAGGAAGGATGAACCTGCCCCCCCAGGTGCGGCGCGAGGTACTGCTCCAGGAAAAACCGGTGCAGCACCGCCACATCCAGCGTTCGCCAGATGGGGTGCTCCTGTGCGGCCAGCTTGTCCATGATCGAGCGATTCTTCAGCCGGGCGATGTGGGCCGTGCGCAGGTCGCCCAGGTCGATAAACGCCATCGAGCCGGGGCCGAACTGCCGCAGGATCGTGTCGGGGTCATCCAGCAGGGCATCGGTCACCGGCGCATCGCGCCACTGCACGACCTGCTGCGTTTCGCGCGCCAGTTGCCGGCTGTCGAAGCCATCGGCAATGCCGTCGATCAGCCGGTGCGTGGGCAGCACTAAGAGCCCCGGGTCGTTCATGGCCACCAGGGCGAACAGCACGTAGTTGGCCTCGTCCGCCTCGTCGATCTTGCCCGCTTCAAACAGCGTGTTGCGGTAGTTCAGCGCGGTGGTGTAGCGGTGATGCCCATCGGCGATGAACACCTTCGTCTCCCGCAGCACGCGGCGGATGCGCTCGATCACCTCGCGATCGGTCAGGGCCCACAACTGCTCCTGCACGCCATTGAGCACGCCCTGGCACTGCGGCGGGCGATCGCCCACCGCCGCCCACAACGTTCGCCCCGCCTCGCGATTGTCCTCGAAGAAGCCGAAGATCGGCGAAAGCTGCATGGTCGTCGCCTCGGTCAGCTTGAGGCGGTCGGCCTTCGGACCGGCAAAAGTCTTCTCGTGCGGCCAGATATCGCCGTACAGTTCCGTAGCCCGCACGCCGCACAGCATGGCTTTGCGCGTATAGGTTCGCCCGGCCCAGGGGAAGATCTGGCTGTAGGCGTACAGCGTCAGCTTGTCATCCTGCACCAGCATGCCGGATGCCTTCATGGCCTCCAGCCTCTCGGCGGCCTGGCGGTACACCTCATCGGGCCCGGCCTCCGTGGGCGGCACGACCGGCAGATCGACGCCGACAATGTTGTCGCCGCTGGCGGCCAGCAGCGCCGCCTTGTCCTGCGCATTGAGAATGTCGTACGGCGGGGCAATGAAGCGGCTCACATCGCCGGCGTAATGCCAGCCGCAGAAGGGCCTGATTTCTGCCATGAGAAGTCTCCTTCAAAGGGCATCATCCTAGCCGCGCGCGATGGGGTCGCCAAGGTGGGAGAAGAAATCTCAAATCCCAAATTCCAAATCCCAAACAAGCGGTTCGACCGCCCTGAGCGGCTCACCGCCGAAGGGCACCAAATCCCAAATTCCAAACCTTGCGGCCGCGCGTCTTATTTGGAATTTGGTGCTTGGGATTTGTTTGGGATTTGGGATTTGGAATTTGGGATTTGGTATTTGCCGTTACTTCGTCGCTTCTTGCAGCGCGAGCACCGCGTAGCACGTCACCAATTCCGGCATGCTCTCCATCCACCGATCCTTCTCGTTGACCCAACTGCCGTCGGGTCGTTTCTGCGCGTGGAGGATCTCGATGAGTTCCTCGCGCCAGTTGTGCGCCAGACCGCGGGGATCGACGATCCGCGGCCGGCCGTACGCACGCAGGGCCTTGGCGAAGACCTGGTAGTAGTAGAACAGGCCCTCGTGGCTCTGGGCCTCGGGCATGTTGGGGTTGCTGTCCAGCCGCCAGTACCGGCGGATCCAGTCGAAGGCGGCTTTAGCGCGCGGGTCATCCCGGGAGATGTTGGCGTAAAGCATGCTCAGGAAGCCCGCGTAGGTCATGCTGCCGTAGCTGCGCGGGCCTTGCTTGTCGTCGACGGTGACGTTGCCGGCCTTGCTCTCGGGCCCATCATCCGGTTTGCCGCCGCGCGGGGCGTAGATGAAGCCGCCATCGTTGACGATCGCAGCCCAGGCCAGGTCGTTGCTTTCGCTACGGTTCTGCGTGCGCGAGAGGAAGATCGCCGCCCGCTCGAAGTACGGGTCAGTCTGGCTCACGCCGGCGGCGTGCAGCGCCTCGATGCTGAAGCTCAGATTGCTCAGGTCCGGCCGGCCGTGGTCGCCGTAGCTTGAGCCGCCATAAAACGGGTGCGCCGGCGTGATGATCTCGCCGGCGGGCGTCTTGTCGCCGGCCTTGATCTGAATGCCCTTGATATAGGCCACCGCCTTATTCATGGCGGCGCGATGTTCTGGCTTGTCCGAGAGCGCCAGCGCCATCACCGCCAGGCTGCTGGTGTAATTGGCCGCGCCGAAGGCGGGATCGTAGATGCCGCCATCGCCCTGCACGCAGCCCATCAGGAAGGCGTAGCCGCGCTGCACCTGATCGGCCTTGGCGCCGTACTCGGGCTGCTGCATCAGCACCTTCACCGCCATGGCCGTCATCGCCGGATGGCTCTTGGGCTTGCCCCACCCGCCATCGGCGTTCTGCGCCTTGAGGAGCCAGGCAGTGCCGGCATCAATGTCCGCCCGCGCCGTGGCCAAAGAAGCTGCGCTGATCACCGGCTGAGTGGCGGACTGACTAGTCGCCGAGGCGACTATGGGATGCGTGGAAGGAAGGCTTGCCGGATCTTGCCCCGAAGCAACATTGCCAATGCAGGTAAGAAATAAGCTCAGAATCCATCGATTCATTTTGCGCTTCCTTCTATCGTTCCGCGCGATTTCCCTTTACGAGGTGGCACGGTACTCTTCAATTTCTCCCCAACTGGCCCCAAGACGTACAAAGACTCCAGCAAATGCTCTACGATATCGATGATTTTGTTCACGTCCTCTGCCCTTGGGGCATAGGCCCGGTGAGCAGCCCCGTGTCCGGCTTCAATGGCTGCTTCAAGGATTTGACGATCTTGCCTACTCAAAAGACCTCGCTCTTGAACCATGTCGAGCTTTTCGGGGAATCCTTGATCTTCGTTTTTCAAGGCGTCCATTAACACGGCTTCAATGAGAGCTCTCGTTCCCATAGCTGCGAGTCTGTAATGGCCCGCATGGAGGGACGAATATACTTCCTGCAGCAGGCCATAGATCGCCCCCCCTTGCTTGAAACACAGGGTTAGCATCGCCCATCTTGGGATTTTTCGTGAGGCAGAAGGAGGGAAGAAATCAACCTCCGGTTCCTCCAGTGACGAATGTGTGTATTCCCTCTTAAGGCTAATAGATTCACAGCCACAGCATTCAAGGAGACTCCACCGGAACTGTTCAATGTAATGAGGTCCGCCATCAGGATCAAGTTGTGTGAAGTCTTGGGTCTTTGTAAAGAGTAAGAAATGTCTTGTCTCCTGAAGACAATCATTGCAGTGAGACTTAACAACTTCCTGGTCGCTCATTTAACATCCTCCGACCGCATCGCGGCAGTATCTAGTCCTGCCGGTTCATCAGGAAGAACGTCAGTGCCGCAACCTGGCAAAAGCCGGCGATGGCCAGGTAGCCCATGGATTGCCAGAAGGCGTCGGAACTGGCGGCGGGCGAGCTGAGGCCGATGAATTTGACCGCCCCCAGCACGAACGCCAGCAGCGCCAGACCCTGGGCGATGCCGGCGATCAGCTTGCTGACGCTGAACTCCCTGCCCTCGCGCAGCCGCACAAGCTGCCGGGCCATCTGGAGCAGTTCCTGGAGCACCTGGCTGTCGCTCATTTCATGTGAGGGCCGAATCTCGCGGCCGCCGGATTGGGGCGCGGCGTTCGGGTTGGCGGCCGATGGCTCCGCGGGCGATTCGCGCAAGATCACCTCGGCTGCCTCCTGTAGGTTGCGGGCGGTGAAATCCGGCCACGCCTCATCATCCTGGCCGGCTGGCTCGCCCCGGTCACCCTGGCCGACTGGCTCGCTCTGGTCGCCGTCGTGGCGAATAAGAATTGTGCGGCAGCCGGCGCGGCGGCCGGCCTGGATATCGCGATCGCTGTCGCCGACCATCCAGCTTGCCCGCAGGTCCAGGTCCATCTCGCGGGCGGCCCGCAGCAGCATGCCCGGCTTGGGCTTTCGCTCATCGCTGTCGCGGGCGTAGGCCTCGACGGGCGCCTCGGGCAGGAAGGGGCAATAGTAGATGGCGTCCAGTTTCGCCCCGCGCTGCGCCAGTTGCCGCTGAATCTCGGCGTGCACCTGCTGGAGCATGTCTTCGGTCAGCAGGCCGCGGGCCACGCCGGATTGGTTGGTCACGACGATCAGCCGCCAGGAGGCGCCGGCGAGGCGCGTAAGGGCCTCCTCGACACCCGGCAGCAGCCGCACACCCTGCGGGTCGGCCAGGTAGCCGGGATCATCGATGACCGTGTTGTCCCGGTCGAGAAATACCGCCTTGTGGGGCATGGTTTACCCGCCCCCTTCAGCCTTTTTGGACTTGTGCGGCCGCGCCTTGGGGCCGCCGCTCTTGTGAAGGTCCACGATTCGATTGATGATGCCGGTGGTGGACCGATTGGGCAGGATGTCCGCCAGCACCACCTTGCCGCCGGCCTGCTCGACTTCTTCCTGGCCGACGACCGCGCCCTTCCAGTCGGCGCCTTTGACCAGCACATCGGGGCAGATCGCGCGGATCATGTCCAGCGGCGTGGGATCGTCGAAGATGACCACATAATCCACGCATTCCAGGGCCGCCAGCACCTCGGCGCGGTCCTCCTGGCCGACGATGGGCCGGCCCTCGCCCTTGTTGGCGCGGATGGAGGCGTCGGAGTTGACGCCGACGATCAGGGCGTCGCCCTGGCGGCGGGCGAAGTTGAGGTACTGCGCGTGGCCGGCGTGCATGATGTCGAAGCAGCCGTTTGTCCAGACGATGCGCTTGCCCGCCTCGCGCAGGCGCTTCACCTCCGACATGAGCGTGGAAAGCGAAACCACCTTGCCGTGCTGCTGGCGCTTCTCGAACGCCAGCCGCTCGAGGATCTCCTCGCGCTTGATCGGCACAGCGCCGAATCGTTCGACCTCCAGGCCGCCAGCGACATTGCCCAGGGCGGCGGCGGTATCCCAGTCGGCGCCGCCGGCCAGAGCCACGCACAGCATGGCCAGCACCACATCGCCGGCGCCGCTGATTTCGTACACGCGGCGGGCCTGGGCGCAGAAGCGCTGGCCCGCCTGGCCGCGGCGCTTGAGATACGAGCCTTCCTTGTCCAGCGTGATGAGCACGCCCTCGGACTGGGCGGCGTCGATGATGCGCTCGGCACACAGCTCCAGCGAGCGCTCATCGACAATCTCCACGCCGGCGGCCGTCTGGGCCTCCTGGCGGTTGGGCGTCAGCAGCGTGCAGCCGCGGTACCGGCTGTAATCGTCGATACGGGCCGGATCGACCAGGATGGGAACGCCCGCCGCCCGGGCGTCGGCGATGATCTGCGGCGTCATCGTGGGGCAGATGACGCCTTTGTCGTAATCCTCGATGGCCAGCGCCTTGCAGCCGGACAGCCGCCCGCGAATGGCACTGCGCAGGCTGGCGAGGATGGCGCGGTCGACCCCATCGGCGATCTCATCATCCACGCGCATCATCTGCTGCTGGTGGCGGTGCTGCGCCAGGCCGACGAGCCGCTCCTTGGTGGTCGTCGGCCGGCCGGGCAGGCGCACCAGCGATGAAGTTTCGCCGCCTTGCGAGCCCAGCAGCCGCAGCAGATCCTCGCCGGCCGCATCGGCCCCCACGATGCCAAAGCACGACACGCCGGCACCGAGTGCCAGGATGTCGGCCGCAACCGAGGCGGCGCCGCCGCAGCGGTCCTCGCGGCGGACGATCTTGAGCACGGGAACCGGCGCCTCCTGGCTGATCCGCTCGCAGATGCCGTACACGTAGCGGTCGAGCATGAAATCGCCCAACAGCGCGATCGAGGGACGCCCCAGGGATTCCATGAACGTCAGCAGGTCTAGCATGAGACGGATTTTACACCGGGGGGTTTTCAAATTGAAGAGGCAGGTGCCGGGTGCCGTGGTTGCGTCTTTTTGCAACCACGCGTATGCGCACAGACGTGGCTGCAAAAAGACGCAGCCACGGCACCCAATCGTCTTTTTTCGTTGGAATTCCGACCCGAGGCTTCACTTCACCGGGTCATACCCACCTTTGGCGAAGGGGTGGCACCGGCAGATCCGCCACAGTCCCCCCGCACATCCGCGAAGGGCCCCTTTTTGACGAACCGACTGAATGAAGTACTCGCTGCACGTGGGGACGTACCGGCACTGCATGCCCAGCCAGCGCGACAGTGTGAGCTGGTATGCGCGCACCAGGCTGATCATGAGCCAGCTCACCGGCCGGCGCAGCGGGCAGAATCGCTCTTCCTGTTCATGTTCAGACGTAACCATAGGTTGGGTGCCACGGCTGCGTTGTTTGCAGCCGTGCGCTGTGCGCACCTCCAGGAGAAAGTCACGTAGGCATCCACTGGACCTGCATCACGTTCGTTGGACCCGGCGCACGGCTGCAAACAACGCAGCCGTGGCACCAGAGGCATCATTATCCCTGCGCGGCGTCCGTTTCCTGAGCAGGTATCTTCGCCGTCGGTTGGAGTTGCACGATCCGCCGCGTCAGATGGGTAATCGTGGCGGCCAGGCCCAGGACGCTGTGCTCGGGGCGGCTGTGAGGAACCAGCACGAAGTCCCACCCGCCCGGCAATTCCGCGCGGACCTGTCGAAACGCCTCGCGGCACAGCCGGCGGATGCGGTTTCGCTGCACGGCCCCGCCGTGCCGGCGGCCGACGGCAAACGCCATTCGCGGCAGGTCGCCGGCGGCGGCAGGCGCGCCGACCATCATCGCGGCGGCATCCTGGGCGCGCAGGCCGATCTCGAATAGCTCCGAGATCCGCCGCGGGCTTCGCAGGCGATAGTCGCGATCACTGGGGTTCATCCCGTCTCCGCGCGTCGATTGGCCTTTGGGCGTCTCTTGCCCCGCTTGATGGCGGGCTGGTCGCAACCGTGCGCACCCGCGCACGGCGTCAACTCCGCCCGCCCCGCCGCCGCCCACTGGCGGGCTTGCTGGACCAGACCCTCCAGCTTGGCACGGCTCATCAGGGCGAAGAAATACTCGCGGCTCTGAACCACTGCATTGTACGCCAACTGCCGCCGAATCTGCTCCACATGCGCATCCGCCCGGGCGACCGTCGCGGCCAGGCCCTTGCGCAGCTCGGCGTTCACCTCGTGCAGCTCGGTGAAGGCCGCCGCACGGGCCGGGCTGAAGCGCGGCAGTTGCCGCAGTTGTTCCAGCAGGTGCGACCGGCGGCGCATCAGCGCGTCAATTTCCGGCGATAGCTCCCCCGCCTGGGAATACAGCGGCGGATTGTGCCAGGCGTGATGCGCGTGCCAGCGTGCCCCCGCCAGGTCCTCGCGCTTCACCGGCAAGGCCGCCAGCGGCAGGCGAACCGTCGCGGTAGCCGTGATATAGGGCGGCGGCGACCAGTTCCACCAGCGCCGCACTAGGGCGTCGGTCACCTCGTCGTACCGCGAACCGCCGGTGCCGTGGATGAAGACCTCGGCGACGAACGTCCGCAGGAACATTGTTAGCGGCAGCGCCCGCGGCGCCAGCACGATGTCGCGCGCCGCCAGCTCCAGCAGCCCGCTCACCGTGGCGTCGTTATCTTCGGCCGGCAATTCCGTCAGCACGCCGGCGGGGGTTTGAAGGCGCAGGCGCTGGCCATCCGGCAGCACGTAAAGCGGCTGGCGGGCGGCCTTTCCGCAATACGCCCACAGCGGCAGCTCCCACGCCCCATCCTGATGCTTCAGGTCGGGCACCGGCTGGGCCGGGTTCTTCTCGTGCGCCGCCGAGCGATACTCGCTCAGCGCCTCGGCGTGCGCCCGGTGCATCTGGCGGTATCGCAGAATCATGTCCGCGGCGAAACGCGCGAAGCATGGCCCCCGGCACAGCCGCGACAGGAACACCAGCGGCAGCGTGACTCCCATTTCCTGACTCACCGCCTGCTGAGCGATCTTGAACCATTGCGCCAGCGTGGAGGCGGTCGACGTCGCCGCCCGGCCGGCGGCGGCCCACGTCTCAAAGAGACTCTCCCACGAGATGCGCTGCCGCGCCCAGGCAGTCGCCTGCTCCAGCTTCTGGGACGCCGGCGGGACAAGTTGGGCTGGGCATTGCAATGCCACGGGGGCGACCAGAACAGCCGCCTCGATCCAGGCCCGTGGCCCGCGCTCCTCCACGTGCGGCAGCTCCAGGGCAACGTGCTTGAGCACATCCAGGTCGGCCACGACGTGCAGCACTTGGGCTTCCAGCACCTGGGCCAGGGCGACGGCGGCGACATCCTTGAACCACACGCCCGCGTGCGCCAACTCCGCCTGGTGCGCGGCGACAACCCACAGCCCCTGTACATCCAACCCCGCCCCAGCGGCCACCTCCGCGCGGCACTGGCGGCGAAGCTCGGCGGCCGGCAGACCGGCGACTTCAAAGGGCATGTCGCCGCAGCATTGGCAGGCCGTCTCGATGAGGTGGGCGAGCGCCTGACCTTGTGGGAAAACGGCGGCGGCCCCATCGGCATCGGGGCTGTGGAGGGGGGCGGTCATCGGCTGGGCGCCCCTTGGCGCGAGCGCTCGTAAATGTCACGCACCGCCTGGCACGGCTCACTGCCGACCGACCGGCAGTAGCAGCCTTCCAACTCGCCCAGCGACTCGGTGAGCGCCTGGTGCAGCACGCACAGGTAGTGCTGGCGGCGGTATTCGCGGTCATCCAGCGGGCCGCCGAAGCTGCGCTTGGGGTCGTTGTAGATCAGCCGCACAGGAATCTCGTGGATTCGCAGCCCGCGCCGCACCGCATGCACCCACAACTGCAGCGGCATGGCGTAGCCCGGCTCGGTGATCTTCAGCTCCGCCAGCCGGCTGACGCGATACGCCTTGAAACCGCAGAAGGCGTCGGTGAGGCTCAGGTTCAGCCGCTGTTTGAGAATCTCGGTAATCTCGGCATTAATTTCCCTCCGCTCCGGCGGCGGCGAGGAATCATCGGCCGTCGGCCGCAGGTAGCGCGAGCCGCTGATGATGTCGTACTGGTCGCTCGCAACGGCGGCGAGAAAATCCGGAATACTGGCCGGCTCGTGCTGCCGGTCGCAGTCCATGGTGATGATCCACTGCTTGTTCTTGCAGATGGCGTAATTGAACGCATTCAGCAGCGACTGGCCGTAACCCATGTTCCGCTCGTGGCGGATGACGTGCAGATTGCCTACCTCGACCAAAAGCTGCGGGGAGGAGTCGGTCGAGCCATCATCGATCACCAGCACCTCGGGGACGTACCGCTGCACTTCCGGCACTACGCCAGTAATGTACTTGGCTTCATTGTAGATCGGGATGGCGACAATGACGCTCATAAGGCCCGTAGATTTCCGGTTTTAACATTGCCCCTGCTCGTGCCGCTATGGTCATGATATGGCGGCGCATGAGAGATTGTCAAATCGAGAGGGAGACCGTTCGCAAAGGAAAATTCCAAATCCCAAATTCCAAATCCCAAACAAGCTCCAAATCCCAAATTCCAAATCCCGGCATCGGACCTCGCGCAGCTTACTGGCTGCACTCTTGCTCCCCTTTGGGATTTGGTGCTTGGGATTTGTTTGGGATTTGTGATTTGGGATTTGGAATTTCGCCGTCCCGCAGCCCGCTAATCCTGCCGACCAAACAACACATCCGCCATGTCGTATTTCCCGGCCGGTTTGCCGACGATCCACGCCGCCGCGCGCAGGGCGCCCAGGGCGAAGGTATCGCGGGTATGGGCCGAGTGGGCCAGCGTGACCGTCTCGCCGAGGGAGCCGAACTGTACCGCATGCTCACCCACCGTGTCCCCAAGCCGCAAGGCGTGCATGCCGATCTCCCCCGCTACGCGCGGCTGCTCGCCTTGCCGGCCGTGATGCAGCGTTTTTTGCATGTCCTTGCCCGTGGCCTGGCAAATGGATTTGGCCAGAGCCAGCGCCGTGCCGGAGGGGGCATCCTTCTTGAAGCGGTGATGGGCCTCGACAATCTCGATGTCGTAGCCGTCGCCCAAGGTTCTGGCCGCCTCGGCTACCAGTTTGAGCAGGACATTCACGCCCACGCTGTAGTTGGCGGCCTGAACGATGGGGATCTTCTTTGCGGCCTCGTCGATCTGCTTTTGCACCAGCAATAGCCCGGTCGTCCCAATGACCATGGCCGCCCCGGCCTTCACGGCCGCCGGCAGAATCGCCTGCGTGCCGTCCGGCAGCGAAAAATCAATCACCACGTCGACATCGCCGGTCAGTTTGTCGACGCAAATCCCGGGGCCGACCGCCTTACCGACCAGCGGATGGCCGGCCTTCTCAACGGCGCAAACAACCGTAAAACGTCCATCCTGCCCCGCCAGGTCAATCAGTCGCTGGCCCATGCGGCCGGCAGCGCCGTTGATTGCGATCTTGATACTTCCCGTTGCCATCGAAAAGCCTCCCTCAGCTCTGGATCGCCTTCACCAGCGCCGCCGTATCGTTGGCCACGGGCACGGGCACGTTCGAGAAATGCCGCTTGCCTTTGACGGCCTTGCCCTTGGGGTACTTGCCGGTGTGGTAGCCGACGGTGGCGTCGGGATCTTTGAGCGCGTGGCCGGTCAGGATGCACACGACCCGCTCGGCGGGCCCGATGACGCCCTGCTGGATGAGCAGCTTGGCGCCCGCCACGCTGGCGGCGCTGGCCGGCTCGCAGCCCAGGCCGTGCCGGCCGACCTGGGCCTTGGCATCCATGATGTCGGCATCGGAAACGCTGCGCACCACGCCGCCGCAGATTTCCAGGGCCCGCAGGCACTTGTCGATGTTCACCGGCTTGGCGATTTCAATCGCGCTGGCGATGGTGTGCGGCCGCAGGTGCGTCTGGTCCTGCCACTCGTAGTCCTTGTAGATTACGTCGGCGTCGAACTTGCCGGCGTTGTAGCGGACCTGCTTCTCGTTGACGATGCGGTCCAGCGTGGGCGCGCCGGCGGAGTTGACCACGGCCAGGCGCGGGATGCGCTCGATGAGCCCCAGTTCCTTCAGCTCGCCAAACGCCTTGCCGAAGCTGGAACTGTTGCCCAGGTTGCCGCCGGGCACGATGACCCAATCGGGCACCTGCCAGTTCAACCCCTCCAACACGCGGTACATGATGGTCTTCTGGCCTTCGAGGCGGAACGGGTTGACGCTGTTGACCAGGTACAGCTTCAGCGCCTCGGTCACTTCCTTGATCCGGGCCATGCAGTCGTCGAAATCGCCCTCGACCTGGAACGTTCTCGCGCCGTAATCCAGCGCCTGGGCCAGCTTGCCGAAGGCGATCTTGCCGGCGCCGACGAAGACGATCGCCTCCATGTGCGCCGCCGAGGCATAGAGCGCCAGCGAGGCGGAGGTGTTGCCGGTCGATGCGCAGGCCACCCGCGAGGCCCCCACCATGGAGGCGTGGCTGAAGGCGGCGGTCATGCCGTTGTCTTTGAAGGACCCCGACGGGTTGCAGCCCTCGTACTGGAGGTGCAGGCGGCCCTTGTCCAGGCCGACGTACTGCGCCACGCCGTCGGCGCACTGGAGCAGCGTCTGGCCCTCGCCCTGGGTGACCTTGAACCGGTCCGGGCAAAAATGCAGCAGCTCGCGGAACCGCCACACGCCGGAAAAATCCAGCGGATTGGAGCGCGTGGCCCAGCGCGCGCCGAAATCGGCCAGCCGCTTGGGCACGGCGATGCGCTCCCACTCATAGCGGATGTCCAGCAGGCTGCCGCACTTGGGGCAGGCAAACAGGCTTTCCGTCACGCCGAAGGTCGCCCGGCAGCCGGCGTTCATGCACTGTTGATAGGCTACATCGTGATTCATGATCTCAGGTTTCCTGCGGTCTAAGTCCAATGACTGTCCAAATCAGATTTGCAAATCTTAGAACAAATTCCAAGCACCAAATTCCAAATCCCAAACAAATCCCAAGCACCAAAGCTAAAAAGGGGAACAGCCATCTTACCTTGAAGCAAGACTTACCTTGCAAGCGGATGCTCCGAGATTTGGAGCTTGGAATTTGGTGCTTGTTTGGGATTTGGGATTTGGAATTTCGATTTTGAATTGCGCTCACAATCTCCTGACCCGCCTGTCCTCTTCCCGCTGCGCCTCCGTGGCTTTCTTCAGCAACCGCTTCTCGCGGCCCGTAAGAGAATTGAGTCCCTGGTCATGAATCTTCTGGAGGATGCGATCGATTTCCTGCTGCAGGTTATCCCGCTCGCGCAGGCGGCGCTCCCAGAGGCCCTGGCGCACGCGATTGGTCAGCGCCCGCGGGGCGGGCAGGCGAACGCCGCGCCGCTCGGCCCAGATCCACAGCGCCGCCGTGGCCATCCCACCCAGGTGCGCGGCGTTGGAGAGATTCTTCTCCCATACCACGCTGAGGACATACAGCGCGACCAGGAAGCCCGCCACCCAGCGGATGGGGATGATCAGCATGGTCATCTCGGGAAAGAGAATGGCACACGCCATCACGCAGCCCAGAATCCCGCCGGAGGCCCCAATGAGGCCCGGCCCCACCGGCCCGGCCCAGATGGCGGCAATGGCCTGGAAAACCAGCCCCCCGCCAATACCGCACAGGAGGTAGAAGGCCAGGAAGCGCCACTTGCCCCAGACCCGCTCCAGCGGCGGGCCGAAGAAGTACAGGCCCACCATGTTCCACAGGAAATGACTGGCGCCACCATGCACAAACTGAAAGGTGATGAACCGCCACGCCTGGAGGGCCCGCCGCCCGCCTTCCAGGTCCATGAACGCCACCAGGCGCCCCTTGTTGTCGCCCAGGAGGATCATGATCAGGGCGACCAGCGCATTGAGACCGATCAACATCAGCGTCATCGGCGTGGGCCGCGGCAGGCCGATCTGCCGGCCGATCTGGCCCATGCTTCCGGCGTCGTTCTCGCCCCCGCCGGCATATAGTCGGTCGCGGAAACTCACCTCAGCGGTCCTCCCCCAACAGGTACAGGCTCAGCACGGCGATGGTTTTGCCATCCTCGATCTGGCCCGCCAGAAGCATATGCCGCACGCGCTCCAGGGTAAGCACCTCGCTCTCAATTCGCTCGGCGGCATCGAGTTCCTGGCCCACCCAGGTCAGACCCGTGGCCAGGTAGGCGTGCATGCGCTCCGTGGAAATGGCCGGGGCGATCAGCAGTTCGCCCAGCTTGCGGAACGTACGGGCAGTGTAGCCGGTTTCTTCGCGCAGCTCGCGGGCAGCGCACACTTGGGGATCCTCCCCCTTCTCCAGCGTGCCGGCCGGCAGCTCCCACAGTTCGCGGCCGACGGTGAACCGCCAGTTGCGGATCAGCACCATTTTGCCTTCATCAGTCAGGGGCAGAATGGCCACCGAACCGGGATGAACCACCAGTTCGCGCGGCACGGACTGACCGGCTCGACCGGCCACCTCCACCAGGCGAATCTCGACGCGCGGGCCCACCAGAACGGTCTGTCCCGACGGCACAGGGTCACTCATAGGGATGATTATACCCTCTGGACACGAGGCGGCAATTAAACAGCGGTCCTCCGGCATTGAAGGGGTTAATTGGTCAATTGGTCAATTGGAAAAGGCGAAGAACAAGCCTCCCACCTTTCTCCACGAGCGAGCGATTTATCCTGCGAAGCCTTTGGCGAAGCAGGAAGCGCGCCGATCAATTAACGAATTAACGAAACAACCTCGTTTCAGGTATCATAGCCGCAATCAAAAAGCAGATCGCCATCCTGGGTAGCACGGGCAGCATCGGCCGGCAGGCCTTGCAGGTGATTGCCGAGCAGCCGCATTTGCGCGCCTGCGCCCTGGCGGCGGGCGGAAACTGGCAGTTGCTGGCCGAGCAGGCCCGCCGCTTTGGGGTCGGCCTGGTTGCCATCGCCGATGAGGCATCCGCCGGCCCGCTGCGCCAGGCCGTGGGGGCTGGCGTGACCGTTCTGGCCGGCCCGCAGGCCCTGGCCGAACTGGTGGGTCAGGCGCCGGCGGACATGGTGCTCTCGGCCGTGGTTGGCGCCTGCGGCGTCCGGGCGGCCCTGGCGGCGATCGGCCGCAGGCTGCCGCTGGCGATCGCCAACAAGGAAACGCTCGTGGTCGCCGGCAGGCTGATCACCAGCCAGGCCCGCCGCCTGGGCGTGCCCCTGCTGCCGGTCGACAGCGAGCATGCGGCCATCCGCCAGTGTTTGGGCGGGCGGCCCCTCGCCGAAGTCCGCCGGGTGATCATCACCGCTTCGGGCGGCCCCTTCCGCACCTGGCCGGCCGAGCGAATCGCCCGGGCCTCCATCGCCGAGGCGCTTAATCATCCCACCTGGGAGATGGGCCGCAAGATCACCATCGACTCGGCCACCATGATGAACAAGGCCCTGGAAGTGATCGAGGCGCACTGGCTGTTTGGTCTTTCGCCCGAGCAGATCGAGGTGGTGATCCATCCTGAGAGCATCGTGCATTCGGCGGTAGAATTCCGCGATGGCAGCATGCTCGCCCAGCTCAGTTGGCCCGACATGATGCTGCCGATCACGCAGGCGCTGAACGACCCGGACACGCTGGGCCGGCCGGCCCGCCGGCTGGATCTGTTCGAGGCGGGCAAACTGACGTTTGAGCCCGTCGATCCGGAGCGTTTTCCCGCCGTCGGCCTCGCCTGGCGAGTGCTGGCGGCCGGACGGGGGGCGGGGGCCGTTTTGAACGGCGCCAACGAGGCCGCCGTGAAAGCTTTTCTGGATGGCCGCATCCACTTTGCCGATATAGTCCGAATGGTGGAACAAAGGGTGAACTGCCACGGGGGCGCGGACGAATCAGATTTGGACGCCCTGCTGGCGGCCGACCAGTGGGCGCGGGCGCAGGTGGAAAAAACCATAAGTTCCGCAGCCGCCAGGTGCGATGAAGTGTCTTCGTAGCAGCGTTTTTCGATTTCGCCGATCTGGCTTGCAGGCCCGGCCGGCGAATCGGCAGTTTCTTAAGCAATGACGGAGCCCGTAAACGCATGGATATTGTGACACTCGCCACAGGGACGCTGGCCACACTGCCTGGATTCTGGACCAGCCCGATTACCTCCTTCATCATCATGCTGGCGGGGTTCGGGCTGGTGGTGTTCATCCACGAGTTGGGTCATTTCGCGGTGGCCAAGTGGGTGGGCATCCACGTGCAGGAGTTCGCCCTGGGCTTCGGCCGGCGGCTGATCTCCTTCCGCCGCGGCGAGACGGAATACCGGCTCAATATCCTGCCCTTGGGTGGGTACGTGAAGATGCTCGGCCAGGATGACTTCAAGCCCAAAGAGGGCGAGGAAGTCGATCCGCGCGCCTTCAACAACCGCCCCATCTGGGCCCGCATCGCCGTCGTTTCGGCGGGCGTGGTGATGAACATCATCCTGGCCGGCCTGCTGTTCATGATCGTTTTCAGCGTCGGCATTTCGTTTCCGCCGGCGCGGATCGGCGGCGTCGAACCCGGCTACATGTCGGACCTGGTCCAATTGCCCGATGCGCTGGGCACGGGCATCAAGCCGGGCGACCTGATCCTGTCCATAAAGGGCAAGCCCATCCACAAGTTCAGCGAGCTGGGCATCGCCGCGACCTTGAGCGACAAGGGCGAGCAGTTTCCCATGCGTGTCTTGCGCCCGGGCGTGGAAGAGCCGTTCGATGTCGTGCTCATGCCGGAAACCATCAAAAAGGACGGACGGCCGGACTACCAATTCGGCCTGAAATCTTCCCTCGACAACGTCCTGGATGACTCTTCCGATACGCAGAAATATCTGAAGCGCGTTTTCGGCGAGGCCTTGTGCGGCGGCGACAAGGTGCTCGCCGTGGGCGGCAAGTCCATCCAGCATCCCTGGGATCTGGAGGCCATCCTGGAAAACGTGGGACCCGGCGCCGTGCCGATCGAGGTCAAGCGCGGGGGCAAGCCCGCCACGGCCAAGGTGCGCGGCAGCCTGAGCTGGTCGCGTGCGGCCACGCACCTGTTCCGCCTTGAGGGCAAACAAGGCCACTGGCTCTTTTGGGACGCCAACGACTCCAACGAGCGCAAGGATAAGGACACCGACTGGTTCCGGCAGCCATCTTTCAACGTTCTTGGCCTGCGGCCGCGAATGCAGGTTCACGACGTGGAGCCCGATAGCCCGGCCGAGGAGATCGGGCTTAAGCTTGGGGACATCATCACGTCGTACACCGACGTGAAGGGCAAGCTCGGAGAGGTCGTCCCAAGCTGGGAAACCTTCCACAAGATCAATAACGAAAACCGCGGTCAGGTCCTGCCGATCCGCATCCTGCGCGATGGCAATGAGATATCCCTGAAGATCAAGGTGAAGAAGAACGAAGACGAAGCTCGCGTCGGTATCGCCAGCCAGGCGGACGATGCGCATCTGGTAATCGCCGACGTGCTGCCCGGATCGCCTTTCTTCGGCACCGACGATGGCAAGGCACTGGCCGGCTCGACCGTGACGGCCGTCAACGGCCAGACGGTAACCACCTGGGCGGATTTGATCGCCGCCCTCTCGCCGCTCAAGAGCGATGACACCGTCACACTCTTCTACACCACGCCCATGGGCGGCAAAGGCCAGAAGACCACGCCCATCGCGATGGAGAAGTTCGGCTACGACTCCAGATTGCCCATTGCCGACTACTACGCCTGGCCGCTGCTGACTTTGCCCATGGCGCCGCTGGAAGGACCCAAGATGTACGCCCCGCCGCTGGCGGCCCTTAGGCAGGGCGTGCATGAGACGGGCGATTTCATCGTCCTGACCTACGCCACGCTCAAGCAGTTCATCAAGGGCCGGGTCCACGGCGCGCAGTTCTCCGGACCGGTGGGCATCTTCCGCATGGGCCTTCAGGTCGGCGAGCATCGCGGGCCCATCTGGGTGGTCTGGCTGCTGGCGGTTATCTCCGCCAACCTGGCCGTGATTAATTTCCTGCCACTGCCCATTGTCGATGGCGGGCACGTGGTGTTCCTCATCATCGAGAAGATCCGCCGCCGGCCGCTCTCGGTGGCGGTGCAGAATGCCGTGCAGATTGCCGGCCTGGTGGCCATCGGGTTGGCCTTCGTGCTGCTGACGTATAACGACATTCGCCAGTGGCTCTCCAGCCAGTGGCATTAGAGCACCGAACGATTGAGATGTCATATTCAGGCGTCGGCGAGACAAGGATGGCAAGGAAGAAGACCGAAGGCATATTCCTTATATGCCGAGGCTCTTCTGACGCCGCCAGCCGCCGTCGCAGCCAGCATGAATGTGACAGATCAAGAGTGAGTTGCTCTAGGGATGGCCTGCGCCGCATGAGCTTATGCCGCATGAGACTAGTTGGGCTTGACAGGCGCCGGTGCGAACGGTATACTTCGCTGCTCTTGGTGCCATGCGACGGGCCAGGGATGCTAAGCTGAAGTCAGTACAGTACTAACAACGTATTGAGGAACCCCCAGTCGTGGCGAAAAAAGCCTCCTCCAGCAAGACTGTTGCGAAGAAGACCGCCGCCCCCCGCGGCGCCACCAAAGTCATCAGCAAGGCGGTGCGCAAGAGCGTCGCGGTCAAGAACGCCAAGCCTGCCGCCGCCCCGAAGCCTGAGGAATCCAAACCCATCAAGCTCAAGTGCACGCTGAGCCGCAAGGAGCTCGCCGAGTATCGCGAGATGCTCCTGGAGAAGCGCCGCACGCTCCTGGGCGACATGGATGGCATGCACGCCGAGGCCATGCGCGATAACCGCGATGAGGGCACCAGCGACCTGTCGACCATGCCCGTGCACATGGCCGATGTGGGTACCGACAATTACGAGCAGGAATTCACCCTGGGCCTGCTGGAAAGCGAGCGCCAGCTCCTGCGGGAGATTGATGAATCGCTTCAGCGCATGACCGAGGGCACGTATGGCGTGTGCCTGGGAACCGGCAAACCCATCAACAAGTCGCGGCTGCGGGCCATGCCGTGGGCGAAATTCTCCATCGAATATGCCCGGATGATCGAGCAGGGCCGCGCGACCCAGCAGCGTCAAGAGGCTTCGGGCATCTTTGAAGAAGAGGAACACGGCGAGGAAGAAGAGCACGAGGATGCGCCTGAGCTGCCTGAGATCGTGGATGATAGTTTCGAACCGGAGGAAGACGACCTGGGCATGTAAGCCCTGCCGCCTGCGCTGCGCCTTGACAGGATTCCGGCCATGACCGCCCCCCATCCGACGGCCGCACGTTCCGCCAGGGCATGGATTGTTTTTTTGCTCGTCTTCGCCGCCGGCTTGGTGCTGGACCTCTGGTCCAAGGCGGCTGTCTTCGCCTGGCTGTTGGATGTCAACCCCCAGAGCGCCCAGCGGCAGATCATTCCGGGTGTGCTGCGGTTCACATTGTCGACCAATGCGGGCATCGTGTTCGGCCTGCGGCTGGTGCCGACGATGGTGATCGCCGCCAGCCTCGTGGCCATCGCCGTGGTGGTGTACTTCTTCGCCTCCAGCCCGCGCGGCGCGCTGTGGCTGCATGTCGCGCTGGGAATGATCCTGGCCGGCGCCCTGGGCAACCTGTATGACCGCCTCTTCAGCAGCGTGACCTTGCCCGGCCGGCCGCCATCGCACCGCGAGGTCCGCGATTTCATCGACTTTGGCCAGGCGCACTATCCTTACATCTTCAACATCGCCGACGTGCTGCTGGTGGTGGGCGTGCTGCTGCTCCTGCTCAGTTCATTCCTGTACTGGCGCATGGACCTGAGGCGGGAAACCGGCGGCAAGAAGCCGGCGGAAGGCTGATGGAAAACGCCACCGCCCTGTGGCATTCTTGCCGCTTCTGGCCGTTGGCCGCGGACCCGTCGCTTTGTAGACTGCGGGCTAGAGCACTTTTGCTTTTTTTGTAGCGGTCGAAAGGCCTAAAAATGACTGTTTTTAGGCCATTTCCAGCAAGAACATCGCTACACGATTTGTTAACCTGCTCTAATGCCCCCGAATAACCCCAATCCGCCTTTGCCCCTGGCCAGCGCGGGAAATGCGGCAGCCCTCTTCGCCATCGAGCGGGCCGGCACCCTGCTCTTCCTTGTCACGATGGTTATCTTCGGGCCCAGCGCCAGCGCACTTTTTGAACAAATCGCCGGGCCGGCGGGCAGCGCCTGGCTGATCCTTCTTTCATCCGCGATGGGCGCGTTTCTCATGAGGCTGTCGCTGCCCTTGTGGTGCCGACTGCTCCTGCGCGTGCGGCTCTTGCCAGGCTACTTCCGCCACGCCTGGCCCCAGTGGACTTTCTCGCTCTGGGGGCCCCTATTTGCCCTGAGCTTCGCCCTGGGCAATCGCGCCCGGCTGGCCGCCTCGCTGTTTCTCTGGCTGATCGGGCTGCTGGCCCCGCGCCTGTCGAATTGGCGCCTGCTGCACCGGCTGGATCGTTCGGCGGTTCCCCTGATGTTGCCGCCGCCGGCTGTGGAACTGCTCAATCTCTCCGGCTTATGTGCCCGGCAGGTCCACCTGGACCAGTCAACGCCGGATCTCATTGCCTGGACGCCTTCGACGGGCCCACACGCGATCATTCTGGGCCCGGCGGCCATCGAGAAACTCACGCCAGAGGAACTGACGGCCGTAATCGCGCATGAGCTAGGCCACGTGCGGCTGCATCGACATGTTTTTCAACTCGGCTGGCAGGCCCTCGCCCTCACCGCCGCCACGGCGTTCGTGTTGTTCCTGCCGGCCGCCGCCTTTGGCCTGGCTTTTCCGCCGGCCGCGACGACCGTGCCGGCCGCATTTCTGGCCGCCGCCCTGCTGGAGAGCCTCGCCATTCCCCTCACCGCCGCCCGCGGCCGCCGGCAGGAACTCGCCGCCAATGCCTGGGCCTTATCCCATCTGCCGGGCGTCGGCGTCGGCCCCGACGCCTTCGCCTCCATGCTGCGCAATGTTCACGAACTTCTGGGCCGGCCCCCCCAGCCGCCGCGCTGGTACCATGTGCTTTTCAACGATTATCCCTCGCTTGAGGAAGCCCTGGCCCACGCTTGCCGTGCGGCAAAGCAGTGATCACAAGCTACTTCACGAGCACCGCGCTGTGGCAGCGAATGATTCGCGGCCCTTCGCGCACAGCGAATCCGGCCTCTTTCGCGGCCGCGAGTGTGCACTCAAAAGCCGCCGACCCGACGTGACCTTTGGGCTCGGCAAGGAGGCAGAGACCGCCGACGTGAAGCAAGCCGGCCAGCTCGCGAAACAGCCCGGCCGCATCGGGCACTTCGTGAACCACGGCGAAGGCCAGGGCAAAATCCACCTGGCCGGCCAGGTCCTCCAGCCCCAGCGTATCCGCCGGGGCCAAGCGCGAATCGATCCGGCCCAGCAGCCCCGCCCGTGCGGCTCGTTTCCGCAGCGCCGCGAGCATGCGTTCCTGCACGTCCACCGCGATCACCCGGCCCTGCGGCCCCGCCATCTCGGCCAGTGGCAGCGTGAAGAACCCCATCGCGCAGCCGATATCCAGCACGGTCATGCCCGGTCGCACGAAGGGGGCGAGAATCTGCCGCGGGTCATGCAACAGCCGCCGCAGCGGATTGCGCAGAAGATAGCCAACCCAGAATGGGCAAACCCTGTGGCTCATCGATCGCGATTATAACCCACTGCGACGGGCACGATGTCTTGGGCCGAATGGTCGCCGGAGGCAATTCTCGCTTGATTCCTCAGCGAAGCTCGATAAACTATCCTGTTGTTCCGCGGGGCGTAGCTCAGCTTGGCTAGAGTGCTGCGTTCGGGACGCAGAGGTCGCTGGTTCAAATCCAGTCGCCCCGACTTGTCTGACCGGAAGGCCGTTTGACGAGCACGTCAAACGGCCTTCTCTTTTCCAGGCAAAGCGCATCACTGAGCGTTCGGTTCAGAAAAACCGCATCCAAAATCTCCCGTTCTCGTCCATCTTTGAACCGCGCCAAGAGTCCGATGGGTCCGCTCTCGGGCGCGCGCTACCGATGCCGGCGCCAGCAGGGTGATGTCAGTTATCGACCACTACCCGCGGTAGTTCGCCTGCCAGACCAGGAAGTCCACGCCATCGACCTTGCCGTCGCCGTTGGCGTCCCCGCCGTCGGGGGTGGCGCCGCTGGCCGTTGGGTAATGGCTCTGCCAGATCAGGAAGTCCACACCATCGACCTTGCCGTCGCCGTTGAAGTCGCCGGGTGCAAGGGCAGTCACCGTCACATTACTCGTGCCCGTCAGGGCCGAATCGTTCGCCGTCAGCTTCAGCACGTAGGTGCCGGCCGTCGAGAATGTAGCCGTCGTGCCCGGGAGGGAGGCATTGGCGAAGCTGACGGTGCCGGGGCCCGACAGCGTGCTCCAGGCAATCGTGCAGACGCCCGGAGGATTCGGCAATCCATCATCACTCACCGTACCGGCCAGCGTGAGGGCGTTGGGGATCATCACCTTCGCGTTGGGGCCGGCGTTTACGACGGGGGCCTGGTTGGACGCCACCGAGACCGTGCCGAAGAACTGCCCGCGCCACAGATACACGTAGGAGCCGGTCGTGCCATACCGCTGGCGCAGCGACATGTACGTGTTCGGGTCGGCGGGCTCACCGGGAGTGTTGGCGCTGTTGGCGTTCGGGTTGACGCGCCAGTCGCCGGACAGGTACAGGTGGCCGTGGGTGTCGGCGGACATGCCCTCAATGCGATACGGCGTGCGGCCGGCCTGGTCCACGATCCGGCCATAATCGACGACCGGGGCCGTCGGATTCGACAAGTCGAAGCTCTTCATGTGGTGGTCGTAGGCCTTGGAGCCGCCAGTCCAGTTCGGGTCGGCCGACTGCACGAAGTACACGATGTTGCCCGCCACCGTCATGCCGCCGCCATGCGCGCCGATCCATTTGACCAGCTTGAATCCGTGATTGGGGTCCCCGGCCTCGAAGGCGGCGGCATCAAACTGCCACATGCCGCCATCGCCTCCCATGCTGACAAGGCAGTGATTCGCATCGAGCTTCCAGCCAAAGCCGAAGAACCTCTGGCCATTATCGGGGCCAACCGTGTTGGAGGTCAGGTTCATGGGCAGGGGCAAGGCGTTGGCGTACGTGTGCACGACGCCGGTGCTGCCGTCAATCTTGTACAGCGTGCCGTTGTGGCTGCTCTCCGACGTCCACATATCGCCCCGTCCATCCGCGAACACGCACCACGTGTCGCCGAAGTTGCTCGAATCGGCCAGGAGCGTGGTCTTTCCCGTGCCTGTGGCGTCGGCGTTGTAGCGGACCAGCGTTCCACCCGAGCCGGCGTTGCCATCCGCGCTCCACCAGCGGGTGGTGGGAACGTAGATGTAGTTGTGGACCGGATCGATCGCCAGGGCGGAGTAGTCGGTCTGGTTGGTGGTGATCACGCCAAAATCGCGCCAGTCCGCCGCGCCCGCTTCGATGCTGCCCAGCCCATAGGAAAGCACGTGCGAGCCGGTCCAATGGATATAGCCCGTAGGCGTGTACACGGCCTCATGGACGCTGAAGTAGATTCGGCCCTGGTATTCCGACATCAGCATGTGCACCTTGCCCTGCGGCGTATTCGTCGTGACGGACTCGTGGCAGGTGGTGCTCAGGTCGTTGGACAGGATCGTTATCGCCGCGGTGGCCGGGTTGTATTGGAAAAAGATGGCCGCGGCGACGGTCGAGTGCGTGGAACTGCCCGCGTACACTTTGCCGTCGGAGGCGAGGAAGTTGCCGAAGAGTTGATTGTCCAGGTACGCCTTGTACGGATTCAGCGGCGTCGTGGTGACCGTGAGCGTGGCATTCATCACAATGCCGTATTTCTTCCCCACGGCCCACGAATTGTTGCTCGAATTCGCGTAGGTCGGCAAAGGCGAATCATCGACCAGGTAGTCTTGGCCCCAGGCGCTGGCGGCCAGCAACAGAAGAAGACTGACCGGAAGCCATGTCAACTCTCGGCGCAGACCCCTTGCTTTCGACCGCAACATCGCCGTCCTCCTTCTGTGTGATGGCTGCCGCCTCCAACATTGGCCGGGGGAGGCAACCTGATTTCAACCGCCTAGGCACTGATCACGTCGAGATACGCCAGGAAAAAAGACACCACCGTGCAACTGCCGGGAACACATTGCCAGACTAGACGCTGGGCGGTGTCTTTTTACTGTTACATCCTCCGTCGGCAATATTCCCAAGGAATATGCGCATATTGTAATATTTTGTTGTATTTGCTTGTGAAAGCATGAATTATAAATATGCGCGCGGCGCATAATGGAAATATCCGGATTTTTACCTGCTTTTCCTCCGTTTCCTAAGCCTCCAAAACAATCCGTGAAGTCCATCATTCTACGTGCAGGG
>PMYD01000108.1 GCA_003171335.1 Phycisphaerales bacterium
AAACAAGAAGTTTCATTTATTAAAGATCTGAAAAGTTGGTTTACATGGTCGGCAAGCGTAAGCCGGCCGGTACCCGGCATGTTGGACAGGAGACGGGAAGAGGACCGACACGCAGCGCACTGATCTGGGCGTGTCCGAAACTCAGCTCAACCTCTTAACTATTGGAGAGAGTCATGTTCAAACCGACGCACCGTAAGAACCGCCGCAGCACCCCGACCAGCCCGATCGCCGACGCGAACCAGCCATTCGCTGCTTTTGAAGAACTCGAGTCCAAGCTGTTGATGAGCACCTATTACCTCGCCACCAACGGCTCTGACAGCGCCGCCGGCAACCTCACGGCCCCCTTCGCTTCGCTGAAGAAGTTTTTCAGCATCGCCAAGCCGGGAGACACCGTGTACCTTCGCGGCGGCACTTATGATGCCTCGACCTCGGCCTGGAGGACCATCTATCCCAACGTCTCCGGCACGGCCTCGGCCCCCATCACCGTCAGCGGCATGCCGGGCGAGAAAGTGGTTATCGACCACCAGTACCCCGGCTACGACAGCTTCATCTACCTGACCGGTGGAGAAAGCTACCTGAACTTTCAGAACATGACGGTCAAGAACTACCTGGTTGACTTCAACATGCAGGGCGGCACGCCNNTCGGCGGCGTGGGCATCGCCGGCATCGGACACAACACGAATATCACCTTCGATAATCTGTCGATCCACCACATCAACGACGGCCGGCCCGGCAACACCGACGCCGACGGCATCAACTTCACCTACGGCGATGGGTCGTACAGCAGCGGCATCACGGTCAATAACACCCGCGTCTGGGACGTCACCTCCGACGGCCTGGACATCAAGGGCGATAACGTCACCGAAACGAACGACTCGGTCTGGAACGTCGGCTCCGTCGCCTACAAGCTCTGGTCGCCGTTTGACGGCGCCAGCATAGCGGCACAGGGGCACTTCACGCTGGAAAACGATGTGGGTTGGGGCGCGGGTGTCGCCACGCTCAAGTGCTTCAGCCTGCCGGTGGTGTCGATCCAGAACTCCACCTTCATCGGCAACGGCGTCGGCACGGAAGCGGCCGTCAGCTACAAGAACCCCGCCGGAGGAGAGACCTGGAAGGGCAGCCTGAACATCCAGAACACCGTCATGCAGCATATGGACGGCTCGCCCGCCCTGCTGGCCGACAAGTGGAGCGACACCTCCTTTAACCTCCAGGGCAACACGTACTACAGCACCGGCAAGACCGTGGCCGACATTTACACTTCCAGCAGCACGGATCAGACCTTCACCGCCGCCGACATGACCAGTGGCAAGTTTACCTCGGCCATCGGCGTGGAGACCGCCGCCAAGACCCAGCCAGTCGACATCGCCCCGCAGATCGGGATGGCTACCGGAACCCAACCCCTGGCGGCCGGGCAATCGGCCAGTTTCAACGCGGTGGCTGCCGATCCCAAGAACACCCCCATCACCTATAGCTGGGCCTTCGGCGATGGCGGCACGGCCACCGGCGCCACGGCTTCTCACACGTACGCCAGCAACGGCACCTACAACGCGACGCTCACGGCCACCGACAGCGCCGGCTCCAAGACGATGCCGGTCACCATGGTCGTGGGCACCGGCGGCGGCACCACCATTACGCCCCCGGTGGCGCAGAATCAGTCGCTTTCGGGGCAGGAGAATACGCCCATCACCGGCACCGCCACGGCGACCGATGCAAACAACTACCCGCTGTCGTACTCCCTGGCCACGCAGGCCTCCCACGGCACCGCCACGGTCGGGACGTCCGGCCAGTTCACCTACACCCCGGCGGCCAAATGGTACGGCCAGGACAGCTTTGCCTTCGGCGTCAGCGATGGCAAGGGCGGCGCCGCCACCGGCACCATCACCCTGAACGTGCAGGCCCCGCCGGTCCAGCCGCCTGTGGCCACCAATGACACGGCCTCCACGAAGGACACCCAGCCGGTCATCATCAACGTGCTGGCCAACGACAGCGACCCTCAGAGCTATCCCTTGACCGTCACCTCGACCACCACGCCGACCCACGGCAGCGTCGCGATCAACAGTGACGGCACACTGACGTACACCCCGGCCGCCCCGTACACGGGAAGTGATGCCTTCCAGTACACCATCAGCGATGGCAAGGCCACGGCCACGGCCACGGTCACTGTGGCATGCACCCAGACCCCCATCACCCCGCCGCCGGCCACGCCGCCCGCTTCCACCGGCACGTTTACCGGCGCGGACATCGGCAGCCCGGCCCTGGCCGGCAGCACCAGCTATAACGCCACCGCCGGCACGTACACCGTCACCGGCGCCGGCGCCAACATCTGGGACGCGGCCGACCAGTTCCAGTATGCCTACCAGGAGATGACCGGCGATGGCCAGATCGTCGCCCGCATCGACTCCATGACCTCCCCGCATCACTTCGCCAAGGCCGGGCTGATGATGCGAAACTCGTTGGATGCCGGCTCCGCCCAGGTCATGGCCGCACTCACCGGCAGCGAAGGCACCGGCACGTATTACCGCACCACGGACGGCGGCATTTCGGCCAACATCCTGATGGGCGATACGACCCAGCGGGCGCCCATGTGGCTCAAGCTGGTGCGCCAGGGCAGCACCTTCACCAGCTATAAGTCGGCCGACGGCGCCAACTGGACGCCAATCGGCACGGCCACCGTCGCCATGGGCCAGACCATCTATGTCGGCATGGCGGTCGGCAGCCACGTTACTACCGCCACGGCCAGCGCCACGTTCAGCCACGTGGCCCTCAACGGCCAGGTCAGCGACCCGGCCACGCTGAACCTCCAGGACATTGGTAGCCCCGCCCTGGCCGGCAGCACGCAGTACAACCCGACCACGGGCACGTATACCATTTCCGGCTCCGGCGCGAATATCTGGGACGCCTCCGATCAGCTCCGGTACGCCTCCCAGTCGATGACCGGCGATGGCACGATCATCGCCCGCGTTTCTTCGATGAACTCCACCCGGAGCTTCGCCAAAGCCGGATTGATGATCCGCGACTCTGCCGACCCCGGCGCCGCGCAGGTGATGGTGACGCTGCTCGGCACCCAGGGCACGGGCCTGTACTACCGCAGCGCGACTGGCGGCACGTCGGCCAATATCCTGACTGGAGATCTCACCCAGCAGGCGCCGGTGTGGCTCAAGCTGGTCCGCTCCGGCAACACCTTCACGGGCTACAAGTCCAGCGATGGCGTCAATTGGACGTCGCTGGGCTCGACAACCGTCCAGATGGGTTCGACCGTGCAGGTCGGCCTGGCGGTCTGCAGTCACGACATCAGCAGCCTGGCCACGGCCCAGTTTGACAACGTGCAGTTGAGCTAGTGAACCGTTTGGCCGGCTGTCGGCCGGCCTAATGTTGCCTTTGCACGGGGCGCGCCTGTTTCGGCAGGCGCGCCCCCGTTGTTTCCGGTGCGTAGGCAGTCAGATTGTTAGGCTACTAGAGGAGCGGCGGTGCAATGTCGGGCCGTATCGAACAAGCGAATTGCCTGCCCCCTGGAGGCCTGCAATGCCCGGCAAAGCGTATATCGGAACCTCGGGATTCATGTACGACGACTGGCGCGGCGTGCTGTATCCCGAGGGAGTGGCCAAGAAGAAATGGCTGGAATATTACTCCACCCAGTTCGACACGGTCGAGCTGAACAACACCTTCTACGGGATGCCGCGGGCGCACATCTGCCAGAACTGGAAAGAGCGCACCGGCGAAGGCTTCTGCTTCGTGGTCAAGCTCAACCGGCAGATTACGCACCGGCACAAACTCCTGCATGTTGAACCGGCGCTGGAGATATTCCTGCGCGGCATCGAAACGCTCGAGGAAAAGCTTGGCCCCATCCTGGTGCAGTTGCCGCCCCATTTTGCCCCGGATGCCCAGCGGCTGGAGAACTTCCTGGCCGGCTGCCCCGACCAGCGCCGCTGGGCGGTGGAATTCCGCGACCCGGCGTGGCTGAACGATGAGGTGTACGAGGTGCTGAAGCGCCACCAGGCGGCCCTGGTGATTCACGACTTGATTCCCGACCATCCGCAGGTCGTCACCGCCGATTGGACGTATTACCGCTTTCACGGCCCCCAGGGCCAGGGCGCCGCCGGCAAGTACACCTCGCCCATGCTGCGTGCCGCCGCCAGGCGAATCAAACCGCACTTGAAGGCCGGGCGCGACGTGTACGCATACTTCAATAACGATGTTCGCGGCAACGCCGTGGTGAACGCGCTGGAACTCCGCCGGCATGTCGCCGGCACATGATGCCTGGCTACGCACCCGGCGCCGCCGCGCATCTGGTCAAATCACGACCCGCCGCCTTCGATGGTAGCGTCCGGCGTGGCCCCAGTGCCCGACATCCACCACGGCCGCCACGATAATCAAGACCAGCCATCCGCCGGCGATGTTTCCCCCGGTGTTCAGCATGGCCGCCACGTACGCCAGCGTCGTGTAGGGCATGAAGAGGAAACCCAGGATGGGCCAGAGAAGCGTCTTGAACACGGCCTGGAACCAGTTCGTCAGCAGCCAGATGAACACCATCACCACGCGCGGCAGCAGCAGCGCCAGCACCACCAGCAAGCAGCCCATGATCGGGTCCTTTCAAGACTAACCTACGGATCGCCCACAGCAGAGACAATCGCTAGCCGCCTCCGGAAATTCCGAGATGAACGCTCCGAAAGCTCGGAATTCTAAAGCCGCAATGGAACTCCGAAAAACTCCCACATCGAAAATCTCGAAGTTCGGTTGGTTCTCGGCCCTCACTATTCTACAGCTACGCCCCCAGCGATGGCTGGCCCCGGCCGTCGAGCCGGCTCTGCGGCTGCTATGATTCTCTTTGATGTGGCCCAGACAAAATGGAGGACGACCCGGCGGCAGCGCCACCATCAGCAACTCGGACTTCATCGGAAACCTGGCGGCGGGCGACTCCTACAATGACCTGCCCGGCCTGGGCGGCGGCGTGTATGGCGGCGGCACGATCAGCAACTCGATTCTCAGGAACAATAAATCCACCAGCGGCGATCCCAACGTTTCGGGCCGCTTCACCTTCGCCTACAGCGACCTGGAGGGCAGCGGCGGCAGCGCTGCCTGGAACGCCGCCCTGGGGACCGACGGCGGGGGCAATATCGACGCTGATCCGCACTTTGTGGCCCCCGGCCACTGGAACGGGACGACCTGGCTGGCCGGCGGTGCCAACTATCAGCTCGCGGCCGGCTCGCCCTGTATCGACGCCGGCGCCAACGGGCTGGACATGGGGCCGTACTGAAACGGCTCACCTGGCTGCCGCGCGTTACGGCCGGCTGGCCGAGGCGCGCCGTCGCTACACGATCTTGCCCGGGTTGAGAACTCCGTTGGGATCCAGCGCCTGCTTCAGCCGGCGCATCAAGTCCAGGGACACCTCATCCACCGAATAGTGCAGGTAATTCTTGCGCTTGTGGCCGATGCCGTGCTCGCCGCTGATCACGCCCCCCAGGCCGCGGGTGATCTCGTACAACTCGCCGAGCAGCCCGGGCAGCATGTCGTGCCAGGCCGCCAGCGTGTGGCGCGGGTTCTTCACCGCCGTCACGTGCAGGTTGCCATCGCCGGCGTGCCCGTAGCAGGGGATCTGGATGTCGTACTTCTCGCACAGCCGGTCCAGCTCGGGCAAAATCCTGGGAATGGCCGCCACCGGCACGCAGATATCCTCCAGGCTCTGGTGCGGGCTTTCCACCATGAAGGCCTCGGCGATGCTCCGCCGCACGCTCCAGATCCGCTCTGACGTGGTGGCGTTATCGGCCACGTACACCTCGAGGGCCCCGCCCTTGAGGCACAGCTCGCCCACGGCCTCGTAGTCCTGCTCGAGCTGGCCGGCGCTGTTTCCATCCAGCTCGATCAGCAGCATGGCGCCGGCGTTCTCGTACGGGATCTTCTCGTTGAGGTACTGGCAGGCGGCCAGGGCCGAGCGGCGGTCCATGAACTCCACGGCCGTCGGCACGATCCGCGCCTCGGTCATGATCGTGGGCACCAGCCCAATGGCGCTGGCCGCATCGCGAAACAGCACCAGCAGGTCCACCACCCGCTTGGGCCGCGGCAGGAGCTTCAGGATGATCTTCGTGAAGATGCCCAGCGTGCCTTCCGAGCCCACGAACAGGCCGATCAGGTCGTACCCGCTGACATTCTTGACCACCTTGCCCCCGAGTTGCGTAATCTGTCCCTCCGCCGTGACCACCTCCAGCCCCAGCACGTAGCGGCCGGTGACGCCGTACTTGACGGCCTTGCCGCCGCCGGCGTTTTCCGCCACGTTGCCGCCGATGAAGCAGCTTTGCAAGCTCATGGGGTAGCCTGCGAAGAACAGGCCGTGCTCCTTCACCGCCGCATCGATGTCGTTGGTGATGACGCCCGGCTCGACCACGGCCACCAGGTTTTGCGTATCGATCTCCAGAATGCGGTTCATCCGGTCCAGCGACAGCACGATTCCGCCGTGCACGGGCACCGCGCCGCCCGACAGTCCGCTGCCGCCGCCGCGCGGGGTCACGGGGATCCGCTGGCGGTTGGCCAGCTTCATGATCTGCGCGATCTCCTGGGCGCTGGCCGGCCGCACCACGGCCTCGGGGGTAGCGTGATATTCCTTCTCGGCCACTTCATCGTGCGAGAAGGGTTCCAGGGCTTCGGGCTGGTCGAAGATGACGAAGCGCGGGCCGACGATCTGGCGCAGCTCCTCGGCGATGGCGGGCGTGACGGGTTTAAATCGCGAGGGCGCGTTCGGCTCGGCGGGCGGCTTCATGACACACCTCCTGCCGGCGCGCCACGGGCCGGCGCGCTTTCCGTCGGCTCGCCTTTGGCCGCCTTATAGGCCGCAAGCTTTTTCATCAGCAGCGGCAGCACTTCAAAAAGGTCGGCCACCACGCCGTAGTCGGCGATGTTGAAGATCGGCGCATCGGGGTTGTTATTGATGGCGATGATATTCTCGGCCGTCTTAATCCCCGCCAGGTGCTGCACCGAGCCGGAGATGCCCGCGCACAGGTACAGCCGCGGGGAAACCGTTTTCCCCGACAAACCCACCTGGTGCGGATAGCCGATCCAGCCGCGGTCGACCGCATCGCGCGAAGCGCCCACGGCCGCACCCAGCAGGCTCGCCAGCTCGTGGATCAGGCCAAAACTCTCGCGCTTCTTGAGCCCGCGCCCGCCGGCGATGATGACCGGCGCTTCGGGCAGGTTCGCGCCGTCGGCCTCGGCAGCCTCAAACGACAGCCGGCGAATGCGGCTGGCGAGCAGCTCGGCGGGCGCCTGCTCGATGATGATTTCTCCGCGCCGCTTCGAATCCGCCTTCAGCGGCGCCATGGAGCGCGGCCGCACGGTGGCCATCTGCGGGCGGTGGCGCGGCGACTTGATCGTGGCCATGATATTGCCGCCGATGGCGGGGCGAACCTGCAGCAAATGGCCCGTGCCTGCCTCGATTTCCAGGTGCGTGCAGTCGGCCGTCAGCCCCGTGCGGCAGCGCACGGCCACCAGGGGCATGAGCGTGCGGCCGGTCGTCGTGGCCCCGGCCAGGACGATCTGCGGCCGGCGAGCCTTGATGAGGCACTCCAGCACCCGCATGTGGGGTTCGCCGAGGAAATGTTCCAGCGCGGCCGCATCGACATGAATGACACGGTCGGCCCCGCGCTCGATCAGCTCGCGCAGGCCCGGTTGGGCCGTTGGACCCAGCAGCACGGCCGTCAGCTCCACGGCCAGCCGGTCGGCCAGCGCGCGGCCGCGGGCCAGCAGCTCGAAGGAAATTCGCTGCACGATCCCGCCTCGCTGCTCGGCCAGCACCCAGACTTCACCACGCTCTTGCGCGCTGCCCAGGTGTGGCACGGTCGCCCTTGGCTGTGCCTTTTTCGGCGCGGCTTGTTTGCCCTTGCCTTTCACAGCAGGTCCAGCTTCTCCATATAGGCGATGATTCCCTCAACCGCCGCTTCTACCTGCCCCGGATCCTTGGGCGTGCAGATTTGCCCGTGGCGGGCAACCGTGGGCGATTCGATCTTCACCACTCGCGTGGGCGAACCTTCCAGCCCCAGCGCGCCCACATCCGCGCCGATATCGGCGGCGGTCCACACCGGCACGCGCGCGGCCCGGGCCCGCTGCTTTCCCCGCAGCGTCGGCAGCCGCGGGTAGGCTGCTTCCTTCACCACGGTCAGCACGCAGGGCAGCTCCACCTCCAGCGTTTCGCAGCCATCTTCGACCAGCCGGCGGACGACCAGCCGCCCCTCGCCGCCGCGGAGAATTCCGCTGACGTACGTGACCACCGGCAGGTCCAGCCAGGCGGCAATGCCCGGTCCCACCTGCCCGGTGTCGCCATCGGTGGCCCGCTCGCCGCAGAGGATCAGGTCGCAGGGGGGCAGCGTGGCGATGGCCCGGGCCAGGGCGTACGACGTGGCCCACGTGTCTGAGCCGGCAAACTCCCGCCCGGATAGCAGCCCACCCTCATCGCAGCCCATGGCGATAGCCTCGCGAATGGCCGTCTCGGCCGCCGGCGGGCCCATGGAGATAACCGTGGTCCGGCCGCCGCCAGAAGCCGCCAGCTCGATCCCCACCTCGATGGCGTACAGGTCCAGCGGGTTGATGATCGCCTCCACGCCCTGGCGAACCATAACGCCCGTGGTGGGATCCATTTTTACCTTGCTGGTCTCGGGCACCTGCTTGATGGGTATGACAATATTCATGGCTTCAAGGGTGGCCATTATACGACCGGCCGGATGGGTGCTCTTGCCTAAACTGACGCCTCTCCTGTGAGCGCCAGCGCCGTGGCGCCGGTCACGCGCACGTTCACGAATTGGCCTGCCAGAGATGGCGCTCCATCGAAGGCCACGATGTGATCTCCGCGTGTCCGGCCGGTCAGTTGCACGGTTCCCGGCGGGGCGGACCGCGGCTGCTTGTGGGCGCGTACACTGGGGCCTTCCACCAGCACCTGCTGCACGCTGCCCACCAGGCGTTGATGATGAACGCGGCTCACCTCGTTCTGCACGGCCAGAAGCTCGGCGTTGCGGCGAGCTTTTTCGGCCGCCGGCACATCATCCGCCAGCGTGCGGGCGGCGACGGTGCCTTCGCGCGGGCTGTAGCGGAAGATGAAACTGTTCTTGTAGCCGGCCCGGCGGACCAGGTCGCAGGAGGCCTGAAAATCCTCTTCCGTCTCGCCGGGGAAGCCCACGATGAAATCGCCGGCGATGGAGAGATTCGGCACCATTTGGCGCGCGGCCGCCAGCAGGTCGAGGTATTCCGCGATCGTGTAGCGGCGGTTCATCGCCCGCAAGACCCGGTCGCTGCCGCTCTGGGCCGGCACGTGCAGGTACTCGCACACCTTGGGCAGCGCGGCCCACACCTGAAGGATGGCCCGGTCGAAGTGGCCGGGATAATTGGTGACAAACCGGATGCGCTCGATGCCGGCAATCGGATCGAGCATGGCCAGCAGGTCGGCCAGGCCCACCTGCCGGCCGCCATCGCGCCAGGCGTACTGGTTGACGGCCTGGCCCAGCAGCGTGATCTCCTTCACGCCGCCATCGACCAGCCGCCGCACTTCCTGGCAAACCGCCGCGGGATCGCGGCTCTGCTCGCTGCCGCGAACGTACGGCACCACGCAATACGTGCAGAAATTGTCGCACCCGCGCTGCGCGCGGACAAAGGCCTGCGCCCCGCCGGCCGAAGCGACCGGCCGCGAAATATCGAACGCCTCCAGCCGGCGGCGGGCCTGATCATCCAGCTCGCGCGGCCGCTGAGGGCGAGGGGGGGCGATGGCCAACTGCCGCTGCTCGGCGAGAGCGCCTTCCAGCAGCTCGCCCAGGCGGTCAATCTCGCTGGGCCCACAGATGATATCCACGCCCGGAAACTTCTGGGCCAGCTCGCCCGCGAGGCGCTGGGCCATGCAGCCCAGCACCCCCACGATGGGCCTGCCGCCGCCGCGGCGCTTCCGCTTGCACTGCTCGCCCAGGCGGCTGAAGACTTTCTCCTCCGCGTGCCGGCGAACGCTGCACGTGTTGTACAGCACGGCGTCGGCAGTGGCCGCGGCATCCACAATCTCATGCCCCGCAGCGCGCAAGCGGCCCAGAACCAGCTCGCTGTCGAGCTTGTTCATCTGGCAGCCCATGGTTTCCAGGTAAATCTTCATCGCCGTTGGCTTAGAAGCCACAAAGGATACCAGAATGCCGGCCCAGAGAGAAAAACCGCCGCGCAATGCCTGATGGCGGGACATCGTCCCAGTCGCGCCGGCTGGGAAACTGGCCTGGGTGCGGAAGGGCCAATCCCGCGTGCGGACGACCTACGCGTTTTCGCCGGGGATTTTCCTGCGGAATTTATTCCGGAAATAGCTTGACAGGATCGCAGACTAGGATATAATCAGAAGCCACGGCGTATACTACAGGAATCTGGTGCAGCGGCTACATATCCGATGCATCCGTCTGGGCCAGTGCGGGCTAGCCGCACTGCGTTGGCAGTTCTTGACAATTGAAGAGTGATTTTTCAGACGAGAACCTTGTCCCAAAAGGCGCAGGGCAGGTCTTCTTCCTTAAGCAGACCCCAGGCGGTGCACCGGGCTATTTCTTCGTGGCTGGACGGTTAAAGCTTTTACGACAAGAGGTTATGTAACTGTCAAAATGGGCAAATAAGCATCTTAAGCATTATGCACTATTGCTTAAGATCCGCTGTTCAAGTAGAATAAACCATTGTGATTAAAACACTTGCGATGCAAACCGGCTTAAGCAAACTGTGCTAACCGTGCATATTGTGCAGCTTCACAAGCTCCTTTACGCAAGTGGGACCCAGCACAGTTGAATTCGAAAATCGAGGTCGCGCTCTCGGCCACCAGCTCTTGGGACGGCAACGGAATTTCCGGAAGATCATGGACGTCGCGCCATAGCAACTGAGGAATTTCCTCAGTTGACTCCGGCAATGTCGGAGTTGCGCAGGTTCTCGAAGTAGATTTCTTGTGCTATCAAGATTAGTCAGCCCCTTCGCCCGAACCGCCGGCCGGCTCTTGCCAACGGGCCTGAAGGAGGGTAATCAAGATGGTTTCCGGCGTGCTTTTGGAGATAGATGGACTTCTTTTGAAGCGAGATTGCCATGATCGTGGGCGTTGTCCGCGAGACGAAGTCGGATGAGTATCGTGTGGGTCTGTTGCCGGTAGGGGCGCAACTGCTGGTGCAGGATGGTCACACCGTGCTGGTGGAGAAAGGCGCGGGCATCGGCAGCGGTTTTGAAGACCAGGCGTACGCCAAGGCCGGCGTCAAGCTGGTCGAGACCGCGGCGGAAGTCTGGGCCAGGTCGGAGATGGTGATCAAGGTCAAAGAGCCGCAGAGCGAGGAAATCGCGATGCTGCGGCCGGACCAGATTCTCTTTTGCTACTTCCACTTTGCCGCCGCACGCGAGTTGACCGAAGGCTGCCTCAAGGCCCGTATCGCCTCGGTGGCTTATGAGACGCTGTACGACCGCGAGCACCGCCTGCCGCTGCTGACGCCCATGAGCGAAGTGGCCGGCAAGATGGCCGTCCAGGAAGGCGCCAAGACGCTGGAGCGGCCGATGAAGGGCCGCGGCATCCTGCTGGGCGGCGTCAGCGGCGTGGCCCCGGCCGATGTGGTCATCCTGGGCGGCGGCGTGGTGGGCACCAACGCGGCCTGGGTGGCCGCGGGCATGGGCGCCAATGTCACCATCATGGATGTGAACCTGGACCGGCTGCGCCAGCTCGACTCGATGATGCCCGCCAACGTGACCGGGATTTACAGCGACCCGTACTCCGTGAACGACTATGTCGCGCGCTGCGACCTGGTGATCGGCGCGGTGCTCATTCCCGGCCGCCGGGCCCCCAGCTTGATCACCCGCCAGCTCGTCAGCCGGATGCGGCCCGGTTCGGTGCTGGTGGATGTGGCGATCGACCAGGGCGGCTGTGCCGAGACCAGCCGGCCCACGACGCACCGCGAGCCGACATATACGGTCGACGATGTGGTGCACTATTGCGTCACCAATATGCCGGGCGCCGTCAGCCGCACGTCCAGCCAGGCCCTGTGCAACGCCACGCTGCCTTACGCCCGGGAGCTGGCACGCCTGAGCGTGGACGGCTTTATCGCCGTCGACCCCGGCCATGCGGCGGCGTTGAACACCCGCGGCGGCAAGATCGCCAACCGCGCCGTCGCCGAGACTTTCACGGACCTGCCGGCGGCGGTGAAAGGCTAAGAGAGAGAGTGGAGAGGAGAGAGTAGAAAGTAGAGAAGAGAATCGCCGCTAAAATCCGGTTTTTGCTCTACTTTCTACTCTCTGTATTTCCACTGCTCTAGCCGGGCATCGCCCGGCTCGCTATCGCGCCCGCCAGGATTCGGACCTGGGACCTGCGGTTTAGAAGACCGCTGCTCTATCCAACTGAGCTACGGGCGCTTGTGTCACCTTCGCTTCGAAAATACGGCGTTTTCCGTGTGTTTACAAGCCCTTTCTCCGCGGGCTGGGCATAGAGACGCGGCTCAACGTCTTTGGGTGAGGCCGTGTACAAATGGCCGTCAAGACGTGTTCTTCATCGCGCGGTCAAGCCAGGCCATAGCAAACTATTTATGGCCCGGCCCACGCCCACCGTTCCACATCCGCATTGGGCGGCGGCCAGGTGCGGCTCAGCAGCCACGGCGAGGCATACTTCCGGATCATGGCGGTCTGCGTGGCGAGAAAGTGGGGAAAGACGGCATAACCTGTTTCCCGCCACACGTCCTGCTCGCTGATCAGCCGCTCGAAGACCTTGCCATACGCCCGCGAAAAACCGGTCCGCCCGGCCGAGGCGCCATGCCCGCCATCCACGTTGCCGAGCAGGCCCGATCCCGCCATGAGCACCGGATCGGCGGGGTTGTGCACGTTCACGATGCCGCGGCGCACCATGCGCAGGGCGCCGTCCAGCGGGTAATTGGCCGACAGGCTCGCCGACAGCAGGACCGCCCCTTCGATGGGCTCTACACCGTCAAGCTTGCCCAGTTCTTCCAGTGTAAAGATGGCGATGCCCCCGCCGGCGCTGTGGCCGATCAGGAACACCGGCTTGCCGCGGTTACTCGCCTGGTAGCCGGCGATCTGCAGGGCAAGTTCCCGTGCGGCACGCCGGTTGCCGGGCGCATCCGTCTGGTTCAAGAGCATGCCCCCAGGCCCCGGCACCATGGTGCCCCAGCGGTAGATCACCAGCGCGTACGGCACGCCGGCTTCGTACAAGCCATCGCGGATGTCCCAGTTGGCCGGGCCCTCGCCCTCGATGCCCGGAAGGATGACCACCATGCCTCGCCCGGCACGCTGAGGCGAGGAGTACTTGGCACTCATGTCATAGCGAGCGCAGCCGACAGCGCCGCCGACGAACAGCCCCAACAGCAGGGCCCGCCAGGTGAGGCAGGTCAGTGCGTGATTCACCGGGCGGCTTGTGTGTTTTGTACTCACGTCCACCGTAGCAGACTGCGTACTCAGGAACCTGAAGAATGATATGCCGCTCCCACGGCCGTAAACGCCGGGGATTCTGTCGGGCCGGTGGGGGGCTTGATTGCTTCAACTCTCAGGCGCGGGCTTCGTCGCTGCGCCGTCGGCGGGGCGTTCATAGGCGCCGATATCCCAGGTTTTTCCCTGGGGCCGGGGGCGGCCTTCAATGTCGGCGGGAACCTCCTTCAATTCCGCGCCGGCATCGACGGCGGGCGAGTCGGCGCGGAGGTGAAAGTCCATCTTCGCCGCATCCACAAACCGGGGATCAACGCCGACGAGGTTATGGGTGACAGTTATATTCTCGCCCTCGGGAATAGTCATGTCAGGGCCGCTGCTGCCGAAGACGATGTTGTTGCAGATGGTGTTATTCCGGAGTACGGGCTTGTCGCTCTTGACCGAAAAAATGCCGTTCTTGCCGCCCACGACGGTGTTGTTGGCGACCAGCGAATCCTTGGTCATGAGGTTGATGCCCGTGTAATCATCCACCAGCACATTGTTGCGGATGATGTTGTGCCCGCCCGGCGCCCACAGCAGGATGCCCGAGCCGCCGCCGTGCACTTTCTGGCTGGAGGCGTGGAAAAACATCCTGCCCGCGTTGTAGATGAAGTTGTTCTCGACCAGGGCGTTGCTCACCGTATCCAGTTTTTCATCCTGGGTGTACAGGTGCAACCCATAGGAGCAGTCGTGCACGCGGTTGCCGCGATAGATGTGGTTGTTGCCGCTCATGTACCAGGCATAGCCTTCGGCGGGATAGCCCGTGTCGTAGATGTGATTCTCGATGAACTCGATATTGTCCCCGTTACCGGTAAACCCGTAGCCCATCAGGTGGTGCACCACCATCCGGCGGAAGACCAGGTGGCTGTGGTTGCGGTCGCGCTGCGGGGGCATGTCGGGGGGATTGATGCGGATGCCGCTGCGATAATGCTGCTTTTCATCCTTGGCCAACTGGGCGGCGGTCTTCTTCCAGGCCGCGACATCTTCCGGCTGCTTCAGGTCGAGCTTTCGATACTCCTCAATCTTAGGGTCGGAGTCGGTGACTTCGAGGTTCTCGAAGACCAGGTAGCGGCAGGTGCCCAGCAGATGGATCGTGTGCATGCCGCCGGCTGGATAGCGGTCGATAATGGCCTTCTCGCCCGCCGCCGCCTTGATGGTGATGGGTTTGGCGGCCGTGCCCTGAAGTCCGCGCACGGTAAAGGGGGCGTAGCGGCCTGCGTGGATGAGCAGCGTATCGCCGGGTTTGAGCAGGGCCACGCCTTGCTCGATCGACTTGAAGGGTTTTTCGGGCGTGCCGGCATTCTGGTCGTCGCCGGCGGGGGAGACGTGATATTCGGCCGCTTGTGCCGCAGCCGCGATGACGATGAGAGCCGCAACCCATGCCCATGTGCGTTTCACGGCGATGCTCCTCTTAGAACGTGTATGAAAACGTGGCATGGGCGTCTCGCCCGTGGCGTGCAGCAAGAAACGGCCGGAGCACGGCCAAGATGGCCGTGCTACTCACGGGCNNGGCGAGACGCCCGTGCCACGATGGGAGCCGGTTTTCATACACGTTATTAGACGTAGTTCCCCGATAACCGCTCCATCGAAAACCGCAGCCGGCGATGCTCGCGATTCTCACATGGCGTTACGGTTTCGACAAGCGAATCTGCGTCGAGCAACCCGCGTGCGGTGCGGCAGGGTGTCACGCCGTCGGCGCTGCGGCGGCTACAAGCCCAGGATCGGCAGGAGCTGGGGCAGTTCCTCGATCACGTGGTGGGCCTGCGAGGCGAACTGCCGGTTGCCGGGGCGGGCCAGCAGCACCGAGCGGCAGCCGGCGGCGTTGGCGGCCTGGAGATCGTACAGATAGTCGCCCACGCAGAGCGTGCGGGCGGGAGAGATGTGGAGTTTCTCGCAGGCGGCCAGCACGCTGGCCGGGCTGGGCTTGATGGGCCCATCCTCGCGGCTCCAGGCCAGGTCGAATTGCAGGCCGAAACGCTGGAGAATGATGCCCATCGCTTCGCGCGTGTTGCGGGTGAGCAGGGCCTTCACCAGGCCGGCGGCCGCGATGCGATCCAGAACTTCGCCGGCGCCCTGGGCCAGGCCGGCCGTCCGTGCAGCGCGCAGTTCATGCGCCAGGAGAACCCGCTCGGCCGCCGCACGGGCCGGATCATCCAGCGCCGAGATCGTTTCCAGGATCGGCAGCCCCTCGGCGATGCCCAACTCCGCGCGGATCGCCGCAAAATCCAGCACCGCCTCGGTCAGCGTGCCATCCATGTCGAAAATGACGCCGTCGAAATCCATAAGTCTGTGCCGAATCCGCACCCATAGTAACGGAAGTGGTTAACGGGTTGATCGGTTAATTGGAAAAGGCGGAAGCAAGGCAATGGCTGGGAGGACGAATTCGGCATCGTGCTCTACGCGGTTCTGCCCACCGGCCGCACGATCAGGCGATTGCCTTCGTTGCGCAGGACGACGATGCGCGTGCCGCGGGGGATGTATTCGCCCTCGGCCACGACATCCATCAGATTCTCGCCGAAGCGGGCGATGCCCACCGGCCGGCACAGGGCCTCCACGATGCCCTCATCGCCGGGGGCGATTTTCCGCAGGGCGGATTTTTCGCTGGCCGGCGAGTCGGGGGCGGTTTTCAGTTCGCTGAGCATCAGCCGGTTGGCCACGGGCACCTTGGGCAAGTATCTCGCCGTCAGAATGCACAGGGCCACGCCGCCGAGAAAGCCCACGGCCACGGCGAACAGGCTGCTCAGGAAGTTCTCCATCATCAGCTTGCTGTGCGGGTAGGGCAGCTCGCCCGGGCCGGCGGCCATCAGCATGGCCAGCAGGCCCACCAGGCAAAGAATGCCGCCGATGATGCCCGCCACGCCGAAGCCCGGCGTGATGAACACCTCCACGATCACCAGTACCAGGCCGATGAAGAAGACCACGATCTCCCACACCTGCGCCAACCCCGCCACGTACCGGCTGGCCAGGAGCATCACCAGGCACGCCACGGCGATGACGCCCGGCAGCGTTACCCCCGGATGCTGGATCTCGATGTAGCCGAAGAACAGCATCAGCAGCACCAGCACGCCGGTGATGGCCGGCGAGGTGAGAAACGCCGCCACGCGCTCGCTCCACGTGTCGGCCAGGATCTCCGGCTCGTGCGTGATGTTGTACAGTTTGCGCAGGGCGGTCATGTCGTCGGCCGCGGCGTACAGGAAGCCGTACTCCTGGGCCTCGGTGCGCGTCACCGTCAGCAGCTCGCCCTTAAGCAGGATCACGCGCAGCACCTTCCACGGCTTATCCGCCTGCACGGGCAGGTCCGGGCGGTCAGGCAGGAATTGCACATCCTTGGCGTATTCATCGCGCAGCACGTAGCGTTTCTCGCCCGTGTGCACGTTCTGGACGAGCCACACCTCGACGTTCCGGTCGACCATGCCCTCGACCAGCGCCTGCGGGTAGCCGTGCTGCTCGGCGGCGATGCGAAACTCGCCGCGGAGAAAACTCACGAGCTTGGCCTTCATGGTCTCGGGCAGCTCGCCGCCCAGGGTGACGGGCGCTGCATCGCCGAACTTGGCGAAGGAGGTCATGACGATCTGGTCGCAATACAGCGTGATCCACGCCCCGGCCGACATGGCCTCGGAATCGACGAACGCCACCGTGCGCACGTTGGCCAGCTCGGTCTGGATGAGGCTGACGATTTTCTGTGCGGCATCGACGGCGCCGCCGGGCGTGTCCATGTCAAAGATCACCAGTTGCGCGCCCTGGGCATGGGCGCGGATGACCTTGCGGCGGACCGCGTCGTACAGGGAGGAATCGATCTCCCCGTGGATCGGAATGACCACCGCCTTGGTCACCTCAGTGGGCAGCGGCGGCGGCTGGCGCGTGGGTTTCAGCGCGGCAAACCACCCGCCCTCCATCGGTTTGGCGACCTCGCGCACGCCCGGCTCGGATTCCGGGGCAGTGGCGGAGGCGGTTGCCGGGCGCGATTCCTGGGCCAGGGCGCCGACGGCGGACAGCGCGATCCCAGCGCCCAACAACAGCGCCGAGATGCGCATACGCAACATTATGGTTGAAATGGTTTCCCGCACACCCGGCATTCTACTGGAAGTGGTTTGCGGCCGACAAGCGCGGTGTGGCAACTTGCTTTCCAGGTGTTGCAGGTGATTTTGCGGAATCCTGCCGCGTTCGCCGCGGCTGCACGTTGATACGAGTGATGGAGGCGGTTATTCCCTATGCGAGCACTGGAACTACCTGTGGGAGATGCGGCCGACGTGACCGGCGAGGAATCAACTTGGCCCGACGGGCAACTGCTGATCCGGGCCCGAAGCGACCCGGCTGCCTTCAGCCGGCTGTACCGCCGGCATTACGACGGCATCTTTCGGTATTGCCTGCACCGGCTGTTCGATCGGGCCGCCGCCGAAGATGCCACATCCGCGGTATTCCTGAGAATGCTCGAACGTTTAGACCGCTTCAGCGGAGACGAAGAACTCGATCTTCGCAACTGGCTGCTGGCGATCGCGACCAACCTGATCAACGACCAATGCCGCCGCCGGCGGCTGTGGGAACGCTTCCTCAAACTCCAGGGCCGGCCGTCGGCAGCGCACCGGCAGCCCCCGGAGCACTCGCCTGAGGCGGACGAGCGGCTGGCGCATCTGCAAAAAGCCATCCGCGGTCTCAAGCCCCGCGAGCAGGCGCTCATTACGTTGCGGTTTTTCGAGGATCTGGACATCCAGCAGATCGCCCAGGCCCTGGGCGGCAGCCCGGCCACCGTTCGCAGCCAGCTCTCACGGGCCCTGAGGCGGCTGCGGCGGCGGCTGGAAACGCCCGAATCGGACTCAAGCACGAAGGTGTCGAACCATGTCTGATGAGGAAAAAAACTTCCACCAGTACATCAAGAGCCTGCCCTTGGACGACCGCATCGACGCCGCCCACCGCGACCGGCTGGAGCAACAACTGCTCCAGGCCATGCGGCAGCGGGCGTCAATGCCACCGGGGCGCGCTCCAAGGAGACCCACAACCATGTTGCATCACGCCATACACAGTCGAGTTCTTAAGTTTTCCGCCGCCGCCGCCGTCCTGATCGCCGCCGCGCTGGTTATTCACTTCTCCACCGCCTCGCCCGGCCGGCAAAATGCCGCCTGGGCCGCCGAGCAGACCGATGCGGCGCTGCAGCAGATGCAGACGGTCCGCCTGAAAGGCTCGGGCCTCGGCTCGCTGGATGAATTCACCGGCAAGCTGGGACTGCCTCCTTCGGGCCCTGTCGGCTTCACCATGCTGGCCCGCAAAGCGCCCCATGACAACAGCTCCGGCGATGTCCGCCTGGACACTTCTGACGGGCGCATCGCCGTCACCACCGGCGGCACAAGCCTTTTCGACCCGCAAACCAACACGCTGTTCATCACGGATGCGCACGTGCTGGTGATCCAGCCCTGGCTGGACTCCGCCTTCAGAATGATGAAATGGGCGGCGGACGAGTGGGCGGTGACCTACGGACCCGACGAACGGACGAGGCGGGAGTCGGTGTTTGTGCTCTGCTCCATCAAGAAGAATCAGCGGTCCTGGTGGTTCCAGTTCGACCGTCAGACCAAGCTGCCCGTGCGGTTTAAGCAGTGGAACGACAACACCGAGCGCCAGGGCGAGCCGAGCGTTGTCGTCGATGAGATTTCTTACAACGTGCCCGCGAGCGATGCGGAGTTTGTGCTGGCTCCGCCCGCCGGGGCGACAGTGAAAAACTTGCGTGGCATGAAGCTCGTAGATGACTCCGATCGCCAGTCCACGAAGATGACGGCCGAAGAGTGGCAGCAGCGCGTGCTGAATGATCGTGAGGCGGGCATCCTCGTAGGCGACATGACGGAGCCGCAGGCAGCCGAGCAGGTGTGCCGAAAGTTGCTTGAAACAATGATCCGCGATGACCAGGCCGAGGCGGGCAAATTCTGGCCGCTGGTGCAACTGATGGATGATGCTGCCTGGCAGAAGTCGCGCGGCCAGGAAAACCCGGCGGTGGAAATCGTCAGCGTAGGTCCAGCCGCATACGACCCCGGCTGCCAGACCGGCTTAGTGGTTCCGTGCGTGGTGAAACTCCAGGATGGCTCGGCCAAAGAAGTCCGCCTGGGGGTGAAAATCCGTCACCTCGACGGCGTCGCCTCCTGTGTTGTGGCGAATCCGTGCGGCCAGCCCACGCCGGCCGGGAAGAAGGATTAGCTGGAAGAAAGATGTGGGTGCCATGGCGTCGTCTGCATCTGTTCTCTGTGGTCAACAACGATGCGAAGGTTCGCGGGCAGCGAGATTGAACGTCACCAAGCTACCCGCGGACCCTTCGTTTTTTCGGCGATCCATTGCACGGCTGCAGACGACGCAGCCGTGGCACCGATACTCAAGAGGTTAGGCCCTTCCGCCAGACATTGTGAAGCGAAACAGCACGCCCTATCGTTCGCGCCAAACAATCGAAACCGCCAAACCTCTATTTCCTCACCAGCGGCTCAACGTGCCGGCGGAGATGCTTCTCGAGCACCGCGTAGTGGATGTCCTCGTTTTCCTGCAGCCGGCGGATCAGCCGGTCGCGGAATTTGGCGCCGCCCTCGGCGGTGAGCACGGAGCCGAAGGTCACGTGCAGGACTTGCCGGGCGTGGAAGTCATCCAGCAGGCCCGGAAGCTGTCCATCGGAGAGGCTTTCCGGGGCCGGCACGCGCGAAAGCTCGGCCGAAACGTGGTACGTGGCCTTGTCCGTTTCGTACCGGCCGCGGGCGAAGCCGAGGATCTCGCGGAAGAGGGCAGGGTCGATCTTCGCCAGCGCCCGCAGGGCCTCCAGGTAGCTCGTGCCGGCGGTTTTCAGATGCACCAGGCCCTCGGTCAACTCGGCCACGATGGAGTAAATGCTGAATTTGTCCGAGCCGGAATGGATGGAGATCTTGTACGGCCCCAGCGTGCGCATCACCGCCACGTGCTCGGCGAAGCTGGCGCGGAAGACGCCCAGGTCGCCGATGTAGTCGACGCCCTTCTCGAATCGCCCCACAAATCGCGGGGCCATCGACACCCACTCGACGCCCAGCCGTTTCAGTTCGGCGGCGAAGAAATAATGCTCGGCCGGGCTGGTGGGGCTGGCGGTCTCATCCACGGAAACCTCCAGCTCGAACACGCCCTTGGCCCTGTCGGCCAGGTGCCGATACATGCTGGCCACGTGGGCGATGGCGTTGCCGTATTTCACCGCCGCACGGAGAAAAGCCGCATCATCAAACGACACCACCACATCGCCCTCGAGCAGGAACTTGCGGCCGGCGTAGGCCAGCTTGAGGTCCGCGCGCGAGATTTCCAGGCCGTCGAAGTTGAGCCGCTCATAGCGCTGGTTTAGCGCGCGGGCGTCCATAGTGTCGGCGCCATCCTCGACGTGTTTGCCGGGGTCGATGGTGAACATGGTGAAGCCGGCCTCGACGGTCACGTCGATATCTTCAAGCTGCTGGAGGTGGTCGGCGTCGGCGCCGTAGCCGCTGGCGCCGGCGTGGGGCGTATTGGCGGAACTGAATGTGGCCCGTGCCTCGCCGGCATAGTAGCCGGCGCGGCGGGTATTTGCCGAGCCCAAAGCAGCCCGACCCTCGCCGGCGTAGCTAAAACCTTCCTGGAAGACGCCCCACATGGCCGCATCGATCACCTGCTGGGCGGAGCGCTGCGTGCGGGTCATCTCGCGGATGGACTGCTGGGCCAGCACCGGCTCGATGGCCAGGCCCTCGATGGCGTGGATGTGCCCCGGCGTGGCCAGCCCCAGCCTGTCACCCAGGCCCACGCTGGTGGCCAGGCCGATCACCCGCGGCATCGTCCAGGGCAGCGCCCGGCGCAGGCCGGCGGCGTTGGCGGCATCCGTCAAGCCGACCATCACCTTTTGCTTGTCGATCTGGCCGGCCGCTTGGCCGACCAATCGGGTCGGCCCGACCGCCCCGACGAGTTTCTCCAGCCCTTTGCGGGCCAGAAAATACGTGGTCTGGCCGGCCTTGGTCACGCTGGCGGGATAAACCGATGCGCCCAGGAGTTTTTCCAGTTTGTTTTTCATGGCGCGGAAGTCTACACCAACCGAATCGAGATATCCATCTGGTCTATCTGGTGCCCTGGGTGCCGTGGGTGCCGTGGTTGCGTCTGTTTGCAACCACGCGTGTTCAAACGTGCTCTCGCCGGGCGCATGCGTGGCTGCAAGAAAACGCAGCCGCGGCATGGGGCAAGCAATAACTACCAGGAACTTGGCTTGCAGATGGGGCGGCCCTCGCCATCATCTAACCTTGCAGGAAGCTGGGAGTGCTGAAGCAGGTTGTTGGGCAGTATGCGGTCTTTGTCTGCGGCCCCGCGCAGTTCCACTGCCGCGCCTCGGGCTTGATGGCGAGCCGGGACGTAAACGACTACCTCGGTTCGGGGGGAGATTTCTTTTACAAGATTAATCGCCGGCACCAAGTCAGAGTCGCCGGAAACAAGGATCATCCGCTGGCACGTTCCCTGCCAGGCATCCTTAGCCATAGCCAGAGCGATTTGCACATCCGTCCGTTTTTCCTCCGGCATGCTGAAGAACCAGCTGCCCGCAAACGTACAAGCGGGGACGGTGCACACGATGCGTTTAAACTTGAACCGGCCCATCACCGTTCGGACCTTGGGCAGAGTTTCGAGAGCACGCAGGTATTCTGTTTGGTTGTTGCGGTGCGAGCCGTCGATGAGCGCGGTGAAATAGTAGATAGTCTGAAGATCGTCATGGGGCCGAAGCAGAGTGAACATTCGCTCGATATTCAGCCACTTATGCGTCGTGCCTCGAACCGCCCCATAATACAGATTAAACCCATCAACGTAGACATTTGTCGGCTTCATCCCGTGCCCCAGAAATAAAGCGGGACGGTCATATAGACCGCCCCAACCCGCCTTGCGGCGGGGGAGTCGTTACTTCCGATATCATAATATACGATCGGCCACGTATTGCGTCAATATCAAACCCTTTTTATCCAAGAGGCCGGCGCTTGTGTTGCTTTTTTGCAACATATGTCGCCGACATGAGGCGCTTGTTGTTGCCAATGAAGTTATGCGGCAAATGCCTCAACTTGTGTTGCCAAGAAGCAACATGAACCCGATCTCGCGGCGCCACTGGGTCATCAAATTCAAATTCTGCAACCAGTTATGCCAAAATGAGATCGCCCGCTCGAAATACTTTCAATAGGTCCAATCCCTAGGCACGGCACGCAGGTTGCAGCTAATTAGACCAATGGAGGTCTCCAAAAACGCGGGGACTGCGGTTGGCAATGATTCGTGATTCGAGGAGGGCCGAGTCGATTGGGTAATCCCGATCGGCTCGGTTCTTTTTTTGCCCGCCACGAATAGCGCAACTCATTTTGCGCCAAAGTCCTGCGACGAGTACCGCGAAATTCCCGCTTCGCCCCCTGCCGGTGCGGCCGCGCCGCGGAGCATACGATTAGGCACCGGGGAAAACCACGCGTCAGGCAGTCCAGACGAAGCCAGGATGAAGCGGAAAGCGCATACGTGATGTCGGGAATCGAACTGAACGGCCAGCCGCGGATGCTGCAAGCCGAGGGCAAGGCACTGTCGGCCACGGTTGCCTTCGTGGCCACGTACGTGCCGCGCCATTGCGGCATCGCCACCTTCACGCAGGACCTTTTCCAGGCGGTGCGCCTGGCCAGCCCCAACAACGGGCACGTCATCGTCGCCATCAACGGCCCGGGCAAGGAACGCTTCGACTACCCCGGCGAGGTGGCCTTCGAGCTGCACCGCGACCGCCCCGACGACTACCGCCGCGCCGCCGATTACATCAACTTCTCCGACGCCGACGTGGTATGCGTGCAGCACGAGTTTGGCATCTTCGGCGGGGCCGGCGGCCTGCACCTGGTGGAACTGCTGCGCAACTTGCGCAAGCCCGTCGTCAGCACGCTGCACACGGTGCTGGCCGACCCCGAGCTGCACTATCGCCAAGGCATGGCGGCCGTGGGCCGGTGGTCCAATGTCATGGTGTGCATGACGCGCCACAGCCGCGATGTGCTCATCAAGACCTACGGCATCGACCCCGGCAAGGTGGAGGTGATTCCCCACGGCGCGCCGCCGGCCCCGGCCGGGGAATCGAAGAACCTGCGGCGGCGCTTCGACCTGGTGGGCCGCCACGTGCTGTTGACGTTTGGCCTCTTAAGCCCCGGCAAGGGCATCGAGACCGCCATCGAGGCGGTGGCGGTGGCCGCCCGCCGCCACCCGGATATCACGTACATGATCGTCGGCGCCACGCATCCGGAGGTGAAGCGCCGCCACGGCGAGGACTACCGTGTCAATCTCCAGCGGCTGGCCTTGGAACGGGGCGTGCGGCAGAACATCGCCTTCTACAACCGCTACGTCAGCAAGGATGAGCTGGTCGAACTGCTGCGGATGTGCGACATCTACCTCATTCCCTACCCCAACCTCAACCAGGCGGTCAGCGGCACGCTGAGCTACGCCATGGCCCAGGGCTGCGCGGTGGTCTCCACGCCGTTCCCGCACGCCCGCGAGGTGCTGGCCGATGGCCGCGGCGTGCTCATCGACCGCTCCGATCCGCAGTCGCTGGCCGATGCCCTGCTCGAGCTGCTCGACTCGCCCGAGCGGATCACCCAGCTCAAGAACCGGGCCATGGAATACGGCCGCACCATCACCTGGCCGGCGGTGGGGCAGGCGTACGCGCGGCTGTTCGAGCGGGTCAACTGCCAGGCGGTGCACGTGGAGCGGCCGGCCCTGCCGATTTACACCACCGAGACGGTCGTCGAGCCCAAATTCGACCACCTGTACCGGCTGACCGACGACACGGGCATCCTCCAGCACGCCATCTGCCGCGTGCCCAACCGCTTCCACGGCTACTGCACCGACGACAACGCCCGCGCGCTCCAGGTGGCCATGGTGAACCAGGAGGAGCTCGACCAGCAGGGCCTGGGCCACCTTTCCAGCCGCTATCTCAGCTTCCTGCACCTGGCCCAGCGCGAGGATGGCCGGTTCCACAATTTCATGAGCTACCAGCGGCAGTGGCAGGATGATGTGGGCTCGGGCGACTGCCAGGGCCGCGCCGTGTGGGCCTTGGGCACGGCCATGCTGGACATGCCCGACCCGCTGGACCGCATCCTGGCCCGCCAGCTCTTCGACCGGGCCGTGCCGGTGCTGCGCGATCTGCACTCGCCGCGCTCGCGGGCGTACGCCATGCTGGGCCTGGCGGCCTACCTCCAGGCCTGTCCCGACAGCACGCTGATCCGCCGGCTGCTGGCCGATCACGCCGCCTGCCTGGCCGACCTGTACCAGGAAACCCGCCGCGCCGGCTGGCTGTGGTTCGAAGACATCATGACCTACGCCAACGCCAAGCTGCCCGAGGCCATGCTGGTGGCCGCCGCCATGCTCGATGAGACCCGCTACCGCACCATCGGGGCCGACTCGCTGAATTTTCTCACCGACCAGATGCTGGTGAACGACCATTTCAGCCTGATCGGCAACCAGGGCTGGCTGCGGCCCGGCCTGCCCAAGGCGCCCTTCGACCAGCAGCCCATCGAGGCCGGCGCGCTGGTCTCGGCGTACCACACCGCCGCCGACCTGCTGGGAAATGACCACTACCTGCACCTGGCCCGCACCGCCCTGGACTGGTTCTTCGGCGCCAACGACCTGCGGATGCGGCTCTACGACTTCGGCACCGGCGGCTGCTGCGATGGCCTCATGCTCAACGGCGTCAGCCTCAACCAGGGCGCCGAGAGCACCCTGTGCTGCCTGCGGGCCATCAGCCTGATGGCCAAGACGGCGGCCAATGGCGGGGTAAGCCGCTAAAGCCGTTAATCGGTTAATCCGTTAATCGGTTAATCGGGAAAGGCGAAGAATCTCCAATGCATTCCTCCGCTTTTCAATAAACGTCCACGAATACAGAATTTAAGAGCTCTGGCGAAGCCAGTAATCCAACCCATTGACGAAGGCGAGATCGCAAGGTATTGTCCGGAGTCAAAGAGCAGTGCTCTTTCAGGAGAAGATTACCATGGCACAATCATCCCGAGAAAACAAGATTATCGGTTTGGTTGACCTTGGTGAAAAGTTACCTATCAAACTCGATCATCTGGCAGATCGTCTGAACGGTTTGCAGGATGAGTTTCATTTCAAGGTACTGGATGCCATCACTGAGTCGTGCATGGGCGAGCCGGACCATAAGGACGTTTTCTTCAGCATTGAGAAGCTTAACGAGCTTCTAAGAAAGCATAGGCAACGTTCAGAGTGCACGTTCCTCGCCGGTGTGACACACGTCAGAATTGGGTGTACGCTTTCCGGGGAGACACAGTTTAGAGAAGACTTCTTCTCACTGAGCGACATCAAAAGCGTTGCAGTATTGACTATCAATAAGGCGGTTGCTTGCCACCGTGGACCGGTTGCTAGCCTTGAACAGTATTTGGCGCATCTTCTTGTCTGTGAGCTATTGATACTGTCCGCGAGGAAGGATCTGTGCCACCCACTTGGAAGCGGCTGCCTGTTCCATGACTGTGATGAGCGAAGCGAAATGTGTACCTGCATTGAGGAAGCCATGATTTGTTCTGGGTGCAGGAGTAAGTTGGAAAACTGCAATGTGTCAAAAGTGGTGATAGATGCCTCTATGAGAATTCTTCGGTGGAGTAAGAAACGCCAATTGCGAATAATCGCGCAGCAAACCTTATTTCATCCGGTTGTAACGCTTGTGTTCGGTGCCTTCCTCAGTGTTTTATTATATTCGATGGCAGTCAAGATAGGTCTGTGGCAAGCTGGCGCCATAGTTCCTTTAGCAATCCTTTGCGTTGAGGGGTATCATCGATGGCCTTGCGACAAGGACCATAGACCCTAGGACGGGTGAGGCTAATTATGTCAGGAAGCATTCGAGCAAAACTTAGGGCTGGGAAGAATTCCGGTTCTTGTCGACCGTCGTTCCCCCACGAAAATGTCTACGTTCGTCTCGGTCCATCGGCAGTTCATGGCGTTGGAGTGTTCGCGATACGTGACATACCGAAAGGCGTCCTTGTGTTTGGAGAGGAGGACGAACCCGTAATATGGGTTCCTGCAAGTGTAGTGAGGGGCCTCCCCTCATCCCTGCGGGTTCTTTACGAGGATTTTGGGGTCCTGCGACGCAATAAGTACTTGTGCCCTAAGAGCTTCAACGGGCTAACGGTTGCTTGGTATCTCAACCACTCAGATAAACCAAACGTGCAATGCAACACAGACTACAGGTTCGTGACTACACGTCGTATAAGACAGGGTGAAGAAATCACAGCTGACTACCGGACCTATTCAGACGATGCGTTACCTTGGGTTCGCCGGCGCACCAGTCGAATAAAATCTACTCGACGATCAAAGGAATTTCTGCAAAGAGCCGTTAAGCAATCTCCCTAACAGCCGAGGGCACCTTCACTTCCCACAGCGTGGCCACGCCCGAATCCGTCTCCGCCAGGAAGAGCGTGCCATCGACGTAGGCGCTGCCGTGGAAATAGACCTGGTCATAGCGATCGGTCACGGGGCCGAAATCTTCCGTCTTGCCGGTGGTGGGGTCGTAGCGCGCGACATGCATCAGGGGAAAGCCGGGTGCCGTGGCTGCGGAGTTTGCAGCCACGTGATCTCCGAGCGAACCTACTTTGACAACGTGGGCAAACTCGCCCAGTCGACGCGCAGGGGCTTGTCCCCTCCTTCGATCCACGCCCGCGCGCTCGACCAGAGCCAGTCCTTCGATTGGGCCACCAGGCCCCGGCGCACGGGATTGTCGTGAATGTAGTTAATCTTCTCATTTATGTCTTTGACGCTGCGCAGGTTTCGGTCATACCCGCCGCCGCGCTGCCAGAAGCGGTGGGTGACCGTGCCGTCGGGCTGACGGTCGGCCATTCTCTCCAGAAATACGGGGCGCGTGCCACGAACCCACGCCAGCACGCGCTGCGTCAGGGGGCGCTTCAGGCGGAACAGAATCTGCCGGACTGGAACGCCCTCGGCCGGCAGCAGCACGAGGTGGACGTGCTCGGGCATGATCACGTAGGCCCACAGGTCGAATAGGCCCGCATCGCGTGCCTCACCGAGAGTTTCGAGAAACCAATTGGGTGCATGATGGCCGGAGAAGAAGGGCTGCCGGCCGTAGCAGGAGAAGGTTAAAGAATGCGCCTGCCAATCAACATCCCAGCTCTTGCGATGGACGCGCTTGGGAGAGGGCATGAGGTGAAGGTATCCCACCGGAGACGGACGCACAATCAGAATCGCGTGGCTGCAAACACCGCAGCCACGGCACCCGCCACCGGGAAAACTGGCTGGTTAGTTTTTGATCGCGTGGCTGCAAACTCCGCAAACTCCGCAGCCACGGCACCCGCTGTTGATTACTTCGCCGCGGTGCCACGTGAACGGAATCGCTTCCACTCGGGGTGCGCTCGGGTCCCTAAGGCCTCTAGGCCGAAATGCTGCGGCGGTCCAGGTGCGGGGTTCAAGTTGCGGATGAACTTCCGGCAAGAATCGGATTAACCAATTAACGGTTTAACGGCTTTCCCGCTCAGGGCAGCTTCACCTCCCACAGCGTGGCCACGCCCGAGTCGGTCTCGGCCAGGAAGAGCGTGCCGTCGACGTAGGCGCTGCCGTGGAAGTAAACCTGGTCGTAGCGGTCGGTCACCGGGCCGAAATCTTCCGTCTGGCCCGTGGCCGGATCGTACCGCGCCACGTGCATCAGGGGAAAACCGCCGGTAAAGAGGATTCGGCCGCGCTCATCCTCGTCGATGGTGGTGATGCGCCCGCCCGGTCCGGCTTGGGCTACCGGCCGCACGGCCAGGTGGGCTGGATCGAATTCATAGAGCGTGCCTGTGGCCACGGTGCCCAGGTAGATCTGGCCGCTGGAATGGATGAGCCACTGGTCGAGGCCCACGTTGCCCTGCACGGCCGGCCCGGGGTCGTCGAGGTAGGTTGCGGCCAGCCGCTCCAGGTGGCCGGGGGCGGGGTCGAAGCGCAGCACGCGGAGCTTGGGCGCGGCCGAAAGATCGATCCACGCGGCGTACACGATGCCGCCGGGGGCCACCAGCATGTTGCGGCGGGACGCATCGACAATGAGCTGGTTAGTACGACAGGCGGCCAGGCATTTGAGTTTCTTGATTGACATTATGGATTTCCATGGTATCATCTTGCAAGACAATCTGCGTCCGGCAAAAAGATCCTGTCGCGCAAGCGCCTGGCTGTGGCTGGGTCGGACGGTTAACGCGACAGGGGCTACGGAGGGCCGCAGAGAGGGTGCGGTTTTCAAAAGGATTTCCACCCGCAGTTGAGCGGTGCGCGCTGAGGTCGAAAATGGCCGATGATTCAGGCAAATTAGGCAAATTTGGAAAATTGTCAGATATTTCAGGTATGCGCCGCGCGCATATTTGTA
>PMYD01000096.1 GCA_003171335.1 Phycisphaerales bacterium
GCCCACGCCTGTCTGACCAGCGTCGTTCGCACCGCCCGCCAGCAACATCGCGACCTGCGCCACTTCCTGGCCGACCTGCTGTGCGGGCGACCTGTCCGCCTAGCCTACCTACCAGCCAGCCCGTAACCCGCTAAACAGATACGCACCACGATCCTGGCCTACGATGACCCAGTGCCTTACCACGACCGCGAGACACCCGTCATGTATATGGATGGCCACTGCTCGGTTGAACAGGTTAACGGGCGGTTTTGGGCTGCCGTCGAAAGTTCCCGGAAACTTGCCGCCCAGGCGGCCACGCGGCCGGCGTCGGAATAATTGTTTCTTCTATAGATACTTGGCTCAGGCCGAAAGAACATTCTTTCTCGGCCAGCCTTCATTCGCAGCCGGAGAGATTCTACGAGAGATCGACCCGAGGAATCCGCTTCGAGATCGCCTCGAAGAGGCTGCGAGGGATTGCTGCCTCCGCCATCTGGAAGACCATGTGCCGGGCCTTAAACACAACCTTGACCCCGCCATAGGCGCTGACGCGCTACTTCGCCTTTGCCAGCTTATAAACGCCCCGGCCGACCCGCCGGAATCGCTTATCCGTTGACAGGGCGACGACCACGGCCTGTCGGAAATTCTTGTCCTTGGTGCGATACCCCGCCGCCAGCACGGCATCCGACAGGTCGCGGCATGGAGTTGACAAAAAAACAAGTCGTGCATAGGGTCTTCACGATGAAACAGAAACGAACCACATTCAGCGACAAGATCCGGCAGGCCATCAAGGACACTGGCATGTCACAGCTCAGCATTTCCAGGGCAGCTGGAATTGACAATGGGTCATTGAACCGGTTTGTCAGAGGCAAAGTCGGCATACGACTAACAACCCTGGACATTCTGACCGAAGTGCTGGGGCTGGCGCTGGTGGCCCACCGCAACGAGCGGAAACGAATCAAGTTCAGTGACCAAATCCGGCAGGCCATCGAGGACTCCGGCATGTCACGGGCCAGCATTTCCAGGGCAACCGGAATTGACGAAGCGGTATTGAGCCGGTTTGTGGCGGGCAAGGTCGGCGTGTTAACGCCAACCCTTGACGTACTGGCCGACTACCTGGGGCTCGAGCTGGCAGAGCGGCCCGATGCCAAACCCAAGCGAAAGGGCAGGTAGCAGACTCTTGTCGAAAGACACGACTTTACTTTTGCGTGCGGCCGCAAGAGTCAACCGGGATCTCGGACGATCATGGCTGACGGCGGAGTCTGCTGTCGGATAGCTTTACATTCCCCCATGAAACCGACCAAACGCGTGGGCAAGGAGGATCGCCATGATCGCAACACCCGCCCCGAAGATGAGCACGTGCCGGGTCTTGCGCAGGTCGAACCTCCCGACGCGGCAGACGAGCAGGTAGCCAATGGCCAGATTAAGAAGCCCCCACAGCACGTTGACGGTCGGGGATGACAACCCTTCGCCCGGCGGTGACGCGAACGGACTCTGGAAAGAATGCCCCGAGACGCCATTGCCGAAATGGGGGATCGCATTGACGAGGAAGGCTCCCCCGAAGAAGTAAGCAAGGTAGTGGAACCAACGCATTGCTGCCTCCGTTGTCCGACGGCGTCCAGTTGTTAAAGCCCTGTGCATCTCGCTGGTGCGTCTACACTGCGGCCGCAAGCTTTGCGCCCAGCGCCTTCAGGTCGGCGATAACCTGGCCTTCTGGCTTGCCCTTGACCAGGACAGGTTCTGCTATTTTCTTCAATTTGAAGGAGTTGGCCACCGACTCGATGCTCCCGATGGCTTTTCCGCCGCCGCCATGTGTGAGAAACGCTGCGTAGGGCTTGTCGGTAACCTGGTTCTGCGTGGGATAGAACGCCCGGTCCAGGAAGTCCTTTAGGCCGCCGCCCATGTAGCTGAACGCGTCGTAGGACCCCAGGGCCACGGCGGTGCAGTCCAACAGGTCCTGCGGCTGGGCCTCAATTCCCTCTTTGAAGATGACCTGGGCTTTCGCTGACCTGGCACCCTCGGCGACGGCTATGGCCGCAGCCTTGGTGTTGCCGGACATGCTGCAGTAGACAATTAACACCTTCGCCATGAGGTTGCTCCTTTCCCGTGGAATGGACGGCGGCCTGACTTCCGGCAGCGATCAGGCCAACTTGTAAACACCCCGGCTGACCCGCCGGAACTGCTTATCCGTTGACAGGGCGACGGCCACGGCCTTTGGAAAATTCTTGTCCTTGGTCCGGTACCCGGCCGCCAGCACGGCATCCGCCAGGTCGCGGGCTCGCATGCTCCCGCCGTTGCTGAGGGCCTCGACCAGGAACGCCTTGAGGGGCTTTCCCAGCACGCCGCCGACCTTAGCCTTGGCCGCCTTGGCCCGTTGGCGCTGCCTGCCGTTCCCGGTGCGCGCGGCGGGTGCCCCGGACAACATGGCGATTCGGCGGTTCACGGCATCAAGCGCCGCCGACAGCTCATCCCGCATTTCGCGGAGTCGTTCCAGCAGTTCTTTTTCCACATCGGCGATCGTCCTAGTGCGGGGCATGCGGTTCTCCTGTTCTTGACGAGTATGTGATTGCTTTTAGCCCAGCCGGATGTAAATTGCAATCGACAGTTAGGATCATCGATGTAGCGCTTACCAAGGGGGCGCGCTGGTTGTTGTCGTCTCGCTTAAACCGGGTCAACCTGGTTGGAGTCCCGAGGAGGCAGAATATGGCCGAGGAACCGACCGCTCAAACGCCGACGGCACAAGAGCAGACTTACCCGCGCCGTGAGCCGTCCGGTTGGAGGATCGCGCCCGACACGTCGTTCATTCCCGATGAATGGTGGCCATTCTTCGATGGGTCCGCCAATGAGAAGGCCTCCCGGGAAGATCCGCTTTGGGCCATCAATGCGGTGCAGTTTGTTCGTGTCGAGTTTGGCCTGCTTGCCAACCGATGGAATGATATTCGCACTCCGGCACAGGTCGAGTTCTGGGGGAGAGTAGAGGTGGCGATTCGCCTGGCCATGATTCGCGTGCTGCATGCGGCCGCGTTGCACCTGACAACCGAGGAATGTGACCGACTCCAAGCGGCCTATGCTGCCATCAAGGCGGGGCTGGCCGACTACTCAAGAACGTCGATTGACATCCGCTTTGCCGGCGGTTGCGATGCAGGATTGCCGGCCGTGGACATTACGATGCAGGCCCACGAGTTGCAGAAGAGCACTCCCTGGTGGCCTCACAAGATGGACGCTGTGGACATCGGCATGCCGGCCCAAGAATTGCAGATTCATAAGAAACACTGCGAACTGGCCACGCTACTGATTTCTGTAGCCCAGGCCAACCCGTTCCTGAATCCTGCGGTTGGCCGGGTGATTGACGAAGGGGGTATTCTGGATCGACTGCAAGCCAAAATATGGCAGGCCTATAAGGCTGGCCAGGGCGACGCGCCCCGGCAGGCCGGTGAAGCACCGCCGAGCCCACCGGCCGAGCTTCAGCAAGTCGAAGATGAATCCTCCGCAAATGTTACCAACGGAACCGAGGGCCTCATCGAGCGAGATGGCGATCATTGGCGGTTTACCTTCGCCGGCAAGAAGACCCCTGCGTTGGATCACACGCTGGGAATGGAGCTCATCGTTTGGCTGCTGACTCATCCGGGAGAGAATGTAGCCGCCGCTGACCTTTATAAGGCCGTAAAGACCACACCGAAAGGCGTGGCGAAGTCCATCAACGGACTGGTCGAATCCAAGCAAACGACCGATGGTGGCAGCGGCCCGTTGCGGGAAATCCAGAGCGAATCAGACGTTGGAAGAGTCTACGACAGGGGCGGCATTGATGTGATCCAGGAGGCGAGAAGACAACTGGAGGTGGAGCTAGAAACCGCTGAAGACCCGGCCATGAAGGCAGAAACTCAGGAGAAAGTTGAGGCGATAGACAAGTGGTGCGCCGCGAACACGGACAAGTTTGGGCGGTCCCGAAAACTGGCCGACCCAGCGGAAAAGGCGAGGAAAAGAGTCTCCAAAGCCATCGATACTGCTCTGAAACAAATCCGCCGTCACGATAATGATTTGTGGCAGCACATCGACAACAGTCTTACCAAGGGGAATGTTCTGACCTATCGGCCCAGTCCACCTATCACCTGGCGGTTGGCCTGACGCATTTGCTACCCCTCGCGTGGCGCCCGCTACCCCATTCGTGGCGCAGTTCCTAATGACAGCCGAGCGTGAATCCGCAACGGCTGCATTGGAGAACCGCCATGACGTTTCACAGCACCCGCGATGTTGCAAAACTCCTCGGAATCACCTCCAGCAGATTGAGCCGAGCCGTGTGGACCCGACGTGTGGATGAGCCGCAGCGAGGTCCGGGCGGGGCATTCTTCTGGACTGAGGCTGATATACGTCGGGCAGCTTGGGCGTTATTGCACCAGGATCTGGACATGGTGACCAGCGGCGCGGGGGAGGGCCAGCCGTGAATAGCGCTGTCGCTGCCCCCAGCAACGTCGCAGCGATGCCCCCCCCATCGCCTACTTCGCGCGCGACCGATTCGTCTCCGCACAGTATCGGTCTGGATACGCAGTTGCTCACGCTGGCCGAGGCAGTCATACGGCTGCCGCGAATCGACGGCAAGAAGGTCGCCATATCGACGTTATGGCGGTGGTGCCGCAAAGGGTTACGAGGCGTTCGCCTGGACTACATGCGGGTCGGCCGGAAGATCTGCATCACCTATCCAGCCCTGCTTCGCTTTTTTGAGGAGTTGGCCGCCCTTGACCGGCACACCGCACCGTCGGGACGGCCAAAATTCCTCCACAAGCGAAAGCCTATCACCTCCAAGCAGCGTCTCCGCGCGCTGGCCGAAGCGGACGCCATTCTGGAAAGGGCTGGAATATGAGCCCTGGCAGGTCTCGCTGGTTACGTGTGTCCAGGGATCGGTCGTGTCCCATCTGTGGCCGACACGACTGGTGCCTGATCACTCAGGACTGTTCTGCAGCGATCTGCGCCCGTTCCGAATCCGGACACCGAATCGGAGAGGCCGGATGGCTGCACGTTCTGCGCGAGAATCCACCCCTGGCGGCGCGCTCTGTAGTGTTCAGGGCCAGCGTTTTCACCTCCTGCGAACAGGATTTCGGCAGACTGGCGCAGCGATTCAGGCAGACTGCCGAGTTGTCGGCGCTAAGAGCGATGGCAGCCTCTCTAGGAGTTTCAGTCAACTCTCTTAATCGGCTCGGGGTCGGGTGGCATGCCGGGTATAAGGCCTGGGCCTTTCCCATGCAGGACGACCAGAGCCATATCGTTGGCATACGCCTGCGACTATGCGATGGCAGAAAACTCGCCGTGCGTGGCGGCCATGAGGGCCTGTTCATTCCAGGTGGGCTGCGCTTCGGCGGGCCCCTTCTGCTGGCGGAAGGACCCACCGACTGTGCGGCATTGCTCGACCTGGGCTTCGAGGCGATCGGCAGGCCCTCATGTAGCGGCGGCATTCGCCATTGTGTTCCGCTGGTTCGGGCGCACTGGCCGCTAGAGGTAGTAGTTGTCGCCGATAACGACCCGCCAGGACGGCAGGGAGCAGAGAACCTGGCGGTGACGCTCCTGCCTTACGCGCGGACGGTACGGATCATTTTCCCGCCGGCATCGGTGAAAGATATCCGCGCCTGGAAGCTAGACGGTGCCACTCACGCGGATGTCGCCAACCTCATTACTAACGCGGTTGCACGCCAGCTCACCATATCTGAGGTGCGTTATGCCAAATGATCCTGGCCTTGAACTCTCCTGGAAACCCAAAGGACACTCCGGCAAAGGAACGCTGCTCGTCACGGTCAACGACGCGCCGATCTTTATGGACACCGGCGACTTGACCAGCGACGCCTTCCGCAAGAAGTGTTTGTCGGCGGTCTGCAAGGACAGGCCTGCTATCCGAAGCACGGACATTGAGAAAAGATTGGTTGAGTTAGCGGCGCAGGTGGTGCAGAGGCAGAGCGAGTCGCCAGATACAACAAGTGCTGATACCGGCGAAATCCAGATCGTGCGCCCGGAGCGGTTTATCCATCCGGCCGTATCAGGCTTGACCGTGCCGGAGCGGGCAATTGTCGATGGTCGCCCAGCAGGTCGATGGGCGCTTTATCTACGTTGGGCGGACGGGAAAAGAGAGCGGCGAGACCTGATATCCTATCTGCAATTATCCGATGGCGCTCGCCTATACATAAACCCGCAACCGACGGAGCCGCTGCCCACGGCTTCGCCAGGCTGGTCCAGGGCAAGTCAAAAGGCGTGGCTGGGGGGCCAAGCGGCCCCCAATGGCGCCGATGTGTTTGCCGCCTTGTGCGAGCGCATCGCCTACTTCATCGATTTACCGCCATCGAAGGCCGCGGGGATTACGGCGACGCTTGCCCTGTGGATGATGCTGACATACGTCTATCCTGCCTTTGACGCTGTCCCCTACCTGTATTCAGGCGGCCCCGTAGGCTCTGGAAAGAGCCGCGTCCTGGAGCTGCTGGCACGGATGGTCTTCCGGCCGCTAACCACCAGTAATCTGACCGCCGCCTGCCTGTTCCGCGCGCTGCATAACCAGGGTGGCATCTTGTTGCTGGATGAGGCCGAGCGGCTCCGCGATGCCTCGCCCGATGTTGCAGACATCAACTCAGTGCTCTTGGCCGGTTACAAGCGGGGCGGCAAGGCCCTGAGGCTCGAACCGGCCGGAGACACATTCAAGCTGGCTGAGTTTGAGGTCTTCGGTCCCAAAGCGATCGCATCCATTGCGGGGATGCCTCCTGCATTGGCGTCGCGCTGCATTCCGCTGACGATGTTCCGGTCACCACCATCATCGGTGAAACCCCGGCGCCGCCTCGATGGCGACCCGGCCCGCTGGCAATCGCTGCGCGACGACCTGCACCGACTGGCCTTGGAAAACGGTGATACCTGGCTTGACCTGGCTCAGAAGGCGGACGTCTGCCCGGAAATGTCCGGGCGGCAGTTTGAGTTGTGGCAGCCAATCTTGGCCCTGGCGCATTGGGTTGAATCTTCGGGAGCTGAAGGTTTGCTAGAGGTTGTCCGCGGCCATGCCTTACACACCATCGACGACTCTCGGGATGATCAGCTACCGGACACCGATGAGGTCCTCCTGCGGGTCGTCTCTGAGAAGGTGAAGCTCGGAGAGGTCTTCACTCCCGGTAACGTGCTGTCGGCCGCGCAGGCTAAAGAGCAGGTCCTTTTCCAAAAATGGAGCGCCCGGACTGTATCTGACCGACTGCACCGTTACGGCATCCCTCGGCCCTCAAAACACTCTCACGGCACCCGCCTCTACGACGGCATCACCATCGACATGCTTTTGAAGGTCCAGCAGAACTACGGCATCGACCTGGAAATATCGCCACCTTCGCCACCTAAGCAGGACCTGCAGCACGCTAAGTCCAACTCCCGGCTAGACATCGATTCGGGTGGCGAAGGTGGCGAATGTGGCGAAGCGGGAAGGCAATGCCGTGAGGTTTAACTCCTCGCAACTTCTGACAGGTCTATTTTGCCTGCAGGCACGCCAGGACGCGGCGGTTCATCTCATAAACAGCGTGCAGGACCTGGATACGGACTGGCGCGACTGGTGGGAGGAGCG
>PMYD01000074.1 GCA_003171335.1 Phycisphaerales bacterium
GCAGCTTAAGTTGATGGCATTCGAAGAAGTCACCATTTTCCCCCTTGCACGTTTCCGGGATGTGCGGTAATATACCCTGGCTAGTAACGGACTAGCACATTCTGGCCGGTATGGCATGGCGGCATATAGTGCGTGTACTACACAACGGAGATGGTTCTACGGAAGGCACCATGACGACTAAAGCCGGTCCCCGGACCACGGAGGGAAAGCCGAGCGGTGCAACATTTGGAGGCGAATGATCTTATGTCTGATCCAACGATTCAAGAATTACCTGTCGGCAAGATTCGCATTGATGGCGACACGCAGCCCAGAATGGAGATTCTCGAGTATGTGGTGGAGGATTACCGCCGCGATATAGCGCGCGGGGCGAAGTTCCCGCCGGTCGAGGTGGTTTTTGATGGGACGGATTACTGGCTTTTCGACGGGTTCCACCGTTACAAGGCGGCAAGGCTGGCGCAGCGGAAGAAGATAACGGCTATCGTTTACGAGGGCACCAAAGAGGAGGCCACGTGGCGGTCGCTGGCGGCCAACGCCGTGCATGGGCTGAGGCGCAGCCGCGAGGACACGGCTTGGGCCATCGACCGCGCCGTAAAGATGCACCCCGACAGGAGTAACCGCTTCATCGCCCGCCACGTGGGGGTGGATCACAACACGGTGGCCCGCCGGCGCGGCGACCTGGAATCAACTGGCGAAATTCACCAGTTGGAGAAGCTCCAGGGCGTCGATGGCCGCTGGCGGTACGCTCATCGATGGGGGAGAGTTTGCTCGCCGGCGACGTTGGCCCGGTGGGCGGCTCGTGCGGCGGCCCAGAAGGCAACTGGTGAATATCACCAGTCGCGGCGGATGTCGGACTTCTCCTGGCGCTGGCGGGCGCGCATCGGACCTTTCGAGTCGGCCGTCCTACCGCCGCCGGAGTATGACTTCGCCGGCCGCCGAATTCCCAAACCGGTGCAGGACCGGCTGGCGTACGCGTTCGACTTTCGCCACGAGATCGACCGCATGATCAAGCGGGCCAAGTGGTTGCAGGAAGACCTTCTGATGAACTTCTCCCGGCGCAGCCCGATCTTCCGCCAGTTCGACTGGGCCTGGTGCGACCAAACGCTAGAGCAACTCCTGGTGCGGCTGGGCACGATTTGCCCGCACTGCTTCTGCCCTCTTTGCCAAGGCGCCGGCTGCGAAATCTGCGACCACCGCGGCTGGCTGACCAAGGAGCGGATGGAGGAGATAGAGCAGCGGCCCAGCGCGCTGCCGCCGCCGGTGGAGGTGGCGTGAGGGGGAATTTCAAATTGTGCTTCGACTTCGCTCAGCACCCTGAGCCTGTCGAAGGGCAAATTTCAAATTTCAAATTGGACGGCCGGAGAAAACGGAGTCGGCAACGATTGCCGTTGTCCCCAATCCGTTAGGTTTCTGTAGCTTGATTCGGCGCCGCGGCCCCTTTACGATGGCCGTTCTTGTGCCCCAAGGCGCCTGTCAGGAGAAGGTAATGGCCCCGCCAGAGACAATCGGCATCGCCCTGGTCGGCTGCGGCACGGTAGGTCGCGCTGTCGTGCGGCTGCTGGTGCGCGACAACGAGCTGCTGACCCGCCGCGCCGGTGTGCGGCCGGTGCTGCGGCATGTCGTCGATGTGGATCACACCCGCGCCCGCCAGGCGGGGGCGGACCCCTCCATCTTCCGCAAGAACCTCGATGAGGTGCTCAAGGACAAGGATACCGCCATCGTCGTCGAGCTGGTGGGGGGCACCAAGATCGCGCGAAAATTCGTCGAGCAGACGCTGCGGGCCGGTAAGCATGTCGTCACCGCCAACAAGGCCCTGCTGGCCCACCACGGCAACGAGCTGTGGGCCCTGGCCAGGGCCAACAACGTGTGCATCGCCTTTGAAGGCAGTTGCGTGGGCGGCGTGCCGGTCATCGGCGTGTTGCTCCAGGGCCTGCTGGCCAACGATATCGAGGCCATGTACGGCATCGTCAACGGCACGTGCAATTACATCCTTTCGAACATGAGCGCCCACGGCGCCCGCTACGCCGATGTGCTGCTCCAGGCCCAGCAGGCGGGCTTGGCCGAGGCCGACCCCTCGCTGGATGTGTGCGGCACGGACTCCGCGCACAAGATCGCCATCCTGGGCGCGCTGGCCTTCGGCCAGCGGATCGACTTCGACCGGATCCACGTCGAGGGCATCGATACGCTGGATGTGGCCGATATCCGCTTCGGCAAGGAGCTGGGCTACACGGTCAAGCTGCTGGCCATCGCCGAGCGGCTGGCCGAGGGTGTGAGCCTGCGCGTGCACCCGGCGTTCATTCCGGCCAGCCATCCCTTGGCGCCGGTGAGCGGGGCGTTTAACGCGCTGTCCATCTTCGCCCACGCCACCGGGCACACGCTGTACTACGGGCGCGGGGCCGGCGGCATGCCTACGGCCTCGGCGGTCGTGTCCGATATCCTGTCGATCGCCCTGGACATCGCCCCGCGCCAGTTCCGCCAGCTTGGCATCTGGCCCGACCGCGCGCAGCCGGCCGTGCAATTGCCCATCGAGCAGATCCGCAGCCGGTACTACCTGCGCATCACCGCGGAGGACCGGCCCGGCGTGCTGGGGTCCATCGCCGATGTGCTGGGCCGCCACGAAATCTCCATCGCCAGCGTGCTCCAGCACGAAAGCGCCCTGCCCGCCGGCGAGGGCGTGCCGGTGATCATCACCACCTATGAGGCGGTCGAAGGCAACATCGCCGGCGCCCGCGCCGAGATCGACGCCCTGGAAAGCGTGCGGGCGCCGACGGTCGTGATTCGCATCGTCATGGAACATGAAGAACCAGTGGTTTAGGTTGGGCCTTTTGGCCGATTGAGACAGTATGAAATTTGCCCTCATCATCATCGACGGCGCTGCCGACGAACCCCTGGCGGAGTTGGGCAACAAGACTCCGCTCCAGGCGGCCAATAAACCCGTTATCGACTCCATCGCCCGCATCGGCCGGCTGGGCACCACTCGCAACGTGCCGGCGGGCATGCACCCCGGCAGCGATGTGGCCATTTTGAGCATGCTCGGCTACGACCCGCGAAGCCACTACACCGGCCGGGCGCCGCTCGAGGCGGTGGCCCAGGGGCTCCAGATCGACCCGGACATGTGGGTGCTGCGCTGCAACCTGGTGACGATCGTCGATGGCGTCATGGCCGACTACTCCGCCGGCCACATCTCCACCGAGGAGGCCCGCGGCCTGATCGCCGAGCTGAACGAGCAGCTTTCCAGCAGCGTGGTCCGGTTTTACGGCGGCATTTCCTATCGCCACCTGCTGACCGTCAAGGCGGACCTGGAGGTGGAGACCACGCCGCCGCACGATATTATGGGGCGGAAGATTGCCGAGCACCTGCCGCGCGGGCAGGGGGCCGAGCTCTTAATCGACCTGACCCAGCGCAGCAGCGCCGTGCTCGGGGGGCACGAGATCAACGCCGTCCGCCGCGACCTGGGCGAGAACCTGGCCTCCAGCATCTGGCTCTGGGGCCAGGGCAAGAAGCCGCAACTGGAATCGTTCGCCTCCAAGTACGGCCGCTCGGCCGCGGTGATCACCGCCGTGGACCTGGTGCGCGGCATCGCCGCGCTGACCGGCATGGACTCGATCGCGGTCGACGGCGCCACCGGCTACGTCGACACCAACTACGCCGGCAAAGGCGCCGCCGCCGTGGCGGCCCTGGAGGACCACGACCTGGTGATCGTGCACGTCGAGGCGCCCGATGAGTGCGGCCATAACGCCGAGCCGGAACTGAAGACCAGGGCCATCGAGGATATCGACCGCTTTATAGTGTCCCCGATTCTGCACCGGCTGCAGGCGCAAAGCGACGGCTGGCGGATCCTGCTTGGACCCGACCACCCCACGCCCTGCCGGCTGCGCACGCACACGGCCGATCCGGTGCCGTTCGTCATCGCCGGCCAGGACATTCCCAACCTGGTCAGCCGGCCTTTTGACGAGACCACCTGCGCCCAGGGCGACCTGCACATCGAGTTCGGGCACGAGCTGATGGAATATCTGCTCAAGCCCGCCCGGCCGGGGGCGGCCGCGCCGGCGCAGGGCGTGGGTCTGGGAAAATAGGTGACCTGATCTGAGGTTCAGGGCAAAGCCCGGGAGGGGCTTGCATGGAAGATGGGCTTATCGGCAATTCCATGCCCACCCGCCGCGGCCGCCGAGGCGGCCCGCGTCGTGAGGGCATGCCACCGGAAGGCGTGCCGCGGCTATTCGTGGCGCAGGGCCTCGATCGGATCGAGGTTCGCCGCGCGCACCGCCGGGTAGAGCCCGAACAGGATGCCGATGCCCACGCTGATGGCCACCGACAGGACGATGCCGTACATGGGTACAACGGTGGGCATGTTGGCGAAGTGAGTGATCAAGAAGGGCAGGCCCACGCCCAGGCCCACGCCGATCACCCCGCCCAGGCTGGAGAGCACGACGGTCTCGATGAGGAATTGGCCGACGATCTGGCGGCGCTTGGCGCCGATGGCCCGTCGGATGCCGATCTCGCGCGTGCGCTCGGTGACCGAGGCCAGCATGATGTTCATGATGCCGATGCCCCCGACCAGCAGGCTGATGCCGCCGATGGAGCCCAGCACCCAGTTCATCATCCGCTTGGTGGCCTGGGCTTGGCGGCGCAGGGCCAGGGGCACGTTCACGCGGTAATCGAGCTTGGGGTGGAAGCGCTTGAGCATGGCCTCGATGGCCGCCGCCGTCGGCTCGACCTGGCTGTCGTCGGTCACCTCGACGAGGATCATGTGCAGTTCGACCCACTCGCGCTCGAACGAGCCGCTGGTCTGATGCGTGGTCATGTCGCCGTAGCGCTCGCGCGCCACCTGGATGGGAATGTAGGTGTCCACGTCTTCGTCGGGCGCCTGGATGGACCCGCCGACGCGCTCGGCCTGCACGATGCCGATGACCTCGTAGATGTCGGGGCCGATGCGGATGGGCTGGCCGATCGTGGCTTCCGTGGCCAGCAGTTTGCGCGCGCCCTGCTCGGTGAGCAGGCACACGCTGGAGCGGGTTTCGACATCGCGCCAGTTCAATATGCGCCCGGCGAGCACCTGCCGCTGCAGCAGCTCGAACCAGTCGGGCGTGACGCCCATGACGCGCAGCTCCATCGAGCGCTCGTTCAGCCAGGCTTCCTTGCGCACGCTCTTGACCGGCACGGTGCGCTTCACGGCCGGCATCGTCTCACGGATGCGCTGCTCATCGTCATACCGCAGGCCGTACATGCTCATGAAGCTGCGCTTGGAGCCCATCTCTTCATCCTCGGTGGGCTTGACGGCCCGCAGGATGATGTTGTTGCTGCCCAGCTTGCGGATCTGCTCCAGGGCCTCCTTGGAGGCCCCTTCGCCCACCGAGAGCATGGCGATGACGCTGCCGACGCCGAAGACCACGCCCAGCACGGTCAGAAACGAGCGCAGCTTGTGCAGCATCAGCGTCTTGATGCCCAGGCGAATATGGCGCGCCAGGCGGCTCTTGCGCATTTTTTAACGGCCCTCCACGCGGTCGATACGCCCATCCCGCAGGTGCAGGCGGAACCGGGCGTGGGCGGCGATATCCGACTCGTGGGTCACCATGATGATGGTCTTGCCCGAGGCATTCAGCTCGCCCAGCAGCGCCATGATCTGCTCGCCGGTGGCCGTATCGAGGTTGCCGGTGGGCTCATCGGCCAGCAGCACCGGCGGGTCATTGACCAGGGCGCGGGCGATGGCCACGCGCTGCTGCTGACCGCCGGAAAGCTGCGTCGGCCGGTGCGTCAGCCGGTCTTTCAGCCCCACGCGCTCGGCCAGCTCGGCGGCCCGGGCCGCGGAGACATGGGCATCCCAGCCCAGGTAAAACAGGGGCAGTTCAATGTTCTCCCGCACCGTGAGCTGGGGGATCAGGTTGAAGCTCTGGAACACGAAGCCCAGCTCGCGCAGCCGCAGCTCCGAGAGGGCATCATCATCCATCTGTCCCACATTCTGGCCGTTGAGCACGTATTGGCCGGCGGTGGGGCGATCCAGGCAGCCCAGCAAATTCAGCAGCGTGCTCTTGCCCGAGCCGGAGGGGCCCATGATGGCCCAGAAGGCCCCGGGCATGATGTCCAGGCTGATCCCGTCCAGGGCGCGAACTTCCGTGGCGCCCATCTGATAGACTTTCTCCACGGCCTCCAGTTTCACCAGCGGCCGCGGGCCGCCGGGCGTCGGCAGCGGAAGATCCTGGCCGGCGGGCTTAGTAGCCGCCGCCGCCGCGACGGGCGCAGGGAGCGACCGGGTCATCGATCAAACTCCCATCCGCAGCGCGCGGGCGGGCGCTGCATCCGCCGAGGGGCGCGAGGCCGGCTGCGTGGCGTTGGGCGCATCCGTTTCGGCATGCCCCAGCTTCACGCCGACGAGCTGTCGCAGCCGGGCCTGTTGCGGCGCCGTCAGTTTGGCGAAGAAATCGTTGCACTCCTGTTCCGACATGTTTTCGAAATACGCCCGCCGCTGCTCCGGCTTCATCAGCACCAGCTTGCGGATGGTCTCCTCGGTGGCCAGGTTGACTTCCTGCTGTTCTTCGGGCTGCGAGGCGGCCGATTCCTCGGCGGCCGTGAGGGCCAGAACCGGCAGCGAGGCCGGGTGCGAGGCGGGCACATCCACGGTCGTGTCCTCGGCCACCGTGGAATGCTCCAGCGGCGGGGCCAGCAGCACGCGCTGGCCTTCAGACAGGCCCGCCAGCACGTGCACCCACTGCCCGTTGTCCATACCCACCGTGATGGGCTGAAGCTGCGGCCCATCCGGCGTGGGCATGTACACCACGGTCTTGCCGGCCACGCGCACCACCGACTGCACCGGCACCTGCAGCGCATCGGGGTACTGGTCGACGATGATCTCGGCGCGGCAGCTCATGCCGGCCCGCATGAGGTTGGTGTCGCTGGTGACCTCGATGTCCGTGGCGTACACCTTCAAATCCGGGTTCATCCAGGCGCTCTGGGCATCGGGCAACAGGCCGATCTTGGACACCCGTCCCCAGAAAGTCTGCCCGGGCATCGCATCCACGCTGATGCGCACCGGCAGGCCGATCTTCACCTTGCGCAGGGCCGACTCGTGCACCTTGATCTGGGCCATCATGCGCGTGGTCGTGGGCAGGTAAATCAGCTCCTGGCGTTCGCGCACCGCCTGGCCCTCGGCCAGCGGCTCCTCGTTGCCGCGCCAGTTGGCCCTGCCGGTCGTGGCGTACACCGCCATGCCCTCCACCGGCGCCACGATGTGGCACTTCTCGATCCGCTCGTCGATCTTCGCCAGGCGGTCCTGCTGGCGGTTGTATTCCGACTCCTTGGCCTTCTTATCCGCCTGGGCCTGGAGCATGTCGGATGTCGCCTTCTCCTTGGTTCGGTCCAGCGCGCGCACGGCCTGCTCGACGTCGCTCTGAAGCTTTTGAACCGTCCGCGGCCGCGTGTGCTTTTCAAGCAGGGACAGATTACCATCGGCCAGTTGCAGGTCGATGTTCGCCTTGCTGAAGGCCGACTTGTCGGCCTCCAGCTCGGTCTGGGTGATGTAGCCTTCTCCCGCCAGCTTGCTGGACCAGTCCAGCTTGTCCTTGGCCCGCTGCAGGGCCTCTTTGGACAGTTGAATATCGGCATCGCACTTGGCGCGGTCGTTGACGTACTGGCCTTCCAAATACATCGTCAAGTCGCGCTGCGCCAGCTTGAGGTCCAGGTCGGCCTTGGCCACATCGGTCTGGCCCTGGCTTTCCGTGATGACGACGGTCTCGCGGGCCTTGATGTACGCGGCCTCATCGTTCATCACCAGGATGGCCTGCTGGGCGCGGTCATCCTGGAGCTTGCTGGAGTCCAGGTCGACCAGCGGGTCGCCGGCCTTGACGTTGGCGCCCTCGCTGATGAGCCACAGGATGGTCGTGGTGCCCTCGACCTGGCTTTTCACGACCACCTGCTCGCGGTTCTGGATCATGCCCGACTCGGTCACGCCGATCACCAGCGGCCCGCGCACCACCACCGCCAGCGCCGTCGGCGCCGCCGGCGCCGAGCCGGCCAGCCAGATCACCAGGAGGATCGCGACGACCGCCACGGCCGCCGAGATCTGCGCGATGCGGGGCAGACCCCGCAGCCGCCGCCACACCGCGCCGGCCGCCTGGGGGATTCGCCTCTCCCGAGGGCTACTTGGGCTGGTACTCACGCCACAGTCCTTTCTCATCGATCTCCAGCACATCCAAATCGCGCTGGAACTGCAACGACGTCACGCGGTAGCTCACCAGGGCGGCGGTGACGGCATCGCGCGCGTTGATCAGCGCATCCTGCGCTTCCAGCAGGTCGCGGATCTGCGCCCTGCCGGCCTGAAGAAACAATTGCGTCGAATCCACGCGCCGCTGGGCCAGCTTGGCCGCTTGAGCCTGGATGAAATAGCTCTCGCGCGACTGCAGCAACTGGCGCAGATCATCCCGCACCTGAAGTTTAATCGCATCCTCCAGCGATTGCACGCTGCGCGTGGCCTGCTGGAGATAAATCAGGCTGTTGCGGTAGGCATTGCGCTCGGCGGTGCGTTCCAGGGGCAGGTTCACCTGGGCGCCGGCGGCATAGAGCCCATGCTGGGGCTCCAGGCGGGCATCGGGCTGATCGGCGGAATACACCGAGCGCCCGCTGCCCAGACTGCCGCTGCCGGTCAGGGCCACATCGGCCTTGAGGGCGTCGGCGGCGACCACCACCTTGCGCTGCGCATCGTACACCTGGCCGATGGCCGAGCGCAGGTCCAGGCGGTTGTCCAGGGCGATGCGCACGGCCTGGGTTTCATCCATCTCCAGCGGCCCGCCCTTGGGGCTGGGCGGCACGAGATCGACAGGCTGGTTGGCCGCCAGGACATCCTCCTGGCCGGCCGCTGCGGCCGGCTCGGCCGGTTCCGCCGGTTCGGAGGCGGGGGCGGAGGCCGGCGTCGATGCGCCGGCAGCATCTCCCTGGGCCAGGGCCGGCTTCTCTTGCGGCTCGACCGCCGGGCTTTGCTCGGGCGGCTCATTTGGACCGGTTTCTTCGGCCGGGGCCGGCGGAATCGAGACCGCCGCCTCCGGCTCGGCGGTTTTCGCATCCGCGGTGGCCATGGCCTCCTGGGCCGACTGGGCCAGCCGCTGGAGTTCGCCGCGGTCCAGTTCGATGGCGGCATCGGCCGGCAGGCCCAGCGTGAGCTTCAGATTATCCAGCGCGTGGGCATACGACTGCTGCGCGCTGATCCAGCGCTCGCGGGCCGTCAGCTCATCCTGGAGCGACTGGTCCACCTGGATGGCCTCCAGCCGGCCCGACTCCGACAGCCGGCGGGCGCGGCGGCTGGAGAGCAGGAGTTGGCGGTAGTTTTCCTCGGCGTTGCTCACCTGGTCCATCAACTGCAGGACGCCCAGGTACTCGCCGGCCACCTGCACCGCCAGGGTTCGCCGGGCGCGCTCCAGCTTATAGAGGCTGTAGATCACATCGCGCTGCGCCTGCGTCAAGGGCTCGGTGACGATGGCCCAGCCCGCCCCGCGCAGGAGCGGCACGGTGATCGTGGCATCGCCGGTCAGGCCCATCGAGCCGGAGTGGTCCTTGGTCAGCAGGCTCACCAGGTCCAGGCCGATCGCCGCCGTCAGGGCCGTGCCCTGCTTGAGCGTGCGCGAGGCGGAGGCATCGGTGGAGGAGGAGATGCCGCGCACCGGGTCAGCGCCCGTGCGGTCATCGGTGTACGTGGCGCTGGAGGAGGAGGCCAGGATGCTGCGGAATTCGTTCGATTCCAGGTCCAGCGCCAACGCCGCCTCGAAGACGTTCTCCTTCTGGGTCTGGAAATCGCGATTGTTTCGGGCCGCCACCTGGAGCGCATCGCTCAACGTCAGCTCCAGCGCCACCGGCTCGCTGGCGGCCGGCTGGGAGGCGGCCATCTGGGATGCGGCTGATGGAGGCGCCGCCTTGCGGGACACGGCCATCGACGATGCGGCCGGGGCGGTCGCGGCTGCGCCGCCCGCCTGTGCGGCGGCCAAAGGTGCGCGGCCCGCCTGTGCGGCGGTAGAGGGCGCGCTGTCCGCCTGTGCGGCGGCGGGCTGCGATTGGCCCCACGGCGTCGTTGCCGCCGGCGGCTCGGCCGGCGTTTGGGGGGGCGGCACGGCCGCCGGTGCGGCCGCGGGATGCCACACGCCGCTGGCCGCTAGGTCATCCTGGCGCGCGGGGTAATCCTTCTCCGGCCAGTTCTTGATCGGCGTCAGGGCGGAAGCGCCCAGGCTGGCCGCATTGGATATGGGCAGGTCCTGGTCCAGCAGCAGCCGGCGGCGGAGCGTCTCGGCGGGCGGCTCGATGGTGAAGGGGTCAGAGCGGCCCAGGGCCTGCTTGTTGGCCCGGGTGATGATATCGTACGCCCGCTGGTCCGCCTGGCGATGGTAATACGACGGCGAGCAACTTATCGCCGCCAACGCCATGACACCGGCCAAGATAGGCCAGCTCCTGCTCACTTCTTACTCCTGTTGGCCGCCGAACTTTTTTGGCAATAGCGAAAACCCTGCGGCGGACGAAAGCCCGCTACTGCTGTTTACTTACTTAAACCCGCCTGTAGGCCCGACGTATCGTTCCCATCGGCGATGTCCGGCGAAAAAGCCTAGGCAGGATTCAAACGCGGGGTCGGAGGGGGCCTGCTCCGTGGTGGCACAGGCTTTCAGCCTGTGTCCCTTGCGTGCTGGCACAAGCTTTTAGCCTGTGTCTCTTGGCGCCGCGGGGCGCCAGCGGGTCCTGCTGCTAAAACCTCCTCGACCGCCCGCCTAAACTGCGCGCGTGCGTCTGGTTACCGTCATTGAGCTCCTTGCCCCCCGGCCAGCCCAAAACCGCCGGATCGGCCAACCCAGTATCTTGCCGCGCCTGCGAGATTTACGCAAGCAAAAACGGACGAGGCTAGTGTGCGGTGTGCGCCCGGCGAACCCTTCACCGGATGCATACGGTGCTGCCCACTCCACATTTGCCGCACCATACCGGGCCTGCCTACCGTGTCCCCAGGTTTACCGTCAAGGAGAAACCAGTATGATGTCCCCAGGTTTTTTGCCCCAGGTTTTTGCCCAGGTTTTTGACGCAGAAGAACTGGTATGCTGTCCCCGTGTTTTCGTCATTTCTCCTCTGCTCCTCGCGTCCCGGGCCCACCGATAGAGTTTTCGGTAGGGACAGGGACAGTGCGAGGCAGAATCATCTCCGCTACAAGCCTCGAATCCGACAATGCATAAGCAAACGATAAAGTGGATTTGTGCGGCCTAGCCCATGGAATTAGCACAGTGCCACCAATAATGTAAGTATCTGTTTAGCGGGTTGAC